>NZ_CP016777.1:674009-1011014 GCF_002288225.1 Candidatus Planktophila dulcis
CGCAGATGACATGGGCTGATGCGATGGGACTTATTGTTCTTGAAGGCATCATCATCACCATCCTTGTTCTCACAGGATTTAGAACAGCTGTCTTTAAGGCAGTGCCTGCACAGCTCAAGATTGCAATCTCAGTCGGTATCGGTCTCTTTATCGCTTTGATCGGTCTCGTCGACGCTGGTTTCGTTCGCCGCACAGGTTCTGGACCAGTTCCAGTAACTCTTGGCGATGGAGGAACTCTTGTCGGATGGCCAATCATCGTCTTCGCACTTGGACTCTTCCTCACCATCGGTTTGATGGTCAAGAAGGTTAAGGGCGCAATTTTGATCGGCATAGTTGTTTCCACAATCGTCGCAGTATTTATCGAAACAACGCTAAAGATTGGTCCTAACTTTGATGGAGCAACTGGCAAGGTAAATCCAAAGGGTTGGGGACTTAACGTTCCAGCGATGCCAGAGAAGGTTGTAGCAACTCCAGATTTCAGTCTCTTCGGACAGTTCAATCTCTTCGGTTCACTCGATCGCGTTCCATTGATCACCATGATTCTCTTGGTCTTCACTCTTTTGCTCTCAGACTTCTTCGACACAGTCGGAACAGTTACGGCGATTGGGCACGAAGCAGGACTTGTTGATCGCGATGGAAATATTCCGAATAACGACCGCATCTTGCTTGTTGACTCACTTGCAGCAGTCGGTGGCGGAGTTGGAAGCATTTCATCTAACACCAGCTACATTGAATCGGCAGCAGGTGTCGGTGAAGGTGCTCGCACAGGGCTTGCATCAATAGTGACGGGTGTCTGCTTCTTGCTGACTACCTTCCTCGCGCCACTTGTAGCAATCATTCCTTATGAGGCTGCAACACCAGCTCTGGTTATCGTCGGATTCTTGATGATGACACAGATCAAGGGAATTGATTGGGAAGATTACGGAATTGCGATTCCTGCATTCCTCACAATCATCTTGATGCCATTCACATACAACATCTCCGTAGGTATTGGCGCAGGCTTCGTATCTCACGTTGTAATCCGTTATATCCAAGGTCGTCGCAAGGATGTTCATCCTTTGATGCTCTTGGTATCGGGTCTATTCATGATTTACTTCCTGACTTCACCAATCAACACCTGGGTTGGCTAAGTAACTCAATTCATACAGAAGGTCCCCGTCTCAATGTGAGGCGGGGACCTTCTGCTTTAGAGAGACCAATCGATTGGAGTGCAGCCACTTGATGTGAGCAGTTCATTTACTTGTGAAAATGGACGAGAGCCGAAGAATCCCCGATAGGCACTGAGTGGACTCGGATGCACTCCTTCAACACGTAATGGGAAATATCGAGAAAGTTCCTGTGCTTGTTTCCCCCACAATATTGCGACAACCCCACGCTTACCGAGCTCTTGCGCTATGTGATCTGTAATCTTCTGCCATCCATAGGTTGCATGAGCGTTGGACTCCCCCGCACGAGTTGTGAGAACACGATTCAATAGCAATACCCCAGATTGCATCCAGCAAGATAAATCACCGGAAGCGGGAGATGCAATACCTTGGTCGCTTTCTAGTTCAGAGAATATGTTTTTCAAACTCGCTGGAATCTTGCTGACGTTTGCATTGATTGAAAAGGCAAGTCCCATCGCATTACCCGGTGTTGGATAAGGATCTTGTCCCACAATCACACAGCGAACTAATGAAAGCTCCATCTGAAAGGCTGCAAATATAGATTCTTTAGGTGGTGCGCACTCTTCATCTTCAAGAGACTGCATAACTGAATCGATCTGTCCTTGAAGCGGCTTAAATATCGGATCCCAGCTAGAGTGCACGCGCAAAGAAACGTGATCCTTCATTTCGTACTTCCATAGGTAGTTCAAAGACAGCCGACATATGCTCAGAGGTAATCACTTCATGGATAGGACCTGAAACCGCAGCGACACCATCTTTAAGGATGAGTGCGTGTGTAGTGCCACTTGGAATCTCTTCGATGTGGTGAGTGACCAAAATTGAAGCAGGAGCTAGCGGATCGGATGCAAAATCTGAGAATCGCTTTAAGAGATCCTCGCGACCACCAAGATCAAGACCGGCAGTTGGTTCATCGAGAAGGAGCAGTTCAGGATCTGCCATCAGAGCGCGAGAAATCTGCACTCTCTTCTTCTCGCCATCGCTTAAGGTGCCATAATCTCGATCGGCCATATCGCGCACACCGAAGGTAGTTAGCAGAGCAACAGCGCGGGACTGATCCCATAAGTCATAAGCCTCATTCCAACGACCTAAAACTGCATAAGCCGCGGTCAGAACAACATCACGAACCTTCTCGCCATAAGGAATATCTTCGGAGATGAGGGTGCCGCAGATTCCAATTCGGTTTCGAAGCTCCCACAGATCAACGCGCCCCATCTCTTTATCAAGAACCTTCACAACTCCCTGTGTGGGGAAAATTCTCGTAGCCATTATTTGTAGAAGGGTTGATTTACCTGCCCCGTTAGGACCCAGGACCACCCAGCGTTCGTCTTCGGCGATTGCGAAATTCAGGGGGCCAAGAATCGTGCGATCTCCGCGACGCACAGAAACATCCCGTAATTCAAGGACGCGTTGGCTACTCATAGGGCTAAAAGATATATCGTCTTGCTCGAAATCACTCGTAATTCTCTCTCTTGGTGAAGTGATTCGCGATAACCTGCGCCATATGAGCGATGAGAAGAGTCAATTTACGGGGTTAATTCTCGTCTCAGGTATCGATAGCCCAGGAATCACACAATCTCTCTTTGACACACTCGCACCGTTTGCCATCACCGTTCTCGACATTGAACAGGTGGTAATCCGTGAGCGCTTGATCCTCACCGTGCTGATCTCTCTCAACCCTGCTCATGCCCAATCTATTGAGGAAGATTTGGAAGCTTGTGCGCAGAAATTGGATGTGGATATCGCCACATCTTTCCAAGAACAAGGGCAATCAACGATTGCAGCAAAATCTGGTCTTGTTCATGTAGTCGCACTCGGTAACCCTCTTGCACCTGCAACCATCGCAGCAATCGCTGCTGCAATCGCAACCCGTGGTGGAAATATTGAGCGCATTCATCGCACAGCCAGCTATCCCATAACTGCCATTGAGTTTATCGTCTCAGGAGCTGATCAAACCAAGATTCGCCAATGTTTAGCGCAAGTAACTCTTACACACTCCGTTGATATCGCAGTCTCCCCTGGCGGATTGATGCGCTGGGCCAAGAAACTCGTTGTCATGGATGTTGATTCGACTCTCATCCAACAGGAAGTTATTGAACTACTTGCTCACAAGTCTGGTGCACAAGAGAAGGTAAAAGAGATTACTGATTCTGCAATGCGTGGTGAGTTGGATTTTGAAGCGAGCCTCAAAGCTCGAGTAGCTCTTCTTGCAGGGCTTCCTGACTCAGTAATTAGTGAAGTTCAAAGTGAAATTTCGTTAACTCCAGGTGCTCGCACTCTCGTGAAGACGCTGCACCAACTAGGTCATAGCGTGGCTGTTGTGTCAGGAGGTTTCACGCAAGTGATTGAGCCTCTGATCAAAGAGTTGGGAATCGTGCATTATCGAGCCAATACTCTTGAGATTATCGATGGCAAGATAACCGGAAAAGTTCTTGATCCCATCATTGATCGAGCGGCAAAGGCGACAGCTTTGCAAGATTTTGCCAAGATTGAAGGAGTTCAACTCGAGCAGACTATTGCTATCGGCGATGGCGCCAATGATCTCGACATGATTTCTATTGCAGGTTTAGGTATCGCCTTCAATGCAAAACCTGCTGTGAAAGCTGCAGCCGATAGCTCTGTCAGTGCTCCCTATCTTGATTCAGTTCTCTATCTCTTGGGAATTACTCGCGAGGAAGTTGAAGAAGCTGGGGCTAAGCGAAAGTAATTACAGTCGGCAGGCGTGAATATCTGTGACAAGAATTCCACGCGCTCCGAGTGCCCAGAGTTCATCCATAAGTCGATTGGTATCTTTACGAAGAACCATGGCGCGCACTGCAACCCAGTCCGCTTTTTGTAGCGGTGAAATTGTTGGAGATTCAAGACCAGGTGTTACCGCACACGCCTTATCAAGTCCAGATGTAGGAATGTCATAATCCAGAAGAACATACTGACGTGCAGTCACAACACCTTGAAGACGTCGCACAAGAATTTCGAGTCCTGCAGGTAGAACAGAGCCAGCACGTTTAATCAAAATCGCCTCTGAAACCAAAATGGGATCTCCAAAGACCGCAAGACCTGCCTGCTTTAAGGTGTTACCGGTACTCACCACATCTGCAATCAGATCTGCAACTCCAAGGCGGACGCTACTTTCTACTGCGCCATCTAGACGAACCACCGATGCGGAAATCTTCAGATCTTTTAGGTGCTTTTCAACTAAACCTGGATAGGCGGTAGCAACTCTCTTGCCGGCGATATCAGCTGGCTTCCATGAAGTTGTAGAAGGTGCTGCGAATCTAAAGGTAGATCCTCCGAAATCGAGTGCGAGAACTTCTTCCGCTGGCGCTGCTGAATCAATAAGTAAATCGCGACCGGTGATTCCAGCTTCCAACTCACCAGATCCCACATAGATAGCGATATCACGTGGTCTTAGGTAGTAAAACTCAACAGAGTTATCAGGATCTGCCAGAACTAAGTCCCGAGAATCTGTGCGCTGTCTATATCCAGCCTCTTTGAGAATAGCGATAGAGGAATCGGCTAACGAGCCCTTATTTGGTACGGCAATTCTTAACATCGTCTCCCCTAGCAATTGTTAAAGATACTTATAGATGTCATCTGGCGTTAGACCACGTGCGAGCATGAGCGTTTGAAGATGGTAGATAAGCTGACTGATTTCCTCAGCCAAAGCTTCATCTGACTCATGTTCTGCTGCAAGCCAGACTTCACCAGCTTCTTCGAGAATCTTCTTACCAATCGAATGAATACCTGCATCCAGAGCTGCCACTGTTCCAGAACCCTCTGGTCGGGTCGCAGCCTTTGTAGCAAGCTCACTCCAGAGCGCATCGAATGATTTCATGGCTAGAGTTTACTGGAGAGCGCTCTCTCCCGTAGGGCAATAACCATCTGTGCAGGATCTTCTGCTTTAAAGACCGCACTACCTGCGACAAATGTGTCTGCCCCTGCCTCTACTGCAATTTCAATAGTTTCGAGCGAGATTCCTCCATCGACTTGAAGCCAGATAGGGCGCGAACCGATTAACTTCCTTGTTCTGCGTACCTTCTCCATCATCGACTCCATAAATTTTTGACCACCAAAACCTGGCTCAACAGTCATAATCAGAAACATATCCACCTCGTCCACGTAACTCTCATAGCCATCAATCTCAGTTCCAGGCTTAAGGGCAAGAGCTGAACGAGCGCCATGGAATCTAATTCCTTTGAGCGTCGCTCGAATATCGTGGGTGGCTTCGGCATGAATGGTCACACTTGCAGAACCTGCTTGTGCATAATCAATTGCGATTTGGTCGACATCGGCCACCATAAGATGAGAATCAATAGGGATAGGTGAGCTCTTGATGATTTTGGTTGCTGCATCAAAGTCGAAGGTAAAGTTTGGAACAAAGACATCATCCATCACATCAAGATGGATGTAATCACTGACAGAGGCAATCTTGGCGATCTCACTATCTAATTGAGAAAAATCCGCATTGAGAATGCTGGGTGTTATACGGAGATGTGAACTCACTGGATAAGCCTAAACGCTCTTCTTGAACAGTGCCAGAAACATTGAATCCGTGTCATGGACGCTAGTCCATAGCGCCATGCATCCATCACGAACGGCTCCGTCAAGGTTTGTTGGCAGGTATGGTGAAACATCCATTTGCTCTAGCTCAGGATGGCCTTTAAGAATAATCTTCACCTGCCCAAATGTCTCAGCAAAGTGAGGGCTACAGGTTGCATAGCCAAAGATTCCGCCAACTTCGAGAGTTGCAATCGCTGCCTCCGATAGTTCACGTTGCAATTCAGTGAGGGCTCGCAGATCCTGAACCGTTCTGCGCCATCTCACTTCTGGGCGGCGGCGAAGTGCACCAAGTCCGGTGCATGGAACATCGGCAATGATCGCATCAAAGAGTTGATTATGAGAAGAAATCTCCCTGCCATCACCAACCCAGACTGGAAACTTACCCACTACATTCTTAACAAGCTTTGCTCTCGCTTCTGAAACTTCATTTGCTACGAAATCTCTACCTTCAACATCGCAGATATGAGAGATAAGTGCAGCCTTTCCGCCAGGACCAGCACAGAGATCAAGAACATTTTTTGCTGATTGGGTAGCTCGAGAGAAAGCTAAAGCGACCAGTTGAGATCCTTCATCTTGAACACCAGCCTTACGGTGACGAATGAGATCTAGGGACCCAGGCGGACCATCAAACTTTGCCCCATACGGTGAATAGCGAGTTGCCACCGCACCTTCTGCTACCAATTCTTCTTGTGTTGAAGAACCGGGCCATGAGACAAGTGTTGGCATGGCTGGGACATTGTTGGAAGCTAGCTCTGCCTCAACGCGATGGAAGTCTTTGAGTAGATCAAAGTAGGCAGAGACAATCCATTCAGGATGCGAATATTGGATAGAGAGGCGAGTAACAGGATCACTGATGAGTGAGACTGGCTCAAGCCACTCCTCCAGAGTCTTCGCACTCACCTTTCGTAAAATGGCGTTGACGAACGATGCTTTGGATTCTCCAATGACCTTGCGTGCTAACTCAACGGTTGCTGAGACTGCAGCGTGGGTTGCTACTCGCATCTCGAAGAGTTGGTGCACGCCTAATCGGCAAATATCGACGATTCCTTCATCGACCTCACTCCATGGTCGATCTGATACTTGAGCCAGTATGTAGTCGTGACGACCTTGCATGCGCAAAGTTCCATAGAGAAGCTCTGTCACAAACCCTTTATCGCGTTGATCAAAGTTGCTCGCATTGAGCGCCCCCGGGAGAAGAAGGTTTGAATATCCCCCACGTCGGTTTACCTCAGAGAAGATGTCATAGACAAGAACGCGTGGAGCATCTGGCTTTGGTGATTTAAATGAATCCCTACGCGCCTTAACCAAAATATTCGCCATCTGTGATTCGTGCTCCATTGATCCAGGAAAGTGCCTCCATGCGAGACTTTCCCGAAGGTGTAAGGAATCCAATCGCTAATGCATTACTTCCTGTTCCAACAATGAGCTTCTTATCGACAATATGTAAGGTTCCTGGTTTCAGTGAAGAATCTTCTAAAGAAACTGAATCAATCTTGAGCGTATCTCCCCTAAAACGCGTCCACGCCCCAGGGTTTGATGTGAAGGCTCGAACTTTCTGGGAGATAACCTGCGCAGAGAGACTCCAATCAATCTCGCACTCCTGCTTTGTAATCTTGGAAGCTTTTGTAGCACCTTCACCTGATTGCGTAGTAGGCCGTTTACCATCAGTAATCGCCTGCAAAGAATCCATCACCGCTTCAACACCAAGCTCGGCTAACTCAATAAGGAGTTCATCACTTGTAATGTCAGTGTCTAAAGCGAATCTCTTTGTTGAAAATATCGGGCCAGTATCCATACCTTCATCTAATTGAAAGACAGTCACGCCAGAGAGTGAATCTCCTGCCTCAATCGCACGTTGCACAGGCGCTGCTCCTCGCCAACGAGGCAGAAGTGAGAAGTGAAGGTTGAGACATCCATGGCGAGGGAGTGTGAGAATCTCTGTAGGTAGTAGAACTCCATAACCAATCGTGAGAAGTACGTCGCAGTCTCTAACAAGAAGGGCAGTCTCGGCGAGGTCTTGCGGCTTAAAGCATTCGACAGAGTTCTCATAAGCCCACTGTGAGACAACAGAGCCTTTAAGCTCTCGACCACGTCCAGCAGGACGATCCGGCTGCGTGATGACGGCAGCAAGAACATGCTCTGAATTCAATAACCAATTTAATGTTGGGACTGCAACACCAGGGGTTGCAGCAACGATAATTCTCAACTACAGCCCTCTGCCAAATGGATCATGCGGAGAGACTTTGATTTGTGGCTGTAGTCCCAAAGCATCTGCCATGCCGAACCAATCAGATTCTCGGATTTCTTTCATCGCTAATTTACGATCTTCTTCAGAAAGTCGATCAATAAAGAGAATGCCATCAAGATGATCTGTCTCGTGTTGTAGTGCTCGCGCAAGAAGTTCGGTACCTTCAATCGTGACAGGTTCACCATGGATATTGAAACCTTTAGCGACTGCTCTAAAGGCGCGCGGGGTTGGATAGAGCAACTCGGGAAAACTCAAACAGCCCTCATCTCCCTCTTGCATCTCTTCACTCAGATCAAGGGTTGGGTTGATCAGATGTCCAAGTGCTTCATCGACATCCCAGACAAAAACTCGAAGTGGAACACCGATCTGAGGGGCCGCAAGACCTGCGCCAGGAGCATCAAGCATCGTTTCGGTCAGATCTTTGACCAGCACTCGCAACTCCTTATCGAAGTCAATAACTTCAGATGCCGGTGTCACAAGGACAGGGTCTCCGAAGTGGCGAATTGGCTTGATGGACATGTGCATATCCTACTATCGAGAGAGCGAATACGGATCTATGCGAATGGAGGCGAGCGTCTTCTTAGAAGAACTTCTCCTCCGCTGAAACTCATGAAGAAGAGAGATGAGTTCTTCGCCATCATTTAATGGAGTCAAAATAACAATGCGATCAGTATCGCCCTTAAGTTGAGACGGACCCAGAATGGTTGTTGATGAAGGAAGACGACCATCCTCTTGTGATTTCTTCAACCCTCTCAAGAGTGATTGAGATTCCGAATTGACAATATCCAATGTAATTGCGCGTGTGAAAGGGGGAAGTTGAACTTCCAACCTCTCGCGAAGTTCTCGCTGAGAAATGAGTGAAGGCTTCCATGCCGATAATGCTCCAACTATTGGATGGTTCCCAGCCATTACCAATGCAACGATTCCCGATTGTGAAGCTAAGGCAGAATGAGCGAAGAAGAGCTCGCGACTACGTTCATGTGCACGAATATCAGATTGCGTGAAGAACCTCTCCCCCTCAAGAATTACCACCATTGCATATCCATCTGGTGCGAGGGGTGCAGCCCCTGGTGTGGAGATGACAAAACCTGTCCCCTCGCTGTATTCATCAATCATGCTCTCGGCAGAACTTTGAACTATTTGAGTCCCTGGGAACGCTGCACCGATTTCATATGCAAAGCGATCGCTGCCACGTCCCAGTAGGAAAGGAGTTGTGCCCTGACACCACGTGCACTTCCATTCACTTATTGACTGTGCGCAGATAACGCACGAGACAGGAGACTGCGCACTCCTCTGAGAAAGCTTTCCTCCACACTCACACATTGCAATATTCCTGCATTTGGAACAAGTTATTGCTTGGGAATAACCCTTACGTGGTGAGATGAAGAGGATTGGCCCCACCTTCATCGCTTTTCGAATCTCAGACATCAGCCGACTAGGCAGAAGCTCTCCCTGTGTCTGTTGAAATGATGCGACGTTGACTCTGTGTATAGATGATGAGTAGTCAATCCATCTAGATTCAATCAGACGTGCAATCTCAGAATTCGGTGAATACCCGACAAAATTTAACGAAATATTTGCCCGCATAGAACGCAAGATGGCCACATCCCGGACATTCCACCCTGGGGTTCGTACCTCGTAGTGGTTCTCCGAACCTTCATCGATGACGAATATGGAAGACAAGTCCCCAAGCGGTGCGAATATCGCACTGCGAGTGCCGATAACGATCAGATTCCTACCGTTGCGTATGCGAAGAAAATTGTCATAACGCTCTGATCTTTCGAGTGAGGAATCAAGGAGAATGGAACCCTGAATCATTTTTTGTAGTCGGTTGGCAGAGTTTGAATCAGGTAGAACAAGCAACGTTGAGCCTTGGGATGATGACTGTGTAATGAGCGTTTCGATGAACTTAAAGCGATCCACAACAGGTGGAATTTGAATATAGGTGCGCTTGGCCTTACTACCCGATGGGCGCAGATCCACCTCGAGAAAGCTCTGCTTATCGATAGAAGCAACGCGAGGTGGGATAGCCGATCGCAGAATGTCGTACGGATGGGCAGCCCATCTCGTTGCAACTGCTTCAATGAGGGCAAGAGATTCAACAGTTGCCACGCTATGCGGTGAAATAACTCTCGTAATTGACTTCAATACCGGTGATTCTGAAATCGCAATTCTTGAGAGGACTAGAGCCTCTACCTCTCGACCGTGAAAAGGAACTTGGATGCGAATTCCCGTACCAACGGAAGAAGAGAGATTATCTGGAATCAAATAGTCATAAGCCTGGTCTAGATGAAAGACACCTGAATCAACCCACACACGTGCAATGGGAAGAGATGATGAACTAGCTTCAGGTCGAAGTTTTGCTACCTCAGACTTGAGTCGAAGTGGCCGCGTGAGTGCCACAGATAAAGTCGCTCTGCTATTTAACAGCTGCTTGGAGCTCTGAAACGCGATTAGTTGCTTCCCATGTGAAATTAGGAAGCTCGCGGCCAAAGTGACCATAAGCAGCAGTCTGTGAATAGATAGGGCGCTTCAAATTCAAGTCGCGAATAATCGCAGCAGGACGAAGATCAAAGACAGTAGTTACTGCATTTTGAATCTTCTGCACAGGAACTGTCTCAGTGCCAAAAGTTTCAACGAAGACACCGACTGGCTGAGCCTTACCGATTGCGTAGGCAACTTGGACTTCGCAACGACGAGCAAGACCTGCAGCTACAACGTTCTTAGCTACCCAGCGCATCGCATACGCTGCAGAGCGGTCAACCTTTGAAGGATCCTTACCAGAGAAAGCTCCACCACCGTGGCGAGCCATTCCACCATAAGTATCTACGATGATTTTGCGGCCAGTGAGTCCTGCATCTCCCATTGGGCCACCGATAACAAAGCGTCCTGTTGGGTTAATCAACGTCTTCATATCCTTACGTGGCAGATCAATCTTTGCCAATATTGGATCGATAACCTGGGCGATAATCTCAGGAGTTAATTGTTTAAGAACATCAACTTCTTCCGCGTGTTGACTCGAAATAACAACAGTGTCGAGTGCAACAGCCTTATCGCCGTCATACTCGATTGTCACCTGAGTTTTACCATCAGGGCGAAGATATGGAAGAGCTCCAGATTTACGTACCTTTGAGAGCTGCTGTGCTAATTCGTGTGCCAACCAGATAGGTAGTGGCATCAATTCCTTCGTGTCATCGCATGCGTAACCAAACATAAGTCCTTGATCGCCAGCACCCTGAAGATCAAGTGGATCAGCGGCAGATGCCACACGGTGTTCAAATGCATCGTCTACGCCCTGTGCAATATCAGGAGATTGCTGACCGATCGAAATTGATACACCACAACTATTTCCATCAAAGCCTTTGACCGATGAGTCATAGCCTATTCCAATAACGGTGTCGCGAACGATGCCCATGACATCTGCGTATCCATTAGTTGTCACTTCACCTGCAACATGAACCTGACCTGTTGTGATCAGTGTTTCCACGGCAACGCGGCTTGTAGGGTCTTGCTCCAAGAGTGAATCAAGGATTGCATCTGAGATTTGATCTGCAATCTTATCTGGATGACCTTCGGTCACTGATTCTGATGTAAAGAGGCGTTTTGACATTGTCCTAACCTAACTGAAGAAGTGCTTCATCGAGTAGTTGGTGAGCTAGCGTGTCCTTGGTGGTCTGCGACACTTTCGATGGTTCCTTGCCTTTTGCAAGGATAAATCCATGGGTCGTCTCGCTATTAAAGATATCTCCTGCTGAGATGTCATTGAGGTAGAGAATATCGGCGCCCTTGGCAACCATCTTCTCTCGTGCCAAATCGAGATCTTCAGAGGTTTCAGCAGCAAATCCGACAATTATCTGGTTCTTCTTTGTTGATGCAATAGTTCGTAGTAGATCTGGATTTTCGACGAGTGCGATATTCCTATAGTCACTCTTCTTAATCTTCGAGTCTGCTATCTGCAAGGGTCGTGCATCTGCAACTGCAGCTGACATAACAAGGAGATCTGATTGTGAAAATTCACTTTCAAGCACCTGGAGCATCTGCGTTGCACTCTCGACTTTGATTGTGCGTACTCCCTCAATATCAGGCAAATTCGTATTCGCAGCAATGAGGGTTACCTGTGCACCGCGTTGCAACGCCGCACGAGCCACTGCATAGCCCTGCTTACCGGAGGATTGGTTACCGATAAATCTCACTGGATCAATTGCCTCGCGCGTTCCACCAGCTGTGACTAATACCTTCTTTCCTAGTAAGTCTGCGTGAGATCCAGTAATTGATGCAAACTCCTGCAGAATTCGAGAAGTCTCAGGAAATCTTCCTTGGCCAACATCACCTGATGTGAGGGCACCGACGTCAGGATCCATCACGTGATAACCGCGTGAACGTAAGGTCTGAACATTTGCCATTGTTGCGGGGTCTTTCCACATCTCAGGGTGCATCGCAGGGACAATCAAAATGGGTGAATCAGATGCAAGCACAACATTGGTGAGTAAATCATCAGCTCGCCCTGCTGCAATACGAGCAATCAAATCTGCTGTTGCAGGCGCAATGATGATAAAGCTTGATTCCTTTGCCAGGGATACATGTCGAACTTCTTCAACGCTTTCCCAAACTTGCGTTGTGACCTTGCGACCCGAAAGGGCTTCCCATGTGGCTGCCCCAACGAAATTTAAACTCGATGGTGTTGGAACGACAGTGACTGCATAGCCATGATCACGAAGACGACGCAAAAGGTCACACGATTTATATGCTGCGATTCCCCCACCAACACCGAGAATAACTTCGCGGCCGAAACCTTGCATCGTGGGTATTACCTAATGATTAGGCAGTTGGTTCTAGATTTTCGATTGTCAAAAGGCCTTCGTTAATTTCGCGAAGTGCGATTGACAGTGGCTTCTCATGAACGTGTGTATCAACAAGTGGTCCAACGTATTCAAGAAGGCCTTCACCGAGCTGTGAGTAATAGGCGTTGATCTGACGAGCACGCTTTGCTGCATAGAGCACGAGGCTGTACTTAGAGCCAGCCTTATCGAGAAGTTCATCGATTGGTGGATTTGTAATGCCATCCATATGTGCGCTCATGAGTACTCCAATAGATCGTAGAGGTGAAAAAGCCTAGCTAGGCAGACGCGAATTCTATCAGGGATGCCACTACCCCATCGACCTGGTCATTTATGAGCACTTTATCGAAGAATGAGGCTGCAGCCATCTCTTCTTGGGCAAGGGTCAGACGAGCTGCCCTTCGTTCAGGGCTATCAGTTCCACGTCCTTCAAGGCGCGATACCAACTCTTCCCATGTTGGAGGTTCAAGGAAAACCAGAATTGCTTCGGGAACCTTCTCTTTTACCTGCTTTGCTCCCGATATTTCAATCTCAAGAAGAACGCTCTTACCACTGCGCAGAGATTCTTCCACTGCTTTGCGAGGAGTTCCATAACGATTGCCAGCAAACTCAGCCCACTCAAGGAATTCATTGGATGCAATTGCAGCATCGAATTGCTCTTGAGAGAAGAAGTGGTAGTCAACGCCATCTACTTCGTTAAATCGAGGAGCACGAGTTGTTGCAGAGATACTGACAAAGAATGGTGATGAGGCTTTAAGAGCTTTTGCCACAGTGCTCTTTCCAACACCGCCGGGCCCAGAGAGAACTACGAGCTTTCCAGGTTCGATTGCAGAGCGTTGGATGAATTCCTTTTCAAGTGCCTGTAGCTGATGTCTTCCAAGACCCTGAATTCGACGCGTGAGTGATATATCAAGTCTCTCCAGAATCGTCTTGGCGCGAATCTTTCCAACGCCACTCATCGACTCAACGAGTTCGAGCACTCGCATCTTTGCAACCGCTTCATCACTCTGTGCAAGAGTGATGACATCAGAAATAGAAATCTCTCCGGACTTGACGCGTGATTTAACGCCTGCGCGCACTTGACGCGATTGCTTTGCCTTCGCTAAAGCGCGAGAACGTTCTTCCGGAGTCAGTTGTGGAGGTGCGCCCATAGGAGAAATCTAGTTGAGAATTTCATCGGCGATTGCTCTCGCCTTACTTTTCATCGCCTGAGGGCCTTCAGACCAAGACTTGGTAATCGGGCGACCGATAACAACAAAGGTTGCACCTGTAGAGATTGCATCCCGTGGGGTCATCGTGCGCTTCTGGTCATCGCTGCCAGCTTCAGATAATGGGCGAACGCCAGGAGTAATAATCGCAGGTGTTGCACCTACCGCAGAGCGGATGGCTGCAATTTCCAAAGGAGAGCAGACGATTGCTCGGGCTCCCGCGCTTACAGACATCTTCGCAAGCGCTACTGCGCTCTCAAGCGCTGGGTTTGCATAACCAATTTCAAAGAGATCCTCCTCAGATAGCGAGGTCAAAATCGTGACTGCCGTGACATCAGTTGCAGGAACGGCATCGACTGCTGCCTTAACCATTGCACGACCACCGGATGCATGCACCGTGAGAAATCTAGGAGCAAGAGATGCGATTGCACTTGCCGCGCCTTGCACAGTGTGAGGAATATCGTGGAGTTTGAGATCGAGGAAAATATCAGCATCAGTCTCTGATTGAATCGCTGTGACTCCGGCATGACCAAAGGTGAGGAAGAATTCAAGCCCCAATTTATAGACGCTTACAGAGTCTTGAGTTGCTGCTATCCATTGCTTAGCAATCTCAAGATCTGGTGTGTCAACTGCAAGAACGATAGGGGCTTTCATTACGCCCCTTCCCTGTGTGCATAACCGATTGCTTGCTGCATTGTGGCAAAACCACGGATAGCCAATAAATCTCGCAATTCATTTTGAATATCAATCAAAGCCTTTGGATTACCAAAGCTTGCCGTTCCTACTGACACACCTGATGCTCCTGCAAGGATGAGTTCTAGTGCATCTCGGCCTGATGCCACACCACCCATTCCAAGAATTGGAACCTTGGGCAGTGCTGCATGCACCTGATAAATCGCTCTCACAGCAACAGGTTTAATCGCAGGACCAGAAAGCCCTCCCGTTTTGCCACCCAAGTGCGGTTTCATCGAATCAATATTGATGACCATACCTAATACGGTATTAATCAGAGCTAGTCCATCTGCGCCAGCATCGACTACACCACGAGCGATTGCGGGAAGATCTGTGACATCAGGAGAAAGTTTTGCAATAATTGGCAATTCTCCCCCAATAGTCTTACGCACACCATCGATGACTCGGCGTGAACTCTCTGGGTCGCATGCAAATACAAGTCCGCGGTTTTCAACATTGGGACAAGAAATATTGACTTCAACAGCACTGATGCCAGAGACTGAACGAAGTTTGCGTGCAAGAGTTGAGTACTCCTCGACCGTTTCACCGGCAATAGAGACAATCACTCGGGCTTTCTGTTCAACCAGCCATGGAACATCGTTTGCAAGAAATGCATCGATTCCTGGTCCTTGCAATCCAATTGAGTTGAGCATCCCTGATGGAGTCTCTGCCATACGAGGTGTTGGGCGACCATGTCGCGGCTTACTCATCACAGACTTCGTGACGATAGCCCCTACTTGATTAAGAGGAAAGAACTGCGCCAGCTCTTTACCGCTGCTTGCACAACCACTTGCTGTGAAAATCGGGGTTGGAAACCAAGCATTGCCCAGGGTTGTGGACATATCCACTGGAAAACTCATGAGGACACTTCCGGTACTTTGCCTACTAAATCCCAGTGAACAGTGGAGCCATCCATAACTGGTCCATCAATACACGATCTCAGCATTGACGTTGACCCGTCTTCGTTACGAACAGGGAGTACGCACGTCATGCATATTCCAATTCCACATGCCATTGACTCCTCAACAGCACATTGATGGATGACATCTGTATCAGCAACAAGAGCAGTAATTGCAGAGAGCATCGCCATAGGACCACATGAATAAATCACATCAATATTTCGATCTTTGACGATATTAAGAAGATTCTCCGTGACACGCCCTGTCTCACCCATCGAGCCATCTTCTGTATAAATCTTCAATGAATTTACTGAGCGTTTACCTTCCATCGGTGCATAGATCTTTGATCCAACGCTGGCCCCCAACAACATATCTACTTTGCAACCGCGTGACTTAAGAACATCTGCCAAACCGAATAACGGTGCTGAACCGTAACCTCCGCCGATGAGTAGTGCGCTGATGGGTTCTGTTGGAATACCAAAAGCTGTCCCAAGAGGAGCGACAATATCTATCTCGGCTCCCTCAAGTTGGGAGCACAACCACTTACTTCCAGAACCGTGAGGGGCAACTATTAACTCCATAGTTCCGCCATATTGCGAACTTTCGGATACTCGAGAGATTGCGAATGCACGACGCAAAATCAACTTAGATGTATCGCCACCAACGCGTATTGCTACAAAGTTTCCAGGGCGACAGTTCTTTACGATATCGCCAACATTAAGCAATATCTGGTGATAAGCACCAACGCGCTTGTTCGAAAGTATCGTCACCATCTCTTGAACGGCGTTCTTATTGATTGTTGCCATTAGCGTTTGAGCCATTCTTGGATAGGAGAGACACTCAAATCTCCAGCTTGTAATGCCTTGATTCCTTCAACGGCCGCGCTAAAACCTGCAGTAGTTGTGATAATCGGAATGGATCTTTGCACGGCAGCTGTGCGAATCGCCCAACCATCTGCGCGTGTTCCACGGCCGACCGGAGTGTTAATCACCAGATCAATATCTCCTGAATTGAGCATTTCAACAATCGTCTTCTCACCCATAGGACCTGTTCCTTGAGAGTTCTTGCGTACAACAACTGTTGCAACGCCATGCTCTGCAAGGAAAGTCGCGGTTCCATCGGTGGCAAGCAATCTGAATCCGAGGGCAGCTAAACCTTGAGCAGGTGCGATCCCATGCTTCTTATCCTTATCGGCAAGTGAGATAAAGACTGTTCCTGTCTTTGGAAGTGGTCCAAATGAACTGATCTGAGACTTTGCATATGACTCACCAAATGTTGCAGCGATGCCCATCACTTCACCGGTTGAACGCATCTCAGGTCCAAGAACCGCATCGACTCCCCGACCATCGGCACGGCGGAAACGGTTCCATGGAAGAACAGCCTCCTTCACGCTAATTCCCTTTGCGACAGCATCTCCTTCAGTAGGAAGTACTCCCTCTGCACGAAGTTCTGCAATCGTTGTCCCTAGAGAAATTCGTGCTGCAGCTTTAGCGAGTGGCACACCAGTTGCCTTGCTGACAAATGGCACTGTGCGAGATGCACGTGGATTTGCTTCTAAGACATAGAGAATGTGATCGGCCATCGCGAACTGAATATTGATAAGACCCAGAACTCCCACTCCTTGAGCAATCTTTAATGTCGCTTCACGAATCTGAACGCGTTGTGAATCAGAAATAGTCATCGCAGGAAGCACGCATGCGCTATCACCTGAGTGAATACCCGCCTCTTCAATATGTTCCATGATTCCACCCAGAAAGAGTTCGTTGCCGTCATAGAGAGCATCGACATCTAATTCAATTGCTGAATCAAGGAAGCGATCTACCAAGACTGGGTGATCTGGAGTGATATCAGTTGCGCGAGAAATGAAGCCAGATAGCGCTTCATCGTCATAAACGATCTCCATGCCGCGCCCGCCAAGAACGAAACTTGGACGAACTAAGACTGGATATCCGATGCGATGGGCGATATCGAGCGCTTCCATTTGAGAAGATGCCATTCCAAATTCAGGTGCAGTGAGACCTTGTTCTTTTAGAACTTGCCCAAATGCTCCACGCTCTTCAGCTAAATTGATTGCATCAGGACTTGTTCCAAGAATGGTGACACCTGCTGCCTTGAGACCTGCTGCAAGTCCTAGTGGCGTCTGTCCTCCCAGTTGAGTGATGACACCTAACACGGGTCCAGCTTGAGTTTCTGCATGCACAACTTCCAGGACATCTTCGAGAGTAAGTGGTTCAAAATAGAGTCGATCGGATGTGTCGTAATCGGTGGAAACCGTCTCAGGGTTGCAGTTAATCATGATGGTTTCATAACCTGCAGCACGTAATGTGAAGGATGCATGAACGCATGAGTAATCGAACTCAATTCCCTGACCAATACGGTTTGGCCCACTACCGAGAATAATCACAGCAGGCTTGGTGCGAGGTCGAACCTCTGTCTCTTCCTCGTAACTTGAGTAGTGATACGGAGTAAATGCTTCAAACTCAGCAGCACATGTATCAACAGTCTTATAGACAGGGCGAAGATTGAGTTGATGACGGGCCTTTCTCACATCACCTTCAGAAATTCCACGGATGGCAGCAATCTGCGCATCAGAAAATCCTGTGCTCTTTGCAAGCTTAAGTAGATCTAGTGAGAGCTCGCCAGGTTGGGCAATAGTGCGCGCAACATCATTAATAATCTCAATCTGACGCAAGTACCAGCGATCAATCTTGGTTGAGCTAAAGACCTCATCCATCGTCGCGCCCAACCACAGTGCACGTTGCACTTGCTGCAGTCGATACTCTGTTGGCATCTTCATAGATTCCAGAAGATTTGATTTCTCATCAACTGAGCGGGCATCGGTGAAGGTGAAGATGGCCTCTTTGCGTTCTAAAGAACGAAGGGCTTTCATCAGCGCTTCAGGGAATGAGCGACCAATAGCCATCGCCTCCCCCACGCTCTTCATTGTCGTTGTCAGACGAGGGTCCGCATCTTGAAACTTCTCAAAGGCAAAACGAGGCGCCTTCACGACAATGTAATCAAGAGTCGGTTCAAAAGAAGCTGGTGTGACCTGTGTGATGTCATTCTTGATTTCATCGAGGGTGTAACCAATAGCAAGCTTGGTAGCAATCTTTGCAATAGGAAAACCTGTCGCCTTTGAAGCAAGAGCACTTGAGCGAGAAACACGAGGGTTCATCTCAATGACAATGATGCGACCTGTATCAGGATTGACAGCAAATTGGATATTACAGCCACCTGTATCAACGCCAACTTCACGAATGATGTCGATAGAGAGGTCACGCAGCTTCTGGTATTCAACGTCTGTCAGTGTCAGAGCAGGAGCCACGGTAATCGAATCTCCAGTATGGACACCCATCGGATCGATATTTTCAATGCTGCAGACGATCACCACGTTATCTGACTTATCTCTCATTACTTCGAGTTCATACTCTTTCCAACCGATGATTGACTCCTCGATCAGAACTTCCGAAGTCGGACTGTGGCGAAGACCTGCGCCAGCAATCTGCCGGAGAGTCTGCTCATCAAATGCGATTCCAGAACCTAAACCACCCATAGTGAATGAAGGGCGGATTACTGCCGGATAACCAAGTTGAGCAACTGCCCCCATCACATCATCCATGGTGTGACAGATGATCGAGCGGGCTGACTCTCCACCAATCTTTTCAACAATTCCTCTAAAGAGTTCACGATTTTCACCGCGTTCAATCGCATCGACATCTGCACCGATGAGTTTGACGTTATATCTCTCGAGAGTTCCAGCCTTAAAGAGTCCGATTGCAGCGTTAAGAGCGGTCTGACCACCCAGCGTTGCAAGAACCGCATCTGGACGCTCCTTTGCGATGATGCGCTCAATAAATTCCGGTGTGATGGGCTCGATGTAGGTCGCATCTGCAAATTCAGGATCAGTCATAATCGTTGCTGGGTTTGAATTGACCAAGATGACGCGAATGCCTTCAGCACGCAATACACGGCAGGCTTGTGTTCCCGAATAATCAAATTCGCAGGCCTGTCCGATGACAATCGGTCCTGAACCAATGACCAGTACGCTCTTTATCGATTCATCGCGAGCCATTAGAGCGCCTCAACTTTTCTTGGATATTGCACCATCAAATCCACAAATCGATCAAAGAGATAAGCAGCATCATGTGGGCCGGCTGCAGCTTCTGGGTGATACTGCACGCTAAATGCACCGCGTTCTGTGAGTTCAAGACCTTCTACAACTCCATCGTTGAGTGATACATGTGTGACCTGACCTGGACCATAGACGGTGGAAAACCCTGCATCGGTTGGCGCCTGCAAAGCAAAGCCATGATTGTGCGCAGTGATTTCTACCTTTCCCGTCTTGCGATCAATAACGGGTTGATTAATACCGCGGTGGCCAAATTGCAGCTTGTATGTTTCAAACCCGAGTGCGCGACCAAGAATCTGATGACCGAAGCAGATACCAAAGATGGGAATCTCTTGGGCAAGAATTGACCGCACGAGTTCAATCGTTTCAGTCATCGTTGCAGGATCTCCCGGGCCATTAGAGAGAAACACTCCATCAGGCTTAATCGCTAAAATCTCATCTAGCGTTGCGTTATATGGCATTACATGAACTTCAATGCCACGCTCTGCCATAGCTCGAGGTGTGGCGCCCTTAATCCCTAAGTCAATCGCTGCAACAGTGAATTTCCTCTCCCCAACTGCAGGAACAACATATGTCGATTCTGTTGAAACATCAGCGCTGAGGTATGCACCACTCATTGCAGGTTGTTTACGAACCTCAATAACCATTTCTTCACGAGAGAGATCAAGGCCTGAGAAGATTCCAACACGCATAGCTCCACGATCACGTAAGTGACGTGTAATGGCTCGCGTATCAACTCCTTGAATTCCAACTATCGCCTGATCAATTAACTCTGCTTCAAGATTCTTCTCGCTACGCCAATTACTAGTAAGCGTTGAAGGATTTCGCACTACAAATCCTGCCACCCAGTATTTCTTTGATTCATTATCAAAAGTATTGACTCCAGTATTTCCAATATGCGGCGCTGTCATCACAACAACTTGCTTGTGGTAAGAGGGGTCAGTGAGGGTTTCTTGGTAGCCAGTCATGCCTGTTTGAAAGACAGCTTCACCAAATGTCTTACCGGTTGCAGCCCATGAACTTCCTTCAAAGATGCGGCCATCATCGAGGACGAAGAATGCTTTACTCATGCATTTCCCCCTTCGAAGACGACCTTGCCGCTATAGATTGTCGCCAGAATTCGTCCTGGCAACTCCATCCCATGGAAGGGAGTATTGCGACTTCGGGAGGCAACTAGATCGCGATCCACTCTCAACACCTGCGTTGGATTCATCACAGTAATGTGTGCTGGAGCCCCAACCTTTAACTCTTGCCCTTGATTCTCATAGCGACCAATTCGAGCGGGTGCATAACTCATGCGATCTGCAACCTTCTCCCAGTTCATAAAACCAGTTTCCACCATTGTCTTGTTGACGATGCTGAGTGCGGTTTCAAGACCGAGCATGCCAAAGGATGCTTCCTGCCATTCGCACTCTTTTGTCTCAGCTGGGTGTGGAGCGTGATCTGTTGCCACAATATCGATGGTTCCATCTGCAAGTGCCTCACGCAGTGCCATCACATCTGCTTCTGTGCGCAGCGGTGGGTTTACCTTAAATACAGGGTCATAACTGCGAGCTAACTCATCTGTGAGCAGTAAGTGATGTGGAGTGACCTCAGCAGTCACGCTAATTCCACGAGCCTTTGCCCATCGAATGATTTCAACTCCGCCTGCAGTTGTGAGGTGGCAGATATGCAGCCGCGCCTGCACGTGATCGGCAAGCAGGACATCGCGAGCGATGATCGCTTCCTCCGCTATTGCAGGCCAACCCTTAAGACCTAGTTGTGAAGAGACAATTCCTTCATTCATTTGTGAGCCTTGTGTCAGACGTGGTTCTTGCGCATGTTGGGCAATCACACCATCGAACTTCTTCACATACTCAAGTGCTCGACGCATAACGAGAGGATCAAAGACGCAATGTCCATCATCGCTAAAGACTCGAACTCGCGCCATGGAATCTGCCATTGCACCAATTTCAGCAAGATGTTCGCCTTCAAGTCCTCGAGTAACAGCACCTATCGGAAATACATCAAGTAGACCGGCAGCTTGTCCGAGTCGGTATACCTGCTCAACAACCCCAGCTGTGTCGGCAACAGGTGAGGTATTTGCCATGGCGCTCAGCGCCGTAAAGCCACCTTTAACCCCAGCACGAGAACCGGATTCGACAGTCTCTGCATCTTCTCTTCCGGGCTCACGCAAGTGCGTGTGGAGGTCAACTAGTCCTGGCAGAACTATGGAGTGAGATGCATCAATTCGCGTCGCATCTTTATCCTCAATCTTCTCGGCGACCTGAGCGATGAGGCCATCCTTGATAAGAAGATCTGATTTCTTTCCGTTAGCGAGTGTTCCGCCTGAGATAAGGATTGATTGACTCATTCTGATGCTCCGATCTCTTGGGAACCTGCAAGAAGTAGATAGAGAATCGCCATGCGAACACTGACTCCATTTGTTACCTGCTCAAGAATCACTGAACGCGCGCTATCTGCACTATCTGCAGTGATTTCCAGTCCACGATTCATAGGCCCCGGGTGCATCACAATTGCGCTTGGTTTCATAAGCTTGAGGCGATCTTTGTTCAATCCGAAGTAACGTGAATACTCACGTGCATTAGGGAAGAAGAGCTCCGTCATTCGCTCCAGTTGAATACGTAACATCATCACTGCATCAACAGATTCAATCACCGAATCAAAGTCATAAGAAACTTTCACAGGCCACGATTCAACGCCCACAGGTAGGAGAGTCGGTGGAGCAACGAGTGTTACCGCAGCACCTAGCTTGGTAAGAAGGAGAACATTGGAACGTGCAACGCGTGAGTGCAGCACATCTCCGACGATTGCAATATGCAGACCGGTGAGGTCATCTCCCCCATGTGCTAAATGCTTTCTTATTGTGAATGCATCGAGAAGTGCCTGGCTTGGATGCTCGTGTGTTCCATCTCCAGCATTGACAACAGACCCAGTCATCCACTGACTATCTGCTAAACGCTGTGCAGCACCTGATGCGCTATGGCGAATGATGACTGCATCAGCGCCCATAGCCTGCAGTGTTTGGGCTGTATCTTTTAAGGATTCGCCCTTGCTGACGCTAGAGCCTTTTGCAGAGAAGTTAATAACATCTGCAGATAGTCGCTTTGCAGCCGCTTCAAAGGAGATGCGTGTTCTAGTGGAATCTTCTGCAAAGAGATTGACGATCGTGCGACCACGCAGAGTGGGAAGCTTCTTCATAGGTCCATCAGATACCCGAGCAAGCTCTTCAGCTGTATTGAGGATTTGCAGCGCCTCGCTCTTGCTCAAATCTGCAATGGATAGGAGGTGGCGCATTAATTGCCACCTTCTTCCAGTGATACTGCATCCAGGCCATCGAGCTCTGTGAATTGAACCTTGATGATCTGAGTCGGTGAAGTCGGTAGGTTTTTGCCCACGTAATCTGCCTTAATAGGCAGTTGGCGATGGCCGCGATCGACAAGGACTGCAAGCTGGACAGTCTTTGGTCGCCCGATCTCACCAAGTGCATCCAGTGCTGCGCGAATGGTGCGACCTGAGAAGAGAACATCATCGACAAGGACGACATTGCGATCTTCAACGCCAAGGGATGGAATGACTGTTGGCATTAGGGCGCGAGGTGGGCGCATACGTAGATCATCGCGGTGCAAGGTGATATCTAGAGTTCCCGATTGAACGGGCTTTCCTTCGATTGCTTCTATATTTGCAGCTATTCGAGCGGCAAGGTGGGCACCTCGTGTGGGGATGCCCAGAAGTGTGATGGAGTCCGAACCAGAGTTACGTTCGAGAATCTCGTGGGAAATGCGGGTAATAGCTCGTGCCATATCTGGCGCCGGCAGGGCAAGGCTCATGTAAATCTCCTTCCCCGCCTCGCAGGACGGGTCGTTAAAGGATGTTGGCGGATTCTAGCACCAAAGTTTGGCTCTCTGTGGATTGGCATAACTCATACGCGTCGACGCAACCTAGCCTCACCCCATGAATACTGAGGTCACTATCGCGCAAGTCTCCGCTCGCCTCCGGGCAATACGCATCTCTCGCTCACTCTCCCTGAGCGATGTAGAAATACTCAGTAAGGGCGCACTCAAAGCGGTAGTACTTGGCTCCTATGAACGCGGCGCCCGAACACTGAGCATTAAACGTGCAATCTCCATAGCTGCTCTCTATGACGTGCCCTTGGCGCAACTTTTTACTGAGGCACTACCAGTGGAAGTCATATCAGCCGAACGTATTGTCATCGATCTGCGTGCAGTCAACCGTCGAGCACTCGATGACACGCACCCTAGCAACGCCAACTATCTCCTTCTTGCACGATTGGCCCAAAAGCTCATTCGCTCTCGTCAGGATTGGAATGGTGAAGTCTTATCTATCCGCCATGCAGATATGGAGACTATTTCAGTTCTCTTTGATCTACCTATTTCCCAAGTAATGCAGTGGTTAGAGAAGGAGAACCTTTTACTTAAGGTGCGTCAGAGCTAAATTGCAATACTGTCTTTAATGGATGAGATACGACCTAAAACACCATGTATATAGCCTGCAGATTCATCTGTTGAAAGCTCTCTCGCAAGAGTGAGCGCCTCATCGATTGCAATGCCATCATCTAAATCAGCACTCCAAACGATTTCATAAATCCCAAGGCGCAGAATATTTCGGTCCACGGCTGGAAGACGATCCATATCCCAGCCTTGAGCGTATGTGGAGATAAGTTCATCAATCTTGCGCTTATTCTCTGTGACCCCTGCAATGAGAAGCTTTGTAAATTCTCGTATGGGGCGTGCATCAGGGCCCTCTTCGATGACATCACGAAGAGCTAAAAGATCGGCAGCAGAGGTGCTACGAATATCAGCCTCATAGAGTAAATCTAGAGTCTGCTTACGTGCCTTACTGCGAGCTGACACTAGTTGGCGCGACCCTGATATGAACCATCGCGTGTATCAACAAGAACAATCTCATCCTGCTTAATAAACAGTGGCACCTGAATCTGAATACCAGTTTCAACAGTTGCAGGCTTAGTTCCACCAGATGAACGATCACCCTGTAGTCCTGGCTCTGTGTAGGTAATCTTAAGAGGAACAGAAGCTGGTAGATCAATGAAAAGAGGGTTGCCTTCATGGATTGCAACGATTGCTTCAGTGTTTTCAAGCATGTAGTTCGCTGCATCTCCGACAGTAGCTGCTGAGATATTCATCTGATCAAAGTTAACGTTATCCATAAATACGAAGTCATCGCCTTCCTTGTATAGGAAGTTCATTTCGCGCTTTTCTAGAATTGCGATTTCAACCTTGACGCCAGCGTTATATGTCTTATCCACAACTTTACCGGTCATTACCTGCTTGAGCTTTGTGCGAACGAAAGCTGGACCTTTACCTGGCTTTACGTGCTGGAACTCAACAACAGTCCATAACTGACCCTCGATATCAAGGGTCATGCCATTTTTTAGATCATTTGTTGTTGCCACGATAACTCCAGTTCATGCCTTCGCCAATCGAAGGTCAATAGAGCGCAGAGTTTACCGTATGTAATTAGGAGATTAACGCCTTCAGCGCGATGAGCGCTAAGACATAAGAATTGGGACCAAATCCTCCGATGGTTCCGTTTGCCACCCCTGAAATCACAGAAGTATGACGGAACTCTTCACGTGAAAGCGGGTTCGATAGATGCACCTCAATCAAGGGAGCCTTTACCAACTCCGCAGCATCACGGATTGCATAGGAATAGTGAGTGAAGGCTGCAGGATTGATTATGACTGGAGTCTTTGTATCTGTAGCTTCATGTAACCAGCCAATAATCTCTGCCTCATCGTTACTTTGGCGAACATCTGCTTCGAAGCCATGAGTCTTAGCAGCGTTCTCAATATGTGCAACAAGTGCTGGATATGTCATATCCCCATAGATAGAGGAATCGCGGATATCAAGACGCCCGAGGTTGGGGCCATTGAGTACTAGAACCTTCATGAGCTTAGCCTCTCATATGCGGCTATCAGCTCGCTCTCAATTGGATTTTCCAATCTCTGTGTCTTTCCGATTTCAGTGATCACCACAAATCGAAGTTCATTTCCACGTGTCTTCTTATCCAACTTCATTGCTGCAAGAAGCTCTGGCCACTGTGCCCCAGAGTAAGAAACGGGAAGGCCAAGATTTGTAAGAGTCTCTATATGTAATGACCGTAGCTCAGCTGAAATCAACTCCAGACTCTCTGAAAGATAGGCAATAAACGCCATTCCAATTGATACGCACTCACCATGACGCAATGAATACTTAGAGAGAAGTTCCACGGCATGGCCAAATGTGTGTCCATAGTTAAGAATCTCGCGATCAAAGCTCTCCTTGAAATCCCCTGACACAACCTGTGCTTTGACTGCCACAGATCTTTCAATCAACTCAACGGTGAGCGTGCGTGATGCTCGGATGTCAGCGAGGTTCTTTGAGGCCAGAAGGTTGAGAATCTCTTTATCACTGATAAATCCACATTTAACAACTTCCGCCAAACCGGCCACAAAATCTCTATCAGAGAGAGTTGAGAGCCACGATGGATCTATGAGCACTGCAATCGGAGAATGGAAAGCTCCAATTAGGTTCTTGCCGTAATCGCTATTGATTCCCGTCTTACCGCCTATCGCTGCATCGACCATGCCAGCAACTGTCGTTGGTACTGCAATCCAATCCATTCCTCGAAGCCAACTTGCAGCTAGGTAACCTGCGAAATCAGTAACTGCTCCCCCGCCAATACCCACAATCAAATCTGCACGAGTAAAGCCAGCCGCTCCCAACCAATTCCATGCCTGTGCGAGTACAGCTGCCGACTTACCAGCTTCTCCATCAGGGATAGGAAGATAGAAGAATTCACAATCTCCCGCTTGGAATTTCGGAATATCACTCTTCATCGATTCACTAAAAACAACTGCAACGCGGGTCCGTCCCTGAGAAAGCTCACTCAATTCTTTGAGATAGTCAACATCTATCAGTACGTCGTATTCACGGTCGGCACTCACATGAATCTTCTTCACTTGATCACCTCAAGGATTTCGCTGACGATATCACTCTCAGATTTAGTATTCACATCGATGACGGTATCGGCAATCGATTCATAAATCGGGCGCCTCGCCTCCATCAGTGTTTGCCACTGACCGCGTGGGTTGTGAAGAAGAAGTGGTCGATCACGATTGAAGCCTATTCGTGGAGCAACTGTTGCTAGAGAGATATCCAAATAGATGACAGGAGATGCAATGGCGCGAAGCGCTGATTGCGCATCCATAGAAATTGGAGCTCCCCCTCCTAAAGCAAGCACTGTTTCATCACTGAGTAACTCATCACGAAGGACAGCCTTTTCCAGAAGACGAAAAGCATCCTCACCATCTTCTAGGAAGATATCTGCCACTGTTCGTCCGGATCTCTCTTCAATCACGTGATCCGTATCTCTGAAAGTAATATCAAGACGCGCAGCAACTAATTGACCAATGGTTGTTTTTCCTGAACCCATAGGGCCAATCAGAATGACACGAGGAGGCATTGTGATTATTTGAAACGTAGATTCTTCATATAGGACTCATAATTGCGGCGCGTTTCCTGCACGGAATCACCACCAAATTTCTCTAATACTGCTTCTGCAAGAACTAGGGCTGCCATAGCTTCTGCAACAACTCCTGCAGCAGGTACAGCGCAGACATCAGAGCGTTGATTAATCGCCTTTGCAGCCTCACCAGTTTTAACATCAATAGTGTCCAATGCCTTTGGCACTGTTGAGATAGGTTTCATTGCAACCGATACACGCAAGATTTCACCGTTCGACATTCCGCCTTCAGTTCCGCCAGCGCGATCTGTGCGACGATGAATTGCACCATCTGAACCGCGTTCGATTTCATCATGGGCTATAGATCCACGGCGGGTTGCCGTTCTGAAACCGTCACCGATTTCCACTCCCTTAATTGCCTGAATACCCATTAACGCCCCGGCTAAACGTGCGTCTAGACGTCGATCCCAGTGCACGTGTGAACCCAATCCAGGAGGAAGGTTGTATGCCAATACTTCACATACTCCCCCGAGCGTGTCGCCGTCGGCATGAGCTGCCTCAATTTCAGTAATCATCGCAGCACTCGTTGCAGGATCAGAGCACCGAACGGGATCATCATCAATTCTCTTCATGTCGCCTGCTTGTGGAAGTTCATACGAGTCCGGAATACGCACTGACCCGATAGAAACCACATGACTCAAAATCGTGATTCCCACAGATTGCTCTAAGAATTTACGAGCGATTGCTCCCAAGGCAACTCGTGCTGCTGTCTCTCTCGCGCTCGCTCGCTCAAGAATGGGGCGAGCGTCATCAAAGTCATACTTTTGCATTCCCACTAAATCCGCATGTCCTGGACGTGGGCGAGTTAAAGGCGCATTACGCGCAAGATTTTCTATCTCATCTGCAGGAACAGGATCGGCAGACATCACCTTCTCCCACTTAGGCCATTCACTATTTCCCACTTGAACTGAAATGGGTCCACCTTGTGTAATACCAAGTCGAACTCCACCAAGAATAGTTACCTTATCCGCTTCAAAATTCTGACGAGCACCGCGACCAACACCTAAGCGCCGTCTTGCTAGATGAAAATCAATATCTGCAGTGGTGATTTCAATATGGGCTGGCATGCCTTCGATGATTGCCGATAGGGCTTGGCCATGAGATTCACCTGCTGTAATCCAACGCATGGACATATTCTTGCAGATAGAGACTCATTCTCGCGTCACATTAGAGGATGCTCAAAGGTCTCACTGCGAGAACTGCGCCACATAGCGCAGGGGCAAAGGCGATATCTCCCTTGAATGAGCGAGTACGCACGTAATGGATGGCTATCAAAATCATTGCGCAGACACACACCATCGCAAGATAGGCAACAGTTTGCGCCCCTCCAACGACAAAGTTCAATAGAACAATCATCAACTTCACATCTCCTGAGCCACATTTAGAGACTATCTGAAAGAGCAAGCTTGAGAGAACGCTGATGATAAGAAAGATTGGCTCTAGACGGGGATGTGATGACGCTAGCGATACTAGAAACAAGAGAAAGACGAAAACATTTGGAATACGTCTATGTCGGACATCAATCACCGAGATCATCAACAACAGGGCAAAAATCACCCACAAACGATACAAAGAGTTTGAGCTAGAGAACTGAGACTGTGGATTACCGAGCTGATTTACGAAGCACTGCGCGTAAATGTGTGGCTAGCGCTTCTCGATCGAAATCAGTATCCAATACGAGTGTGAGTTGATCCACCCCTTGATACATCAATAGTTCTAGCCCATTAATCACAGCGCCACCGCAATCACTCCAGCGTTGCGCCAATTCAGTTGGCCAAGGCTTATAGATCACATCAAAGAGAGTTGCGCGAATTCCAGGATTGACTGAATTGGCTAGAAGATCTGCAGCACCTGCTGGGGTTGTATTCACTACTAAGTCATACTGTGTGAAATCAATATCAGATGACCACCGGTGATACTCGAAGTGTGAATGCGAAACTGCAGACTCAAGAGCTTCTTGTCTAAGACTTGAGCGACCAAGAACATGAATATTCTTGGCGATAGAATCGAGAGAGCCCGTTACAGCGCGCGCAGTTCCTCCAGCTCCAAGGATCAGAACTGAATCAATCTCTGTAATTCCTGCGTGTTCAAGCGCTGCCACGAATCCGCTTCCATCAGTACTACTAATTGACCATTTCTCATCTTTCTTGATCAACGTATTTCCCGATTGGATTCTCTGCGTCAGCGCATCTGCGTTAAATCCGAGGCCCAAGACTTCCTCTTTCAGGGGCATGGTCAAAGAGAGATAATCAAACTCATGTGCACGCGTTTCAATAAATTTCGCCAAGGCACCAGATCCAACTTTGATAGCCGAGTAGTTTCCTTCGATGCCCAGGAAGGCAAAGGCAGCCTTATGCAGAACAGGAGATAGCGAGTGTTTGATGGGAGATCCCAGCACTGCTCCGGTTATCACTTATTGCTCCTAAACTTTCCGGCCCGCAAGTTCTTCTTATATTCAATTTTCCATTTATTGAATTGATTGATATCGCTCGTGAAGCGAGTATCAGACGGTGCCACAGTAATGAAATATAGCCAATCTCCAGCAACTGGGTTAACTGAAGCTAGTAGAGCATCTGCGCCAGGGTTATTGATTGGCCCTGGAGGCAATCCATATCGCTTATAGGTGTTGTATGCGGAGTTGATGAGCGTGGATTGAGTACTGAGAAAGACGCTTCCACGAGTTTTCTTCACGTAATGAACTGTCGAATCAAATTGCAACGGCATGCCTTTAGTGAGGCGATTCCGAATCACTTGAGAAATCTTTGCAAAGTCTTTCGTATCACCTTCTGCTTGGATCAGTGAGGCAATAATCAGGAATTGCTGTGGTGTGAACTTCTCCCTAGAGGTATAGAAACCAGCCTTGCGCATCTCAAGCTCTGCTCGATTGACCATACTTTGCATAGCTGGCGTTGCAAGGGTTCCATCCTCAAAACTGTATTGGGCGGGAAAGAGAAGTCCTTCTAGGGTTGTGAAACCTTTAGGCTTAGAGACGTTACGGATCGCGCTTGCGACATCTGCCACCGACATCTTTGCTGTGTAGAACTGTGGAATGATTTCTGAGAGCCAAGCTCCTTCGAAGATATTGATCAATCCAGTGATACGAGCGGAGTCGAGTAGTTGCTCTAGAGCCTGCGTTGCGCAAATACCAACATCAATACTGTGATTACCTGGGGCAACTTTCTGCGAACGCGTATCTCCCACAGCAACTCTGAAGTAAGCCTGCGCTGATTTAACTACCCCTGCCGCAGCAAGAGATTGCGCGATAGATGAGCCAGACTCCCCCGCATCGATTTTGATATTGACTCTAGTGCCAGAGGAATTGCCACAGGCGAAATCTGGAGCCGATGTTCCAGGAACTCGCACCAGGTGCAATGAGAATGTGAGAGCTGCTACTACAGCTAGCGCCGTCCCAATTCTAAAGAGAGGAGACTTATTCCAGATTTTCACTGAGCAGTCCTTGTTCCAGAATTGCCACTGCAGCCATTGCATCAATCAGGGCTTTGGAATCACGAGTCGATACACCTGCCTCTTTAAGCTTCTTCTGCGCACTCACTGTGGAAAGACGCTCATCTACTAAGACAATGGGAAGAGGTGTCACTGACTTGAGCGATTGAACAAATCTCTCAGCTTTATCGGCACTCTCACCCTTTGATCCCGACATATTCATCGGCATTCCCACGAATATGCGAATGGGTTCATGCTCAAGAAGAAGGGATGCAATCTGCTCAAGGAAATTCTTAGCCTTGCTCTCTAGTACACATAATGGAGAAGAGAGAATCCCATCGGGGTCACAGAGCGCAACACCGGTGCGAACATCGCCGTAATCAAATGCGATGCGCCGTCCTCGCTCCATCTTTTTACTTTCCAGAGATTGAATCAGTGATAGCGTTGAGCGCTGCTTGTGATTTTGAAGAATCTGTTCCGCCACCTTGGGCGAAATCATCTTTCCCTCCGCCACCGCCGCCAAGAATCGTCGAACCGATCTTTACGAGGGCGCCAGCCTTTAATCCAGCAACCTTTGCTGCATCGCTCACAGCAACAACGAGGACCGGTTTCCCCTCATTTGAACTAATCAAAGCAACAGCAGATTGTGGAACACGGGCTTTCAAGTCGAGTGCAATCTTGCGAAGATCATCTCCAGTAATTCCATCAGGGAGAATCGCTGTTACGGTAGTTGTGCCATTGAGAACCTGCGCAGTATCTGCCAACGCACCAATTTGACCCATAGCTTGAGCTGATCGAACTCCTGCAAGCTCCTTCTCAATATCCTTGATCTTTGCAAGAAGATCCGAGATTCGCTCAGGCAACTCTTCTGTGCGCGCACCCTTAATGATTTCAGTTAGTGAGTTCAAGAGAATATGTTCGCGGGCTAGGAATTTATATGCGTCCACTCCTACCAACGCTTCGACTCGACGAACACCTGCTCCCACAGAAGACTCACTCAGGAGCTTCACAACACCGAGTTGGCCAGAGCGTTCAACGTGGGTACCACCACATAATTCACGGGCCCAATCACCAACACTTACTACGCGTACTTGATCGCCATATTTCTCACCAAAGAGAGCCATCGCACCAATCTTTTTGGCTGCATCCTGAGTCATCGTCTCTGCAGTTACAGCGAGGTTGTCAAGAAGAAGTGTGTTTACGCGAGATTCAACTTCATTCAGAACTGAATCTGGGACCGCACCCGTTGATGGGAAATCAAAACGGAATCGACCTGGTGAATTCTCAGAACCTGCTTGAGTTGCAGTCTCTCCAAGAATTTCACGGAAGGCTTTATGCACCATGTGAGTGGCTGTGTGAGCACGCGATATTGCGTGGCGGCGTTCAAGATCGATAGCAGCAAGGGATTTGGAACCAGTAGTAACCTCACCTGAAATCACGCGACCGCGATGGACTGAGAGACCATTAACTGGAGTCTGCACATCTTCAATTTCAACTACCGCACCACTAGCAAGTGTGATGCGGCCGCCGTCTGCAAGCTGTCCACCACCTTCTGCATAGAAAGGAGTGCGATCTAAGACAATTTCAACATCATCTCCAGCTTTCGCTGATGCAACGCTAATACCGTCAACTAAAATTCCATTGATAGTCGACTCAGTCTCATTGTGGGTATAGCCAACGAAGGTCGACGCGCCCTTAGAGTCTGCGATCTTCTTGTATTCAGATAAATCTGTATGTCCACTCTTCTTTGCCTCTGCATCAGCCTTTGCGCGATCACGCTGTTCATTCATCAATCTACGGAAGCCATCTTCATCAACTTCAAGACCCTCTTCACGTGCCATCTCAAGAGTCAGATCAAATGGGAAACCATAGGTGTCATGAAGCTTGAATACTTCATCGCCAGGAAGAACGCTCTTCTTGCTCGCCTTAAGTTGCGTTGATGCCATATCAAAAATCTGTGTTCCAGCCTTCAGCGTCTGCAGGAATGACTCTTCTTCTGCAACAGATACGGCCAAGATGCGTTTCTTATCTGTGATCAGCTCTGGATATTGAGGACCCATCGCACCAATTGCAGCAATGGTGAGCTCAGACATGATCGGATCATTAACACCCATCAAGCGCATATTGCGAATGGTTCGGCGCATCATGCGACGCAGGACATATCCACGTCCCTCATTTCCAGGTGTGACGCCATCTCCAATCAACATCGCTGATGTGCGGGCATGATCTGCCACAACTCGTAGAGCGACATCAGTGCCTTGATCTTTTGCATACTTAACGCCAGATAGTGCAGATGCTTTTGTGAGAATCTGCATCGTCGTATCAATCTCATAGATATTTTCAACACCTTGCAGTAACGCAGCTGTGCGCTCTAGTCCTAAACCAGTGTCAATGCTCTTTGCTGGAAGTTCTCCAAGGATTGGGTAACCATCTTTTCCGCCACCTGCGCCTCGCTCGTTCTGCATGAAAACAAGATTCCACACTTCCATGTAGCGGTTTTCATCCGCAATCGGTCCACCTTCGATTCCATATTCAGGACCACGGTCGTAATAAATTTCAGAGCAAGGACCACATGGACCCGGAACACCCATAGACCAGAAGTTATCTGCCATATCGCGACGTTGAATACGCTCACGCGGGATACCAATCTTCTTATGCCAAATATCCGCAGCTTCGTCATCATCGAGATAGACCGTTACCCATAAACGCTCTTCTGGAAAACCGTAGCCACCATCATTGATAGGGCGCGTTAAGAGTTCCCAGGCTAAAGCGATCGCTCCCTCTTTGAAGTAATCACCGAACGAAAAGTTTCCACACATCTGAAAGAACGATGCGTGGCGCGTGGTCTTACCCACTTCATCAATATCCAGAGTTCGCACACACTTCTGCACGGATGTAGCACGTTTATAGGGAGCTGTTACCTCACCGAGAAAGAATGGTTTGAAAGGAACCATGCCAGCGTTGACTAAAAGTAGATTCGGGTCATCTGCGATCAGAGAGGCAGAAGGAACTACGGTGTGCTTAAGACCTTGACGGTTCTCACTTTCAAAGAAGCGCAGCCAGCGCGAACGGATCTCGGCGGATTCCACTAGTCAGATTTTTTCTTCGACTTGCGGCCTTTACTGAGAGTTGCAGCGCCAAGAAGTGCACCTGCAACACGTCCAGTTGGACTCTCCATAAAACCGGTTGTTGCTCCGGTTACCTTGGACGTTACTTCTTCAACGTTCTTCGTAATCTTTGCAATGCTCTCAAGAGGACCGTTGATAAGTTCAAGGGTGCGCGTTGATTCATTGAGTAGCGGAGTAGTGTCATCAGTAAATGCCTTGAGAGAGGTCTTTGCCTCGTCGATAAATCTACTGACACGGAAGACTGTGTATGCAAGGGCAATAGCGATTACGAGCAGTGATACCGCCGCAATAATCGTTGCAATTCCGCCTGGACCCATAGTTATTAGCCTACCTGACTTACTCCTTGGGAGGAGTCCAATCGATGGCAGCTTCCTTTCGTTGCGCAGGTGTAATCGGAGTTGGTGCACCCGTCAAAGGATCGCCACCGCTTGCAGTCTTAGGGAATGCGATGACTTCACGGATTGAATCAGACCCGGTCAATAGTGCGCATACGCGGTCTAAGCCAAGTGCAATTCCACCGTGTGGAGGTGGACCGTAATTAAATGCCTCGAGAAGGAAACCGAACTTGCTCTGTGCTTCCTCATCAGAGAGACCAATAACAGTGAAGACATCTTTTTGAATATTGCGATCATGGATACGAATCGAACCACCACCGAGCTCGGTTCCATTCAAAACAATGTCATATGCATAGGCAAGAGCGTTAGTAGGATCTGACTTAAAGGTCTTTGCAAACTCTGGCTTAGGACCTGTAAATGGATGGTGCACAGCAGTCCATCCACCGTTATCGGTTGGTTCAAACATCGGTGCATCGACTACCCAGACAAATTCCCAGGCGCCCTCATTAATGAGGTTGCAACGCTTTCCAATTTCAAGACGAGCCGCTCCAAGTAGTTGCTGAGAAGATGCGCGCTCACCTGCTGCAAAGAAGATTGCATCCCCAGGCTTTGCACCAACCAGTGCTGCAATACCGGCTTGTTCATCTTCTGAAATGTTCTTTGATACTGGACCACCGAGAGTGCCATCAGCATTCACAAGAATGTATGCAATTCCCTTTGCACCACGTGCCTTTGCCCAGTCCTGCCACGCATCGAGTTCGCGGCGAGGAGAGTCAGCTCCCCCAGGCATAACAACTGCGCCTACATATGGTGCTTGGAATACACGGAAAGGTGTTGACTTAAAGAAATCAGTTACTTCAGTGAGTTCATATGCGAAACGAAGATCTGGCTTATCAGAACCGTAACGATCCATAGCATCGGCATAGGTCATGTGTTTAATCGGTGTTGGGATGTCGAATCCAACAGCCTCTTTCCAAACTTTCACCAAAATCTTTTCAGCAACAGCCAAGATATCGGCCTGATCGATAAATGACATTTCAATATCGAGCTGAGTGAACTCAGGTTGGCGATCAGCACGGAAATCTTCATCACGGAAGCATCGAGCAATCTGGTAGTAACGCTCCATGCCGGCAACCATCAGAAGCTGCTTAAAGAGCTGTGGTGATTGAGGAAGTGCATACCAACTACCTGGTTGCAGGCGCACCGGAACTAAGAAGTCACGTGCTCCTTCTGGTGTTGAACGAGTCAGATACGGTGTTTCAATCTCAAGAAATTCAAGGCTTTCCATCACATTGCGAATCGTTGATGTCACCTTCGAACGCAGGCGCAAGTTTGCTGCTGGTCCTTCACGGCGCAGATCCAAATAGCGATAACGAAGACGAACTTCTTCAGAAATCTCAGATTCGCTCCCTGAATCAACCGGGAAAGGAAGTGGCGCAGATTCACTCAATACAACGACGTCATCACCCATTACTTCAATGGCACCGGTTGGAAGATTCGAGTTTTCATTACCTGCAGGACGTAGCGCTACTTCTCCTGTGATCTGCAAACACCACTCGGCGCGCAGTTGTCCGGCCATCTTTTCATCACGAATTACTACCTGCACAGAACCTGTCGCATCACGCAGATCGATAAAGGCAACTCCACCATGATCGCGGCGACGTGCTACCCAGCCAGCCAGAGTGACGGTTTGACCTGCATGTGAAGCCCGCAGGGAACCTGCGTCGTGGTTTCTTAACATCGTCAAAAGCCGCCTTTAAATGATGGTGAACTAGAGCGAGAGAGCTCGCAACAATTCATTCTGTAATTGGTCAATCTTAACCGAGGAAGTAACCCCATCTGACATCTTCTTGAGTTCAACAGTTCGTTCCATGAGTTCGGATTCACCAAGGACTATGACATAGCGCGCACCCGACTTATCAGCCGCCTTCATAGCTCCCTTGAGGGCTCTATCTCCAAAGGCGATTTCAGTACGAATTCCAGAACTTCGCAGACTCTGGGCAATGACGAGAGCCTGCTCCTTCGCATCATCTCCCAGTGGAATGATGAAGAGATCGGATGTGAACTCTTGCGATGGGACAGTTGATTCTGCAATCGCTGCAAGAAGCGCGCGATCCACACCTAGTCCAAAACCAATTCCTGAAAGAGATTGACCCCCGAGCGTCTCCATCAAGCCGTCATAGCGACCGCCACCACCAATGCCACTTTGCGCACCGAGGTCGGGATGAATGAATTCAAATGTTGTTCCGGTGTAGTAATCCAAACCGCGCACCATGCGTGGATTGATCGTGAATGCGATACCCATTGCAGTCAGATACTTCTGGACGGCAGCAAAGTTTGCAGCAGATTCAGGAGATAAATAGTCAAGCAGAATGGGCGCCTTCACCATCGCCTCTTGCATCTCAGGACGCTTATCATCAAAGAGGCGCAGTGGATTAATCGCTGCTCGTTCCTTCGTTGCATCATCGAGTGCCAGTCCATCAATAAATTTCATGAGATCTACACGATGAGCAGCGCGTGATTGCGCATCCCCTAGCGATGTAATCTCTAGTCGGTAGTTCTTAAGTCCTAGATTCTTAAAGCCACGATCTGCAATAGCGATTACTTCAGCATCGAGAGCTGGATCATCAATGCCGATAGCTTCGATTCCCACTTGGTAGAACTGACGATAACGCCCAGCTTGTGGGCGCTCTGCACGGAAGAATTGTCCTGAATACCAAACCTTCACCGGAAGTTGTCCACGATCAAGGTTTGCCTCAATCACAGCACGCATCACGCCAGCAGTTCCTTCGGGTCGCAGAGTAATTGAGCGACCGCCTCGATCTTCAAATGTATACATCTCCTTGGAAACCACATCTGTTGATTCACCAACACCGCGACTAAAGAGATTGGTATCTTCAAAGACGGGAAGTTCCATCAACTGATATCCCGCATCTTTGGCAGGTGCTATCAACTGCTCACGGACCCATTCGAATGATTGGGATTCCGGAGGCAGATATTCGCGCACACCTTTAGGCGCTTGGATCTTCTCGAACTTCATGAGGTCAATTCTTTCAGATAAGGGTTGTTTTTTCGCTCGAATTTAATCGTGGTCTCTGGTCCATGTCCTGTGAGCACTCGTAAATCATCAGAAAGAGTAAGAACTTTGGTTTTGAGGGTATTAATCATCTCTTTTGAGCTACCTGTCGGCAGATCTGTGCGACCTATTGAGCCTGCAAAGAGAACATCACCACTAACGAGAATTTCGTCATTGATGGTGAACATCAGCGATCCTCGGGTGTGTCCTGGAGCATGGATGGCGGTGATCCTCATTCCAAGCAATTCAAGCGTTGACCCATTCTTGAGTTCACTCACTTTTTTAGGTTCTACAAATGTCATCGCTTGAAGTTGAGAGATGAATTTCTCACCGTGAATTCCTGCAGGGTCTGCGATGAAACGTCGATCTTCAGAATGAATATATGCATGGATGTCATAGCCATCAGCAAGTGGAGTGATAGAAAATGTGTGGTCGAGATGCCCATGTGTGAGAAGTGCTGCTACTGGTTTGAGCTTATGTTCTTCAATGATCATCTCGATATCGCGTGAAATGTCAGGCATGCCGGGGTCAACGATGACGCACTCTGAACCTTCAGAAGGAGCGATGACCCAGCAGTTGGTTGCAAACATAGGGGCCGGAAAGGAACGGACAAGCATCTTTTTGACCCTATTTCTGGCGTGGATTTACGACTCGCGCAAGCACAGGGTACCTTTGACCCCGAACACATTCGCACATATCAACGAAGGACGAGTTCACACTGAACCGTCCGACGCGCTGAAGGGGAAAGCCATGACCGATATCAATCCAACTGCTCTAGCTCAAACACACTCCACACCAAGTGCTGCATCTGCACTCGTCGGAGACCCTTCAAAATTTGGTCGCGTTGGCGAAGATGGCACAGTATTTGTTCGCACTAGCGATGGCGAGAAGCCTGTTGGTTCATATCCAGGCAAGACCGCTGAAGAAGCGCTCGCCTACTTTGTCCGTAAATTTGAAGCCCTTGCATCTGAAGTGGCTCTAACCGCTGCTCGTATTACAAGCGGTGCCATGGTTCCGCAAGATGCCTACGAAGCTGTGAAGAAGTTGCGCCAGCAAGTACGCGAACTCAACGGTGTTGGCGATCTCGATGCACTTGCTGCATCTGTTGAACAGATTGAACCTCTTATCGAAGGCCACCGCGAGGCATATGAAGCAAAGAAGGCTGCAGAGGCTGTTGCAAAGGCTGCTCGCCGCGAACAGATTCTTGTCGAAAAAGAGAAGATTGTGGTTGAGGCTGAGTCTCTTGCACTCTCTGAGAATTGGAAAGTCACAGGCGATCGCCTAAAGGCTCTCCTTGATGAGTGGAAGGCAGCTCCCCGTCTAGATAAGAAGTCAGATGCTGATTTCTGGAAGCGATTCTCAGCAAGTCGCAATAAGTTTGATAAGCGCCGTCGCACACACTTTGCTCAACTTGAAGCAACTGCAGGCAAAGTCTCTGAAGCGAAGAACGCGATTATCGCTGAGGCTGAAAAGCTTGCAACTTCAACTGATTGGGTAGCAACTGCTCGACGTTACAAGGCATTGATGGATCAATGGAAGGTTGCAGGACGCGGCAAGAAGAGCGATGATGCAAAGCTTTGGGCGCGATTTAAAGCAGCTCAGGATCAATTCTTCACAGCTAAGAATGCTGACCTTGAAAAGCGTGAAGTTTCAATGTCTGCAAATCTCATTAAGCGGGAGGAGCTCATCGTTCAGATCGAAGCTCTCATCCCATTTACTGATGTAAAGCAAGCAAAGAACGCATTCCGCGAATTGATGAACACATGGACAAAGATTGGTATTACGAACCGGGATAAGCGTGCCGCCTTTGATGCTCGCGTTTCCAAGGTAGAGGAAGCCATTAAGCAGGCTGAGGCTGAGATCTGGCGTAAGACAGATCCCACTGCGAAAGCACGTGCTGCAGAAGTTGTGAAGCAACTCTCTGACTCTATTGAGAACTATGAAAAGACTGCAGCAAAAGCTCAAGCTGCTGGCAATGAGAAGAAGGCTAAGGAAGCCCTTGAATCTGCGATTGCCCGTAAGTCATGGCTTGATGAGGCGCAGAAGCACCTCGCTGAATTTAACTAGCTCTTCTCTAGGTTCTATAGACGTCATAGACGCCTTCAATGGCGCGTACTGCGGCCAGCACTGAATCAAGATGCTTCGCATCTGCCATTTCAAATGTGAACCGTGAGATTGCAACGCGATCCTTTGTTGTACTGACTGCAGCGCTAAGAATATTTACATGCTGCTCAGAAAGTGTGCGTGTGACATCTGCCAGCAATCGCGCACGATCCAAAGCCTCAACCTGGATATTGACCAGGAATACGCTGGCAGCGCCTGCGAGCCACTTCACGCCAACAATGCGTTCTTTCTGATTACTGCGTAAATCTGCAGCGTTGATGCAATCATCGCGGTGAACAGATATGCCTGAGCCTTTGGTGATAAATCCCATGATGCTATCGCCCGGTACTGGAGTGCAGCATCGAGCAAGTTTTGCCAGTACGTCATCAACGCCTTCTACTTCAATGGCACTTGATGTGCGTCTTGTCGCCTGCAAGCCAGTTGGAACGTTCTCCATAGTTACTTCTGGATGAGAATCTTCACCACCCATACTTGCAACAAGCTTTTCAATGATGGACGCTGCAGATACGTGGCCATCTCCCACTGCGCTATAGAGCGCATCAATATCGGCATAGTGCATATCGTGTGCAAGTTCGAGAAGTGCATGCCCTGCAAAGATTTTCTGTAGTGGAAGTCCTGCTTTACGCATCTGACGAGCAATGGATTCACGGCCTGCATCAATGGCCTCTTCGCGGCGCTCCTTGCTAAACCATGCCTTGATCTTTGATCGTGCGCGTGGGCTCTTAACAAAGTTAAGCCAATCGCGACTTGGTCCTGCATGTTCACCCTTATTGGTAACGATCTCAACCACATCACCGTTATTGAGCTTTGATTCAAGGGGAACTAGTCGTCCATTGACCTTAGCCCCGGCACATCGCAGCCCCACATCAGTGTGAACAGAGAATGCGAAGTCAACCGGAGTCGATCCCCCTGGGAGTGCTACAACAGAACCCTTCGGAGTAAATACAAATACTTCTGGAGAACCCAGATCAAAGCGCAGTGCCTCCAGGAACTCAGATGGATCTTCAGTCTCTTTCTGCCATTCATGCAGTTGTCGAAGCCAGAGCATCTCAGGAGAGTTTGCTTGCGGGTCTCCCCCTTGCTTATATTTCCAATGCGCTGCAATACCGAACTCAGCACGTGAGTGCATATCGTATGTGCGAATCTGAATTTCAATTGCCTTGCCATTTGGTCCGATCACCGTCGTGTGAAGTGATTGGTAGAGATTGAACTTCGGCATAGCGATGTAATCTTTAAATCTACCCGGAACAGGGCTCCACCGTGCGTGGATCGAACCTAGCACTGCATAGCAATCTCGCACATCGTTAACCAGGACACGAATTCCAACGAGGTCGTAGATGTCATTGAAGTCTCGGCCACGAACGACCATCTTCTGATAGACGCTGAAGAAGTGCTTCTTGCGACCTGTCACTGTTGAGATGATCGAATCCCTAGCTAAATCCTCTTCAACGGCTTGGATTACTTCCGCTGTGAGCGCATCCCGTGAGGGCGAGCGTTCTGCAACAAGACGTGAAATTTCTTCAAACTTCTTAGGCTCCAATACTGAGAAGGAGAGATCTTCTAACTCCCACTTAATGGCATTCATTCCTAGGCGATGAGCAAGGGGTGCGTAGATATCAAGTGTCTCTCGGGCTTTGCGCGCAGCGCTCTCGCTAGAGACGAAGTTCCATGTACGAGCGTTATGAAGGCGATCAGCTAGCTTGATCACCAAGACTCGGATATCTCGAGACATTGCAATGACCATCTTGCGCACAGTCTCTGCTTCAGCAGTCGGACCATAGGTCAACTTGTCGAGCTTTGTAACGCCATCGACAAGCGATGCGACTTCATCACCGAAGTCAGTGCGTAGCTGCTCTAGTGAATAAGGAGTGTCTTCCACGGTGTCGTGCAGCAGTGATGCAATCAGTGAAACCTCGTTGAGTCCAAGTTCTGCAAGAATCTGCGTGACAGCAACGGGATGCGTGATGTAATCCTCACCCGATTTACGCAGTTGACCTTCGTGGGCTTTCTCTGCAACAAGAAATGCCCGTTCGATTGATGCAATATCTGCACCTGGATGATGCTCCTTAAGCGCACCAATAAGAGGTGCGATTAAGGGCAAGGTATCCATAGGCTAAAAGGTTATTTGCGACCTCTGCGCTTTGGTTGATTGCGTGGTCCGCTGCCCGTCGATGGTCGAGCTGGTTTCACATCTGCAACAACAGGTGCTCCCCCACGTGCAGCAACTCGCTTTGCAAGTGCCTGCATCGCAGGCTCCTTCTCGCGCAATTGCGCAAGGAAAGGAGGAGCGATAAATACTGATGAATATGTACCCACAGCCAAACCGATGAAGAGCGCAAGTGAGAGATCCTTCAGTGTTCCAGCTCCGAGTAGTCCCGCACCCACAAAAAGAATTGCTGCAACGGGAAGGAGTGCAATGATGGAAGTGTTGGCAGAGCGAACCAAAGTCTGATTGACCGCAAGATTGGTTGCCTGCGAATACGTCATCTTGCTATTAGCAGCAACTGACTTTGTATTCTCTCGAACCTTATCGAAGACAACCACTGTGTCATAGAGCGAATAACCAAGAATGGTCAAGAAGCCGATAACCGTGGCTGGCGTAACATCAAAACCAACGAGAGCGTAGATTCCAACAGTAATGAATACGTCATGGATAACTGCAACGATGGCAGCGATTGCCATCTTAGGTTCAAATGCCATTGCCAAGAAGAGCATGACAGCAAGTAAGAATGCAATCAAACCGTAGAGAGCTTTCTTTGTAATCTCTTTACCCCATGATGGTCCAACAAGCTGTGTATCAATGGATTCAGCCGGAACTGAGAATGTTGTGGTGAGAGCATTTTCTACGACTTGAGATTCAGCCGGTGTTAGTGAACCAGTTTGGATGCGAATCTTTGAATCGCCAATCTTCTGGACAATTACTTCGCCAGGAATTCCAATATTTTCAACAGATGCGCGAGCTTGCTCGACAGTCACTGAGGGCTTATTAATGGTGTATGAAGCTCCACCCTTAAACTCAATACCGAGGTGTAAGCCTTGAATAACGAGGGCGCCGATAGATGCAAGGATGAAGAGAGCTGAGATTGAATACCAGCGCTTGCGACGTTCAATAATGTTGAAAGAGGTCTCACCAGAGTAGAGACGACCACCTAGACCTGAAAGTTTTGCCATGTGCTTATGCCTCCAAGGTTGTAGTTGGGTGAGACTTACCGATGCTCTTAGCTGAGAAGCCTGAGAGCGGGTGACCGGATGAGAAGAAATTGCTCTTTGCAATCAAGGTCACGATTGGCTTAGTGAAGATGAATACGACCAAGAGATCGATCAGTGTGACAAGTCCCAGTGTGAAGGCAAATCCTCGAACTCCACCTACTGCGAAGAAGTAGAGCAATACCGCTGAGAGGATTGAGACCATATCCGCAACGATGATTGTGTGTCGTGCTCGAGCCCAACCACTTTCTACCGCTGAACGAAGTGATCGACCTTCACGCGCTTCATCTCGAATACGTTCGAAGAAGACGATAAATGAGTCAGCCGTAATACCGATAGCAACAATTGCTCCGGCAATTCCAGCAAGTGTGAGAGTAAATCCAATCGCCTCACCCAATACAAGGAAGAGAAGATAGAGGAGTGCCGCAGCGATAATTAGCGAAAAGACAGTGATTAAACCGAGCGCTCGGTAATAGAGAAGAGAGAAGAGGAATACAAGGCCAATTCCAAGAGCACCTGCGATTAGTCCTGCTTCGAGTTGATCAGCACCAAGAGTTGGTGAGACTTGCTGAACTTCTCCGCGATCGAATGCAAGAGGAAGAGCTCCATACTTGAGCACATTTGCTAAATCTTGCGCCTCTAGCTGGCTAAAGTTTCCAGTGATTTGAGCATTACCTGACGGGATAGCCTCATTGATAGATGGCGCTGAGACGACAAGACCATCGAGAACGATTGCAACTTGGTTTTGTGGAGATGGAAGAGATGTCACACGAGCTGTGAGTGCTCCGAATGCCTTTGTTCCATCACCATTAAATGTCAGAAGAACATACCAAGCGCTTGCACCCTGCTGATCAATGCCAGCTGATGCCTTCGAAACCTGTTGTCCAAGAACTTCTGCTGGAGCCAAGATGTATTTGCTTGCACCTGTTCGTGAACATGCCACGATGACATCAGTGGGAGCATCTGCCCCTGTGCCTTGAAGATTTGCAGTGTTGGTGCAATCTAGCGTTGCAAACTTTGCATTGATTTCTGGGCTCACACCAGCTGCTGGAGTTGCCGCTGCGGCGCCTGAACCACCAAGTGCTGAAGATTCTGCCAGTACCTGACGAAAGCGAAGTTCTGCGGTCTGTCCAACGAGGTCAACAACTCGACGACCTGAATCTCCTGGAACAGAGATAACGATCTGACGGTTTGTGCCACTACCTTGCGCAGTAACTTCAGACTCTGCAACACCAAGTGAGTTAACACGCTGGCGAATAATGGAGACTGCCTGGTCGATTGCCTCGGATGTGATCTTGTTGGAATCATTAGATGCTCGTGGCTGAAGGGTGACGCTTGTTCCTCCACGAAGATCTAGGCCGAGTCGGACAGATGTTGCGCCCTGAATGAGGGCGGTAGCCAAGAGGCCGAGAATCAGCACGGCCAAGAGAACTAAGGCGCGAACTGGTCGACCAGTTGTCTTCACTTGTTTTGTAGGTGTGGACATAAGGGCAGAGTCTATGCGTCGGGCGCAGGTGTGTCGAAAAGGGTCGCGATTCCAGGAGGTGGTGTTCGTCCCACATGCTCCCAGCCCAACGCTGTTGCGATGCGACCGCGTGGGGTACGTGCCATAAAGCCATTTCTGACGAGAAAGGGTTCTGCTACAGATTCAACGGTCTCAGTCTCTTCCCCCACTGCAATGGCAAGGGTGGAAAGACCCACAGGTCCCCCTCCGAAGCGTTCGATGAGAGCAATCAACACAGATCGATCCAATCGATCAAGTCCTTTGGCATCTACCTCATACATATCCAGAGCCAACTTCGCATGTTGATGCGAGAGAGCGTTCGATCCTTGCACCTGAGCAAAATCTCTCACACGGCGCAGAAGACGATTGGCAATACGTGGTGTGCCACGAGAGCGGCTAGCGATTTCACCAATAGCTAACTTCTCAATAGTAAGCCCTAAGAGTGCTGCGCTTCGAGAGATAACTTCTTCCAACTCAGATTCTTCATAAAAATCAAGGTGCGCCGTAAAACCAAAACGATCACGTAGTGGAGAAGGCAATAACCCAGCCCTCGTTGTTGCACCAACCAGAGTGAAGTGCGGCAACTGAAGCGGAATAGCCGTAGCACCGGGTCCCTTACCCACCACAACGTCTACTCGGAAGTCCTCCATCGCAAGATAGAGAAGTTCTTCTGCAGGCCTTGGCAGACGATGAATTTCATCAAGGAAGAAAATCTCTCCTTCAACAAGAGATGAAAGAATCGCAGCTAGATCGCCCGCGTGAGTTATTGCAGGTCCACTAGAAATACGAATAGGAGCCTGCATTTCTGAAGCCAAAATCATTGCAAGAGTTGTCTTACCTAGGCCTGGAGGGCCAGAGAGCAGAATGTGATCTGCTGCCGCATCTCTCTTACGAGCAGCCGAAAGTAATACATCAATCTGCTCGCGCACGCGATGCTGGCCAATGAAGTCGCCCAAAGTCTTTGGTCGTAGCGCATGCTCTGCCGCTGCGTCATCATTGCCGCTATACGGATTCACTAATCTCTCTTCAGTCATTAGCTCCGACGCCCACTCTGCAGCGCTGCCTTGAGAAGCTCTGAAATATCAACGTTCTTCGCATCCACTCCACTATCTGCATACTGTGCGATAACGACATTAATCGCTGCATCAGAATCCTTTGCGGTAAATCCAAGTGAGATCAGCGCTGAAGTAAGTTGCTCGCGCCAAATAGGTTGGTGGATCTGCTTATGATCGCCTCCACCAAAATCAGAAATCTTGCCTTTGAGTTCAAGAATCAATCGCTGCGCTCCCTTGCGACCAATACCCGGAACCTTCTCAATACCTTTGATATCTTCTTGAGCTATCGCAGCTGCAAGGCTCTGCGGAGTGTGGGCTCCAAGAATTGCAAGAGCAACCTTGGGACCTATTCCAGAAACTGTCTGGACTATTTCAAATGCAGAACGACTCTCTTCATCGAGGAAGCCAAAGAGTGTCAGCGAATCTTCTCGAACGACGAGCGATGTGAAGAGTTGGACCGGCGCGCCAATATTTAATTGCGTGCTGGTATTTGATGTGATGGAGACAGATAAACCAACGCCACCCACCTCAACAACAGTACGATCAGAAGATATTGAACGCACAACTCCATTAATGAGTGAAATCATTTACCCACCAACTTAGAGAGGCGAGATTTCTCAGCCTTGAGAGCTTCCGCAATTTTGCTATTTCCTCCACCGCGCCAGATGTGACAGATGGCGAGTGCCAGTGCATCCGTACTATCGACTGGTTTTGGTATCACCTCTAAATTCAATAACCGTTTAACCATCTCAGCAACTTGGGCTTTATTGGCCCGTCCTGAACCTGTCACCGCAGCTTTCACTTCTGATGGCGTATGCATCATTACTGGAATATTTCGGCGAGCTGCAACGAGGAGTGCGATTCCAGCAGCTTGAGCTGTTCCCATCACTGTTCGCACATTGTGTTGAGAGAAAACTCGCTCCACCGCAATGACATCAGGTTTATGGAGTGCAATCCACTCCTCTAGCTCACCTTCAAGTTGAAGTAAGCGTTGTTCAAGTGGTGCATCAGGGGAAGTGAGAATGACGCCAACGCCAACAAGTCTCAGTGGCTTACCAATAGCGCCTTCAACGATTCCAATGCCACAGCGGGTCAACCCTGGGTCAACGCCCAACACTCTTCGCTGCATCTGGCTCATAACTTCTAAGCCTAGGTCTTAGGACTGACGCATTAAGAAAGGCTCGCCATAACCTCATCAGAGACATCAAAGTTTGAGTAGACGTTCTGCACGTCATCTAACTCTTCGATGGCATCAATGAGTTCAAATACTTTCTGGGCGCCTTCAGCATCCAGTGGGATCTGCATCGATGGAAGGAAGGAGGAGTCAGCTGATTCGTAATCAATACCAGCACTTTGCAGCGCTGTACGAGCTGCCACAAGATCACTTGCTTCGCAGACAACTTCAAAGGACTCACCAAGATCGTTCACTTCTTCAACACCAGCGTCGAGTGCTGCTTCAAGAATCGAATCCTCGGTCGCACCAATCGCCTTATTAACGATGATGACGCCCTTGCGATTGAAGAGATAAGAGACAGAGCCAGGATCTGCCATGGAGCCACCGTTACGTGTGACAGCAACACGCACTTCAGAGGCTGCTCGGTTACGATTATCTGAAAGACATTCGATCATGATGGCAACACCGTTTGGTCCGTAGCCTTCATACATAATCGTCTGCCAATCAGCGCCACCAGATTCAAGACCAGCACCGCGCTTAACTGCGCGTTCAATATTATCTGCAGGCATCGAATTCTTCTTAGCCTTAGCAATTGCATCAAAGAGCGTTGGGTTTCCATCAACATCTGGGCCACCATTACGAGATGCAACTTCAATGGCCTTAATCAATTTGGCAAAGTTTTTAGCACGACGGCTATCGATAATTGCCTTCTTATGCTTTGTTGTTGCCCATTTGGAATGGCCTGACATTGTTAAACACCTCAATCACTTTTAGCTATGGAACTACTTTATCTGCCTTTGCAGATCTCATCAAAAAAGTAGCGATGCACCGCTAAATCGTGCGTCAATTCTGGATGAAAACTAGTCGCCAGCAGGTTGCCTTCTCTCACCGCAACAGCGTGCTCGCCCGCTGTGGAAAGGACTTGAACGGATCTACCGACCTCTTCCACCCATGGGGCGCGGATAAAGACTGCATGAAGTGATGCGCCATTGAACTCAAGATCTGATTCAAAGGAATCAACCTGACGTCCAAATGCATTACGTCTGACCGTAATATCAAGACCACCAAAAGTCTTCTGCCCAGCAATACCACCGACGATGCGATCGGCAAGAAGAATCATCCCTGCGCATGAGCCATAGACCGGCAGTCCCTTTGCAATTACTTCCTTGATGGGCTCATAGAGATCAAAACTCTGTGCTAAGTGAATGATTGTTGTTGATTCTCCACCAGGAAGAATCAGCGCATCTATTCCAGATAATTCTGAAGCACGTCGTACTTCCATTGCTAAATGACCACACTCTGTAGCTGCCCTTATATGCTCGCGAAAATCACCTTGTAATGCAAGAACGCCAACCTTCATGGGAGCTAACCCTCAAAGAGAGAAGGGTTACCAGCCGCGCTCAGCAAGGCGATGAGGAACTGGAATGTCTGCGACATTGATTCCCACCATTGCTTCACCTAGGCCGCGAGAGACTTCTGCAAGAACCTTTGCATCGTTAAAGAATGTAGTTGCCTTCACACACGCCGCAGCGCGCTGAGCTGGATTTCCAGATTTAAAGATTCCAGAGCCGATAAAGACGCCATCTGCGCCCATCTGCATCATCAACGCAGCATCGGCTGGAGTTGCAATGCCACCTGCTGTGAAGAGAACGACGGGAAGCTTGCCAGTCTCAGCAACTTCCTTTACGAGTGCATAAGGAGCTTGAAGTTCCTTTGCTGCGACATAGAGCTCATCTTCGCGCATTGAAGTAAGGCGGCGAATTTCTGCACCGATGGTGCGCATATGCATCATCGCATTGGAAACATCGCCAGTGCCTGCCTCGCCCTTTGAGCGAATCATTGCTGCGCCTTCATTTATACGACGAAGAGCTTCGCCAAGATTAGTTGCACCACAGACGAAAGGAATCTTAAATCCCCACTTATCAATGTGGTTTGTGTAATCAGCGGGTGTGAGTACTTCGGACTCATCGATGTAATCGACATTGAGAGTCTCGAGGATTTGGGCCTCAACGAAGTGGCCGATACGAACCTTTGCCATCACAGGAATTGACACCGCTGCTTGAATCTTTTGAATCATGTCAGGATCTGACATGCGTGCTACTCCGCCTTGTGCACGGATATCTGCTGGCACACGCTCAAGTGCCATCACCGCACATGCACCTGCATCTTCTGCAATCTTTGCTTGCTCAACATTGACAACATCCATGATGGTGCCGCCCTTGAGCATTTCAGCCATTCCGCGCTTAACGCGTGCTGTGCCAGTTGCTTCAGACATGATGAGTAACTCCTAAGTTCACGATCTAATGAGTATTGAAGTCTACTTTGAACTCTGATTTCTCGCATCCGCACCCTTTTTGGCAAATACAGGCTCTTTATCGGTCAGCGCCACCCAGATCTGACCCTTAGCAAAGGAGATTTCTTCACCTGATTGAGTGCGCCACTTCGTTCCTGAACTTGAATCAACTCGTGACCACAGAGCCTCATAGGCACGACCATCTCGCAAGATGTAGCCACGACCTTCACCTACCGTTGCAGAAAAGGGAGTCACTCCACCCAATTTATCTCCATAGATGGAATCTGTAATGGAGACTAATTGAATCACTAACGTCACAGGACCCAGATGTATTCCAGATGCTGCGATGTCCGGTTCTGATGAATGATCTAAAAGCCAACGCTTCTCATCCTGTGACCATCTCGCATCATAGGAGCTTGCAGGCCATGAGATATGCACTGAATCAATATCAATTCCCCCGGAAGGTGCATCCCCAAAGCTCCAACCCATAGGTTTCGAAGTGGCAATCTTCAAGCCTTTGTCCTTTATCAACTGCATAAGCAAGTCGGCTCTTAACACCATTGCATAGGGTTGAATGCGATTGGAATCTGTTGTGTAGATGGTTGGTGATTGACGCTGAGCGCCAAGATCTTCTAAATCTGCACTTTCAATCTCCGGTCTCAATTTTGATTGAGCACCGCTATAGGCAAATGCAACGTGGCCATACTGCGCCAGTAACTCGATATCTGAAATACGCGCTGATCTCACAGGGCCAACATGCGTTGGAATCTTTGATGAGAAGATGACTGCAAGACGAGTGAGTCCGCCCTCAACCTGCTCGATATAGACGATGTCAGCATCTTCGAGTCCTATCTGGGGATGCGCTTGCCGTGTGTCATCAATTTTTACAGCCAATACTGGTCCATCAACTCCAGGTAGCCCGCTAATGGAGTTGATTGATGGACTCTTGATAAAAGGAATTCGAGAGATGAGTGAGCTCTGTGGATTTACTACAGCTATCACCACAACTGCTATAGATAGCGCAGCAACTAGAACAATGCTTAGCTTTTTAGAGAACATCGCCTTCGAATTCATACGTAACAGGTTCCGGCGCATTGCCAGCTAAGCGGAAGAATCGCATAAACCACTTCTTACGAACCATTTGAGTACGAGTCACGGCATCGACGTGCATAGACACTGCCATTTTTATTTTCTCGGTGAGCTCCTTAAGCTCTCGAATCAAATCCTGTTCGTTGGGTCCAGAAATTGATGTCGAAGATTCAATCAAGATTCCAAGCGCTCCAGTCAGTCCAGTCTCTGCTTGAGATCGATCCCTGACGCTAGCTTCACGTGCTTGATGTGCCGCAAAGGTGAGAAGTAAAGATGATGCTGGGTCAGATATATCTGAGCGAGCAATTTCAATAGCGATAGCGGCTCTTCGCTGAAGTAATCCATCAAGGTTTGCCCAACTGGTTTCAACACGGTGATGCAGGCGATCAAGGCGCGTTGCAGAGTAGGACAAATACCACGCAAAGAAGGCGATGAGAAAGAGCGCTATAACGAATTCACTCACGATTGCCTTCCTAAGAACTTATTCCATGCGCGATTTTCCGAAGACAGCGTCACCGTTGAACCACCCACCATCGCCATTTCATAGACATCATAAATCTTCTCTGCCACAACATCCCAATCAAACTCTTGCGCATATTTCTTGCCCCGTTGAGCTATCGCTCTCCTGCCCTCTTCATCACCTAGAAGAGCAATAACTTTCTTCGCTAAATCCTGGCTATCTTCAGATGCAAAGAGAGTTCCATATGCACCATGGCCAAGCAGCGAATCGAATGCAGGAATATCGCTGGCCACAACACTTGCTCCACCGGCAAGTGCTTCAGCCAAGATTATTCCAAAAGACTCTCCCCCAGTATTGGGCGCAATATAGAGACCGACGGAGGCGAGAAAGTTCGCCTTCTCCGATTCTGAGATGCGACCAAGAAATTCAAAACGTGAATGCAGATAAGGATAAATTTCTTTCAAGACTTCTTGTGCATCTCCAGGACCGGCAACAAAGACTTTAAGATCCGGAAACTTTGCAATTATGGAAGGAAGTGCTGCGACCAACACATCGAGCCCTTTTCGCTTCTCTTCAAAGCGCCCAATAAATCCTAAAGTATTGCCCGTCCAGCGTTGGTCAGTAACTCCATCACGATAGAGATCTGCATAGATGCCATTGGGAACAACGATGGCATCTGTCTCTAGGTGCTCTGTGAGAGTTTCACGCGCTGCTTCACTTACTGCAATGCGTGCTGTCAGCTTCTCAATCACCGGTTCCAGGATGGGGGCAACAGCAAAGGTCACTTTCTGGCGTTTTGCTGCTGCATGGAAAGTTCCTACCATGGGGCCTTCGGCTGCCCAACACGCAAGAAGTGAGATAGAAGGAATCGCTGGCTCATGCAGATGTAAGACATCGAAGTTTCCGTTGGCTATCCATTGGCGCACACGCGAAAATGCAATGGGGCCAAAGAGAACACGAGCAACAGCTCCGTTGTATGGAATTGCAATCGGTCTGCCCGCACTTGTTACATAATCAGGAAGGTTTTCCTCATCTATCGCTGGAGCTAGAACAGAGACAAAGTGACCTTGACGAATCAAGTACTGAGCGAGATCACCCACATGGCTCTGAACTCCACCCGGTGTATCCCAGCCATAAGGGCAGACGATGCCAATGCGCTTTTTTGATAACGGCATCATCTACTCCCTTCAGCGTGCACTTGCTTCTCATCTACCCAGATTCTTTGCAGCATATGCCAATCCTCTGGATGCTCGGAAATTCCTTGGGCAAATAAATCTGCAGTTGCTTGCACTGTGGCAGATATGCGCTCTGATTCAGTGCCTTCACTTGGTACATCAACAGGATGGAAATCAATGTGAATTCCTTGATTGGTGCAAGAGACATGGGCTACAACAATGGGAATACCGGTCTTGATGGCAAGCAGGGCTGGCCCTGCCGGCATTCGCGCATTCTTTCCAAAGAATTTCACATCAATACCTGATTGTGAGAGGTCTCGATCAGCTACCAATGCAATTAAACGCTTCTCTCTTGCTCGCTTAAGCAGAGTAGCGAATGAGCGGCTATCGAGTGAGAGAATTTCAAATCCCATTGCTTCACGATGGCGCAGAAATTTCTGAAAGAGAGCCTCTGGCTTGAGTCGTTCAGCAACCGAAACTAGTGGGATACCGAGTGAACAGAAGTAAGCACCCGCGTGATCCCAATTACCCGAGTGCGGCAGAGCTATAACTACTCCCCTGCCCTCTTTCATGGGGTTGAGCAATAGTTCTTCGTTTGTCGTGGTCACAGTTCCTAGAATGCGTTCTTTGCTCCAATTTTGAATTCGGAAGGTGTCACACCAATATCGCATATTGGAAGACATCGATTGTGCAACCAGTGTCTCTAGCGCCACCTCATCAAGATCTGGTTTAACTACATGCAAGTTGCTGCGCAGGCGTTGAATGCTCTTGCCATTGCGCTTATGGACAAATTCCCCGAGTGACCAGAAGAGGGAATACGCCATCTTCTCTGGCAAGGTGCGCACAACCCACCAACCCAGAAGGTAAGCAACCAAAACAAGACGATCTTTCATGAGGTTAGAAGTCCATCGCGGACAACTTTGATGCGCTGCACAACAGTGATCACACCGAGTATCGCCAAGATCCATAAACCAATAGCGAGTGCATAAGGAACATTGAGTCCTTCAAAGCCAACTGCAGTAAGGATGATGACCAGTCTCTCAGTGCGCTCTGCTATTCCGACCGAACAATCAATGCCAAAAGACTCAGCTTTTGCTCGAATATAAGGAATCAGAAGTCCAGTCACGAGTGTGACTAGACCAAGGTATGAAAGCTTGTCATCTGCTGCAATCAGTGGAATCAAGATTGCAATCGTGATTGCAGAATCTGTGATGCGATCGATAGTGGAATCGAGAAATCCGCCCCACTTGCTGGCTCCTTGATGTGAAATACGAGCCATCGTTCCATCAAAGAGGTCGCTCAGGGCAAAGAAGCAGATAAAGAGAGTTCCGATGAAATAATCTTCACGAGGATAGAAATAGCCAGCTGACGCAAGGACGCCAACGGCACCAATCATGGTCACCATATTTGGAGTCAATCCAATGCGCAGAGCAAAACCTGCCACCGGTTCAATTAATCGTGTGACAGCTGGTTTCAGTACGTTACTAATCATCGGCACCATCGTAGGCTTACCCGCATGTCTTCACCTAGCGCGAACACTGTGAAACGTATCCATGTATACGGCCATGCAAGCGCATCTCCGCAATCTGTGGCCTCAGCCTTTGGCGCCACAGTCTCTGAAAGCCCCGAGGCAGATTCGGATCTAGCGATCTTTGCCATCAATCCTGCAGCTGGTATCGACCAACAGGCGATTAATAATTGGGCAGCCCTCGATGATTTTCAGATTCCACGCCTTGTTGTAGTCAACGGTTTAGAGGGACAAGAACTCGACTTTGATGATGCAGTGATGGTTGCTAACCGCGTATTTACTCAACTCATCACTCCTTATCTTGTTCTCCATGGCGATGATGGTGAACCCACCGCACTGATTAGATTGCAAGATTTACAAATCATCGATTACTCCAAGAATCCGCCAGCTCTCGGCCCAAGTGATCCTGAACATGAAGAGTTGGTGCGCGAATTTAGAGAAGAATATTTAGAGCAGATATCAGAGATGGATGAGGGCGCATTTGCTGCTGGAATTCTGTTTCCCGCAATTCCGATTAATCTGATTAAAGGAATTGGTGTGGATGTGGTGCAGGGCTATATCGATCTACTACCAAGCCGCAGCTAGCTCTTCTCGTGTCATTGTAAGAAGTTGTGGCAATACCTTTGTCTTTCCAATAATCGGCATAAAGTTTGCATCCCCTGACCAGCGCGGAACAATATGTTGATGGATATGGTCTGCAACGCCTGCACCTGATATTGCACCTTGATTCATACCCAGATTAAATCCATCCGCGCCTGAGACTTTCCGCACTGTCTTCATTGCATGCGCACTGAGATCTGTAATCTCATGGCGTTCTTCATCGGTCAGATCTGTTAAATCTGCAACATGTCGAAAGGCGCAGACTAGAAGATGTCCTGGGTTATAGGGGTAGAGATTCATCACAACGTATGCACTCTCTCCCCGTGCAACAATCAGTCCTTCTTCATCCGATAAAGCTGGGATGCGGCAGAACGGGCAATCAACGCCATTGCCTTCAAGGGGACGATTCTCACCACGCAAATAATCAAGGCGATGTGGGGCCCATAAACGCTGCCAACCATCTGGCATTCCTACGCCATCAATACCTGCCATCACTACACCTGTTGGCGCTTAGCCACAGTCGCAGTAATTTCAGCGATTGCTTCCGCTATTGGAATGCCATTTTTCTGATCGCCATTGCGATAACGGAATGAGACAGCACCTGCCTGCATATCCTCTTCTCCAGCAATGATCATGTATGGAATCTTCTGCATCTGCGCATTGCGCACCTTCTTCTGCATGCGATCATCGGATGCATCTAGTTCTGCGCGAATACCTGCAGATTTCATCTGCTTAACGACACCCTCTAAGTAATCAGTGAAAGCTTCAGCAACAGGAATAGCCATTACTTGAACGGGGGCAAGCCATGGAGGGAATGCTCCTGAATAGTGTTCTGTGAGGACTCCAAAGAATCGTTCAATAGAACCAAAGAGTGCGCGGTGAATCATCACTGGGCGCTGGCGAGAGCCATCTGCTGCAGCAAACTCAAGTTCAAATCGCTGTGGAAGTTGGAAGTCGACTTGGATTGTAGACATCTGCCATGTGCGACCAATGGCATCTTTTGCCTGCACAGAGATCTTTGGACCGTAGAAGGCAGCTCCACCTTCATCTAGGACGAGCTCGAGATTCTGAGCAACGGCTGCAGTGCGAAGGGCTTCTGTTGCCTCTTTCCAATCAGCATCTTCTCCGACAGATTTCTCTGGGTTACGTGTGGAAAGTTCGAGATAGAAATCTTCAAGACCATAGTCACGAAGGAGATTGAGCACGAATGTCAGAAGTGAATCGAGCTCACCGGCCATCTGCTCTTTAGTGCAATAGATATGTGCATCATCTTGCGTAAAGCCTCGTGCGCGTGTGATGCCGTGAAGAACACCAGATTTCTCATAGCGATAGACAGTTCCAAATTCAAAGAGGCGCAGTGGTAGCTCACGGTAGGAACGCTGGCGTGACTGGAAAATCAGATTGTGGAAGGGGCAGTTCATAGGCTTCATGTAGTACTGCTGGCCTGCTCGCTTAATGGTTCCATCGGCATGGAGCTCTTCATCCATGATCATCGGTGGATACATACCTTCTGAGTACCAATCCAAGTGGCCAGACTTTTCAAAGAGCGCAGCTTTTGTTAGATGAGGCGAGTAAACGAATTCATATTCTTCTTCTTCATGGCGCTTGCGTGAGTAATCCTCCATCGCACGGCGAATGATTCCGCCTTTGGGGTGAAAGACCGCAAGACCTGAACCAATCTCCTCAGGAAAAGAGAAGAGATCAAGCTCTTGGCCAAGGCGTCTGTGATCTCGCTTTTCTGCTTCTGCTAGAAGTTCAAGGTGCGCATCAAGCTCTGCTTGTGAAGGCCATGCTGTTCCATAAATACGTTGCAGCATTGGATTCTTCTCAGAACCTCGCCAATATGCAGCAGCACTTCTCATCAACTTAAAGGCGGGAATATGTTTAGTTGAAGGCAAATGTGGTCCACGACAGAGATCTGACCAGACTGGCTGGCCATCGCGACCTAAATTGTCATAAATGGTTAACTCAGTACCGCCTACTTCAACGCTTGTCTCATCTGTGCCGCCACCCTTAATGCCGATGAGTTCGCACTTATATGGCTCGTGAGCGAGTTCCTTGAGTGCGTCTTTCTCAGTTGTAATACGGCGCTTAAATCTCTGGCCATCCTTAACAATCTTGCGCATCGCACTTTCAATCTTTTCCAGATCATCTGGATTAAAAGGATTCTGTGGATCAAAGTCGTAGTAGAAACCATCGGTAATCGGAGGACCAATACCTAGTCGAGTCTGTGCAAAGAGTTGTTGCACAGCTTGCGCCATCACGTGCGCAGTTGAGTGTCGCAGAACTGCAAGTCCATCAGGTGATGAGATAGAAACACTTTCGATGACATCGCCCTCAACAAGGTCAGTCCACAGATCTTTAAGAACACCATTTATCTTGCAGACGACAATTTCTTTGGAATCAGCAAAGAGTTGGGTCGGCTTCTGATCACCCTCGATGCTGCGAGCAGCACCATCGACGGTCACCGAGATTATGGACATGGGGGTTAGCCTACCGAAACCGGTTGTGAGTGTGAGCGAATTTGCTCCTCTAAGTCGCGTGAAGCATCACCTATCTTCAATTTCATATCCCCAATGTGTGAGATTGGCTGTGCAATGCGAAGACTTGAGAGCATAAATGCAGATTCCACCTCTGGTATTTCAGAGATGTGGATGGGACGAACCTTCACCCCACACTCCTCAATAGCAATCGCTCTCACAACACCCGGCAAAATCCCTGCGGTAATGGGTGGCGTCACCCATTGATCTGCAATCAGGAAAGCTAGATTCGCTGTTGCAGTCTCAGTAATCTCATTCTTATCGTTAAAGAGTACGCAATCGTTATAGCCCTCATCATTTGCAGCCTCAATCAACGCAAAACGATCGTCATAAGGAAACATCTTATGAATAGATCCAATGACGGTCTGGCTATAGAAATTCAACCGCGCAGGTTCAGTGTTTTCTGCGTATGAGTCATGAGTTATGTGAAAGAGATTCTGACCCAGACAAATACGTAGGCGACCAATCGCGTGAGGGTTTTCTGAGAGGGTTCTGATCACTTCACTGCGGATGAACTCCTCCGATGGAATTCCAATACCTAACTCCAGAGCTGATTCCACAGCTCGGCGCATGTGGCGGCCCAGCGCAATGGGTGCGCCATCAACTGTCTTGATGGTTTCGAAGATTCCTGATGATTTCGGGAAGCCATAGCTATCAAGATCAATGGCTGTCATAGCTCTCCCCCTGCAATTGAAATCAGATGACGAGCCTTGAGCTGCGTCTCTTCCCACTCTGCAGCAGGATTACTACCCCACGTAATTCCAGCACCCGTCCCATATCGAAGTACCGAATCACCCGTTGTCCAGAAAGTTCGAATAGCAACCGATAGCTCAGCGCGGTCACCGTGAATCCAGCCTAGCGTTCCACAATAGGGACCACGCACTCCTTCGTTCTCACCGATTATCGACAGAGCAGAACTCTTTGGTGCACCACTTACCGATCCTGGTGCCATCACTGCTGTAAAAATCTCACTCCAGGAAATTCCTTCGCGCAATTTCCCACTCACATCAGAAACGAGGTGGGTAATTCCAGGGTGCTTTTCATGTCTAAAAAGTTCACTGACTTCAACAGAACCTGTCTCGCAGATGCGGCCTAGGTCATTGCGCATCAAATCAACAATCATCAGATTTTCAGCCTTGTCTTTATCGCCGAATACATCCTCTTTCTGCGTGATCGTTCCTTTGATGGGAGATGTGAGTATTCCTGACCCGTTCCTGCTTAAGAAGCGTTCAGGTGAAGCCGAAGCAATTTCGAGATCCTCTACTTTGAGATAACAGGCGAACTCTGCAGGATTTCGTTTGAGTAATTCAGAGAAGAGGCCCGTCAATGATGGATGGTCCTTTAAATCATGGCTCAGCTGCCTACATGCATTTACTTGATAGACACCACCTGCAGCAATGATGTGGCGAATGGCAGATACATATGAAATGTACTGAATCTGACTTTGGGAGCTGATCCATTGCGCATCTAATGGTTTCCAAGAAGCGGATGGAAAATCTGAGTGCGCTACATCTGCAAAGCGCGCAAAAGTTGCTTTACCTTCAAAGGAGATTGAGACTGCCCAGAAAGATCCATCATCTAAACGGGATGCATCATCAGTTACTTCAATGAGATTGGTTGCATGAGTGCCACCCATCCACATATGCGAAACCTGAGTAAACATGGGGCAAGGCTACGCATATAGATAGCGAGAAAGCCCAATAGAAATCTACGCTTTGGCACTTACGCCCGCTCTGCGCTAGATTTGCCCCTGCACAAAAATGCGGACGTAGCGCAGCTGGTAGCGCGGAACCTTGCCAAGGTTCAGGTCGCGGGTTCGAACCCCGTCGTCCGCTCGGATTAACCGCCGCTTCGAATTTAATTTCAGGTGGCGGTTTGTCTATGGTCGGATGGCCGAGAGGCGAGGCAAGGGACTGCAAATCCCTCTACACGGGTTCAAATCCCGTTCCGACCTCCATTGCTTCTCTCGCAAGAGAGATGAAATGGTTGAGCACTACAATTTCAGAACTACAACTTCATATACCTAGGACGATTGGCTCAGCGGTAGAGCACCACATTGACATTGTGGGGGTCACTGGTTCGATCCCAGTATCGTCCACACAAAAGTGTGAAAGAAATGATCTTACAATTCATGCGTGAATTAGCTTAAGAATCATTGACCGATGCCAGAGATTAAGAATAGATTCTTCTGATTCGAAGGGAGGATCCATGATTTTCCGCCGCAGAGCAGATGAAGACTTCGGTAGGTTCGAACGGGCATTCAGGACTGTCTCGCCAGGTTACAAGGGAGCTATTCGGAGTTGGTTGAGAAGAATGTCTTACCGAATCGGAATCAAGGACGGACGAGACGTCATGAGGGTTTCTCACGATCCAACGGTTCGGTGCTTGGGGTGTGGATGGAAGTATGACTTCAACAGTTCATCACTCTGTCCTGTATGTAGTTCAGACCGGTCCCGGCTTTTAGTTAATGAAGACCCATATTCAAAACCTTGGAATCTTCTTTTCTACACATGTCTAGGATTCGCTCTTTGGGCCTGGGGAATAATCTACTTTTGAAAATAGAAAACCCACCGCCACGTCAGTGACGGTGGGTTTTCCTATTCCCTTTTTTAGGAAGCTTTACCTGACGCCTTATTGAGTGCGCGCAGTACCTGATATCCGACGACTGCAACGAGAGTTCCGTTGACAATGCCACCGAATGAATAATCGCCACTCTTCCATGTCATATCGGCGATGCCGATAATCAATGTGGTTGCAGCGATGAGGAGGTTAGTTGAATCTCCGAAGTTGACCTTATTTTCGATCCAAATCTTTGCACCGAGAACACCGATCATTCCATAGAGAGCAACGCCGACTCCACCAAGGACACCTGCTGGAGTTGCGCTCAGTACTGCACCGAACTTAGGGCAGAGGGATAACAGAATTGCTCCAAGACCTGCAACCCAATATGCAGCAGTTGAGTAGATGCGAGTGGCAGCCATGACGCCAATGTTTTCAGCGTATGTCGTCGTACCCGATCCGCCACCTGCACCTGCAAGTGTTGTTGCAACGCCATCAGCAAAGAGCGCGTTACCCATCTGACCATCTAGATCTTTTCCGGTCATTGCAGCAACTGCCTTAACATGACCCACATTCTCTGCAATCAGGACAAGAACTACGGGCAGGAAGAGCAGGATTGCATTGGTATCAAATGATGGGGAGGTAAAGGTTGGAAGTGCGAACCACTTTGCAGCCTTGACGCCATCGAAGTTGATGTCTCCTTGAGTTGCCGCAAATGCGTAACCCACAATGATTCCGCCGAAGATACTGATGCGACCCAAGAATCCCTTGGAAACCGCGCCAATAATTGCAACTGCAGCCAATGTAATGATTGCTGTAACTGGAGCAGCCTTGAAGTTGTTATTGGCAGCGCCAGCAAGGTTAAGACCAATAATCATGACGATTGAGCCAGTCACGATAGGAGGAAGCAGCCAATTAACCCAGCCAATTCCAATTGCATTGATAAGAAGTCCAACAAGAGCCAGGATCACACCTGTCACAAGAACTCCACCGAGAGCTACAGCCATTCCGCCACTTGCCTGTGCTGCAGCAATAGGTGCAAGGAATGCAAACGATGATCCAAGGTAGCTTGGAACCATATTCTTGGTCAGAGCAAGGAAGATAAGAGTTCCAAGGCCTGAGAAGAAGAGAGTTGTGCTTGGTGGGAATCCCGTAATGATTGGGACTAAGAATGTGGCACCGAACATTGCGGCGATGTGCTGAACACCAACGCCAATAGTCAGAGGCCATGCAAGACGTTCGTCTGGTTTTACTACTTCACCATCTTTAATTGACTTTCCATTGCCATGCAGATTCCAAGATAGAAGCGACATTGCTTTCCTTCCGCTCATGAAAACGAGAAGCGACGGGTATCGCTTCTGGGGGAAGGTTCACCACAAGGGTAAATCTCTACCCTTTAGTAATTGAGACAACACACCCCTTCGATGGAGTACTTTTACGGGGTGATTGCGCTCATTACAGGTTTTTTTACTGGTTTATCCCTCATCGTTGCAATCGGTGCTCAAAATGCCTTCGTCATTAAACAGGGACTGCTACGAAGCCATGTAACCCTGGTTGTTTTCGTCTGTGCAATATCAGATGCTCTTCTAATCATTGTGGGAACTGGAGGACTTGGCAGGATCATCCAATCAAAACCTGATCTGCTTAATATCATCCGTTGGTTTGGCGTCATATACCTCACCTGGTTTGGTATAAAAAGTGTGCGCGCGGCTTTTCGCAATGAAACACTCACAGCATCTGATAAGTCAGCCGAATCGTGGAAGAAGGTGCTTGTCACTGTCTTGGCAATGACCTACCTCAACCCACATGTTTATCTGGATACAGTGATTTTTGTTGGAAGTCTTGCTAATCAATTTGAATCCCAACGTTGGTACTTCGCACTTGGCGCCTGCATCGCAAGCGGAGTCTGGTTCTCAGCTATCGGCTATGGAGCTCGATCTGCTTCGCACTTGATGTCAAAACCAATATTTTGGAGAATTCTCGAAAGCGTAATAGCAGCGATTATGTTCACCCTCGCAATAACACTTGCCTTCTATAAGTTTAGTTAGAACTTTTCCGGCTCAGATAAAGAATTCCGCTGGACACAATCGCTATTCCTAGATAACTCTGAAGAGTGAGTTTCTCACCAATAACTACTGCTGCAAGGATTGTGGCAGTTGCCGGCTCTGCAAGGACAACGGTTGCAGCAAGACTTGATTCGATTCTCTTGAGTCCATACATAAAGAGCACATATCCAATAGATGTGGTGATGAGGCCCAGCCATAGGACAGTGAGAAAACCCTTTGAGGTAAGAATCCATTCTGGGTTTTGGGTAAAGAGGAATGGAGAACTGACAAGTGCTGCTACTCCGAAAGTCGTCGCAGTCAGCCACATATCTTGAGCTCCCCGTGCAAGTGAGCGTCTGCAGACCACGTTAAACACAGCAAAACCAAATCCTGCAAGAACGGCAAGTGCCACTCCCTTGCCATTGAAAGAGGCAACCCCATTTGTAGTTCCAACCAGAACTATGCCAAGGATTGTGATGGAAGTTCCTAGATACCAATTCTTCTGCGGTTTCTCCCCCATGAGTAAATACGCGACTATCGCCGAAAGAGTCGGTGCTGCCCCTAGTGCGGTAACAGTCGCAATTGCAATACCGGTTGAGTGGACTGCACTAAAGAAGGTGAGCTGATACATCCCGATACCCACACCACAAATAATGAGATCGCGCGCAGGCATGCGGACTTGCCCGCGGCTATGACGTTGGAAGTATGCAAAGAAGAAGAGGAAGAGAGAGCCACAGATTAATCTGGCTGAAGCAACTGCCACAGGTGATATATCTGGAACGCCGAGTTGCTGCGTGGTTCCTGTGGTTCCGAAACAGAGAGCAGCTCCCAATACAGCAAAAATTCCTGCTCTCTGCTTGGTAGTACTCATTAGGCGATGATACTCGTATGATGCGCGCATGACCTTTCGCGCCGTGAAACCAATTGATGCAACTTCGTATGGAATTGATATTCCAGAGAACAGTAAAAACGAAGTTGATTCCTTCATCGCTGCGGCCGCACTTGCTGCTCCCGCACTAGCTCAGCAATCTCCTAAGGAACGTGCACAGTTACTTCGCGAAATCGCAACGCAGATCGAAGCATCGCGCGCCGCTCTCATTGAATCAGCGTGTGCCGAAACAGCTCTGCCTGAAGCACGTATTGCAGGCGAAATCACTCGCACTACAGTCCAATTTGAACTTTTCGCTCGTTTAGTTGAAAGCGGTAAACACCTCGGAGTTGTAATTGATAAGGCAGATCCTAATTACTCCCCCGCACCACGACCTGATCTTCGCAAGATGAATGCGCCACTCGGCGTCGTTGCAATCTTTGCTGCAAGTAACTTCCCGTTGGCATTTTCTGTAGCAGGAGGCGATGCCGCATCTGCTATCGCATCTGGAAATGCTGTCGTTGCAAAAGCGCACCCATCACATCCCAATACATGCGCAATCGTTGAAAAGGCGATCAAGGCAGCACTTGCCAAGTGCAAGCTTTCACAAGACTCCTATGCGATCGTGCAAGGCACTGATCCTCAGATAACACATTGGCTTGCCCTGCACCCAGCTGTTAAGGCAATTGGCTTTACAGGATCTGAAATCGTCGGACGTATCCTTGTTGATTTAGCAGCTACTCGCCCTGAACCCATTCCTGTCTATGCGGAAATGGGAAGTTTGAATCCAATCTTTGTCACAAGTTCTGCAATCGCTGATCGATCAGAAGCCCTTGCTAAAGGAATCGTTGACTCAGCTCTCATGGGCTCAGGTCAGTTCTGCACCAAGCCTGGATTAATCTTTGCTCCGAACAACTCTGAATTCATTGCAACTGTTAAGTCACACCTTGCGACTTTGGCCGTTGCACCGCTACTGAGCAAATCGATTGCTGAGCGATACTCCAAGGCAATCAGTCATCTTGCATCACAGGCAAAGCTTGAAGTGGCATCAGGTATTTCCACCGAACAAGGGTTCGGCGTAACTCCTACTGTCTTTATTACTGATTGGGCTACCGCTTCGCAAAACCCAGAACTGCTCGAAGAACACTTTGGTCCAACGACAGTCATCATCACTTGTAAGGAAGAAGAGTTTCTGGCAATTGCAACCTCTCTTAAGGGTCAACTCACTGCAACTATTCAAGGCACAGATGCAGATAAGCCTGAGTCACTTCTTGCACTTCTTGCACAGAAAGCTGGACGTGTTATCTGGAATGGCTTTCCCACAGGAGTTGCTGTCACAACAGCGATGAACCATGGCGGACCTTGGCCTGCTTCTTCATCGCACACAACGTCAGTGGGAACTGATGCGATCTATCGCTTTATGCGCCCTGTCGCCTACCAAGGATTTTCTCAAACAGTTCTACCCACGGCTTTGCAAGATTCCAATCCCTGGTCTGTTCCACAAAGTATTAACTAAACAATAAATCCGTTCGGAAATGGATCGTTCTCATCGAGCGTCCAGGTGGCTTCGCCCATAACCCAAGCCCGTCCTGTAATCATCGGAATAATGGCATCAAAATTTCCTACATTGGTGCGCTCTTTAATCCGCCCTTCAAAGTGTGAACCAATCCATGATTCGCTATTGAGAACATCGCCCTCTTTAAATTCTCCTCGCGCAACCATTTGAGCAAGTCGAGCACTGGTTCCCGTTCCGCAGGGTGATCGATCAAACCAACCAGGATGAATAGACATTGCATTTCTCCAATGCAAAGGACCCTCGCTACCTGGTGAGATGAAGTCGATGTGATGACAAATTGCGATATCTGGATTTTCAGGATGTACGGGACGGTTCTGTTCATTGATCGCATCAGAGATGAGAAGTCCGTAATCAAGAAACTTCTGTCCATTTTCGTGCTTGAACTCAAGTCCTACGCGTTCAACGGGAACGATGGCGTAGAAGTTTCCGCCATATGCCATGTCATAAGTGATCTTTCCTAAACCCGGAACATCAACGACTTGGTCGAGTGCATAAGAAAATGATGGAACATTGGTCATCGTGACATTCTTTGCCCGACCATTTTCGACAGCAACATCGACCACAACTAAACCTGCAGGAGTATCAAGGCGGATTGTTGTCACTGGTTCAACGACCGTGACTAACTTCTTCTCAACAAGAGCTGTTGCAACCCCGATGGTTCCGTGTCCACACATGGGTAAACACCCAGAGACCTCTATATAAACAACACCCCAATCAGCATCGGGACGAGTTGGCTTCTGCAAGATCGCACCACTCATGGCGCTATGACCACGTGGTTCATACATCAGCCACTGGCGGAAGTAATCCATATGCTCCATGAAGTGAAGGCGCTTATCGAACATCGTCGCACCTGGAATCTCACCGATTCCTGAAGTCACCACGCGAGTGGGCATACCTTCGGTATGAGTCTCAACCGTTGTGACAGTGCGGATACTCTTCATAGGAATTCTTAGCGATTCTTAAAGTATGCCAGCGCAACATCCATCTCACGATGAATCTGCTCTTGTTCATGCTTGGGAAGAGGCAAACGTGGAAGACGTGTAGGACCGCCATAGCGACCTACGTGATCCATGCCTAACTTGATTGCTTGAATGAACTCTTTCTTAGAATCCCAATGAAAGACATCGTGAAGGGCTGCATACATCGGCGCTGCCTCTTTGAAGTTTCCTGATGTGGCAAGGTTGTAGAGCTCCATGGATTCCTTAGGAAGTGCGTTTGGAAATCCTGCAATCCATCCAGCAACTCCTGCAGTAGAAAGCTCAAGGAAGACGTCATCTGCTCCGACAATGACTTCAATGCGCGGTGCCAAGCTCTTGATCTGCCAGATACGGCGGACATCGCCAGAGAATTCCTTAATCGCAACAACGTTGGGTACTTCTTGCGCAATACGAGCAACAAGCTTGGGAGTCAGATCTACCTTGGTATCAAAGGGGTTGTTATAGGCGATGATGGGAATGCCCACTCTGGCAACTTCTTTGTAATGAGCAACCACTTCATCATCAGATGCACGGTAAGCATTAGGTGGAAGGAGCATGACCGCGCCCGCTCCAGCTTTCTGTGCGTGCTCTGCCCACTTACGTGATTCCGCCGCACCATATGCAGCTACTCCTGGAACAACGTTAAAGCCTTTAGGTGCTGCAGCAACTGCAACTTCGACCATCTTCGCTCGCTCTTCAGCGGTAAGTACTTGGTACTCCCCTAGCGAACCATTTGGAATCACACCATGAGTTCCATTGGCAGCAAGCCATGCAACATGCTCTGCATATTTGTCATAGTCAACTGCAAGATCGGATGTGAAGGGGGTCGCTGTGGCTGTTAAAACGCCATTCCATGGGTTAGTCATGTCGCACAAGGTATCTCGTTCTCTTACTTTTTTCCATCTCCCAATAGTCCAAGTGCAATAGGAGCTGCGATAGGTCTATTACTTGAAGCGATGCGCTCTTCATCAGTGACTGAACATTTGGTCAAGCCAGCAACAATCTCTGACACATTGCGAGAGCAGATACGTCCTTGGCACAATCCCATACCAGCGCGAGTAAATAATTTCGCTGTCCGAGAATCTTCAGCTCCTAATTCAGCAACTGATTCTTCAATCTCACTCAGTGACACTTCTTCGCAGCGACAGATGGTGGTTGATTTTTCAGCCCACGATCTCCAGCCATCCTTGACGGGATAACTGCGCTTGAGTGCATCAGCAAATACCTGTTTCCTAAAGCGTGCAAAGCGAAGGTGCGAGGAAATCTTCTGACTCGAGGCTGAAAGACCTGCAATCTCACCTTCCAAAAGTGAGAGATCTGCTCCACCAATACCTGTTGCTTCCCCAGCAATCCAGACATTCTTCTGCGAACTCAGCTGATCACCATCGACTTCAAAGATTGTTGTCCCATCAACATCCACGCGCTCTTTGCATCCCACAATTCCACCCAGTGTGAGATCTGGCGAAAATCCCCATCCCACTGCAACGACATCGACTTCGAAAGTTTGTGCTCTGTTGCTCTTCAGTGCAAAAGATGAATTAACGGAAGTGATGGTCACCTGACCCTTATCAAATCGGGAGACTACCCGGCCGAAACGGGGTGCTATTCGATACTGGCGAATAAGGCCCGCGTAATAAATCAATTCAGCAAACTTAGACACATTGAGTAACAACGCCTGCGGAGAGAGCAACCATCGCATTGGGCTATGTGCTTCATAGAGTCCAACTACCTTTGCACCAGCTTGTGCAAGTCCGGTTGCAACAGGAAGTAAGAATGGTCCAGTACCCGCAACAACAATTGACTGACCAGCTAAAACCCCATGGCCCTTAAGTAGAGCTTGCGCAGCACCAGGCGTCATAGAGCCTGGTAAATCCCATCCAGGAAATGGAAGCGAACGATCATATGCACCGGTTGCAAGAATCAACTTCTCTGCAGTGAGTGAACTCTCTGAACCACCTTGCAAGTAATTGACACGGATGAGATCGCCATCTCTTTCTATGCTCCACACGGTTGCTTCCGAGATATAGGTAATTGATGCTGCGCCTTTAACTTTGGCAAAGAGAAGATCTGCTCGATTGCTGCGATATCCCGTCACTGTTGAGCGATGACGCCAATATTGACCACCGAGACGAGATGCAGAATCAATGAGCGCAACTTCGCTGCCATTACGCGCTGCTGCCTCTGCAGCGGCAAGGCCTGCAGGACCTGCACCAATCACAATAATCATGAGGAGCTCTCAATATTCATATCTGCCTTAGCCTCAATCAGGCATGAACGCTGATTAGCAACACCATCAACGACCACAACGCAGTCAAAGCAAATTCCAATTCCACAGAATATCGAGCGGGGTTCTTCACCAAATCTAGTTTTTCGCAAGGCAAGAGTTCCTGAGTTGATTACTGCTGCAGCAATGCTCTGACCCTCTTCGCACTGGACTGCGACTCCGTTAAATGTGAATGAGATTTGCTTACTCATAGCGATACCGTCGCAAATCGGTGCGGTGAAAACGGTGATCCATCCATGAATGACCCTCTGCCAAGGATTGCATCAGTGATGAGCGCTGCAGATCCCGGAGCTAAGCCAATACCTGCGCCTTCATGTCCTGCTGAGTGCCACAGGCCTCGAACCTTTGAATCTTCACCAATGACGGGCAGATGATCTGGCGCATACGGTCTAAAGCCACGATAAGCGCGAAGCAATTGCACATCGCGCAAAACAGGAAAGAGAGATGTTGCTTGCGCTGCAAGTCGGCGCAAAATCTCGTAATTCATGGAACCATCAAAGCCAATACGTTCACGGCTTGCGCCAATAAGAATTGTTCCACTACGCGTTCCTTCAACAACAGTACTTGTCTGCAAATCTGCATCGCTACTTGCCACATTTGTTACATAATCTGAGTCATAGACTTTATGAAAGACATACTTCTTTGTTGGCTCTGTCACCAGAATGAATCCTTTGCGCGGTGCAATCGGCAGGTGTGAGCCTGCCATCTCCGCTAACTCCCCTGCCCATGTGCCTGTCGCATTGACGATGATCGGGGCTTTGAAGATTCCTTTCGAAGTTTCAATTCCAGCAACAGCGCCGTTCTCAACAACGATGCGCGTGACCTTTGCCTGTGAAATAAATGCACCACCGCGAGCAATCACAGTGCGAATGACCTGAGCTGCCGCCAACATCGGCTGGCATTGCGCATCTTGCGGGTAGAAAACGCCTGAGTGAAAATCTGGATGAAGATAAGGCTCAAGCTCATGTAGGGATGATTGATTTAACTTCTGGGTCGTCACTCCATGCTGCGATTGTTCTGCTGCAAGTTTCAACAGTGGGCCATCATCATGACGGGCAACAACTACGCCACCTTTAGCCTCTAACTCAAAGCTATCGCCAACATCCTCTTGCATCTCAAACCACAAATCACGTGAGCGCAGAGCGAGCGTCAACTCCGGTCCTGGATCCTTATCTGAAACAAGAATATTTCCTTCACCAGCTCCTGTAGTTCCACTGGAGACGGCTCCGCGATCGATTACTAAGACTTTCAACCCTGCGTTAGTCAGAGATAGCGCAGATGATGCTCCGACAATTCCTGCGCCAATAACAATCGCGTCAGGACTTTGCATGTGAGAAGTGTGCTCTACTTCGTAATCTGTTGCAGAACTTCACGAAGATCTGCGTCATCAGCCGGTGCAATATCCCATGGCTTATGCAGGCCATCATCCTTCCAGCGAGGGATAACATGCATATGAAGGTGAAGGACGGTCTGCCATCCGGCTTCCCGACTCATCTGGAAAACAGTGGTTCCTTCAGATCCCAACTTGGCGGCAAGCAGGTCCGCAACATCTTTGGCGGCAGCAGCAACCTTTGAATATGTGAGGGCGTCGGCTTCGTGAATATCTCTTACATGCTTCTTCGGAATCACCAATGTGTGACCACGACCTGCAGGGAAGATATCCAAAAATGCATAGCAATCATCGTTTTCAAAGACCTTATGTGAAGGAAGAGATCCTTCAACTATCTTGCAGAAGATGCACTCTGACATGGCGTCACTGTAGAGCGTTGATTCTTGCGCGCGCAATCTTCTGACTCGGTGATTCATGGCCCAGCATGTAAGAGAGAAAATCCAGCAGACCTTTGCTCACCTTGAGCCATATTCGAGAACGCGGTTTAAGACCAAGAACCGAAAGAAAGGGTTCATCGATGGTGGCAATAGCTGCATTGGCAAGTATTCGGTAGAAAACTAGGCCTCCTACGGAAAATGGTGGCTTGAGAATGAATCCCACTATGGGTGGTGTCATAGAGATCGTGACAACTTCGTTGCGTGCAAAGCTATCCATCACGGATGCAAGCTCTTGCTTAGACGTGGGAGCAGAGCTAAGTCCGAGTGGCTCAGCACTCTTTGCCCACTCATTTACGTAACGATCGGCACCTTGTGGCAATGCATAACCAAGTTCCTCGTGTGCACGCAGGAATGAATCAGTGAATGCGCAATGCACCCACAATAAATATCGTGGGTCACTTGCGCTATATCGCGCATGCTCACCACTCTTCTGCACGAAATTTCCTTTTACGCGTTTATGCATTTCACGCACTCGGCGGGCTTCAATTTCAATTGCCTCTGTTGAGCCAAAAGATGTGATGGTCAGCCAGCGCGTTGTGCGCTCAAGTCGACCTAAAGGATCTGTGTCATAGGCAGAGTGCTCGGCAACACCGGTCAAAGCTGCAGGATGTGCTGCTTGCATCAGCAATGCGCGAATCCCACCCACCAGCGTTGCAATACAACCATGCACCTGCCAGACAGCACTTTCTGGACCAAAGAGGCCAACATCATTTCCGATTGCCATCTGCTGCGACCACTCGGGAGCACCGCTTGCATCTCCTGAAACTATTTTGCGAAATGCATCAGCTGCTCTATTTCCGCCAAGAGCCCCAAGTACTTTATTCACGGATGTAATTCTAGAGAAGTATTGCTATCGTGCAATTTCAAGGACGTGTAGAGAACCCAGCTGCCATCTCAAGAACTACAAGAGCTGCCAATCGCACAGTTCGTTCATCTGCAGAATCCTTGCTTGCATCAATCTCAGTGATATCTGCGCCAATAACCGATGGTGATGACCCTGCAAGGAATGCGAATTGACGCAGTTCATCGGCGCTAATTCCACCAGGGGCTGCAGCAGGACAAGCTGGTACAACAGATCGATCACAGACATCCATATCAAAATCAACAAAGACCTTATCGCCTGCAACAGAGAGCGCTATCGCCCAGATATCTTCAATACTCTTTCTTCGAAGCTCACTGCGAGGAATGACGGTGATACCGAAATCGTTTGCTCTCTTGGCATACTCAGTCGAGTTGGAGAAATCAGCAATACCAATTTGAACAACCTTCTTGCCACTTAACCCCGCCTCAATGAGGCGTCGCACAGGAGAACCGTTGCTGACACCATCTCGTAAGTCGTAATGCGCATCCAAAGTAATTAATCCTGTTACTTGCATTGCCTGCACGCCGCAATAGGTAATCGAATTATCTCCACCCAGTGCAATAACCAGTGAGCTCTTGGCAGCTATCGATTTCAACTCAGAGATAGCCGCAACTTCATCACTATCGGGAGATGTGATATCTCCGGCGTCTTGCAGGGAAACTTTTTCAAGATTGACCCTGGGATCTGAGTGAGCGGTGGAGTAACGCTGTAACGCTTGCCGAATTGCATTGGGAGTCTGATGTGCTGATGTTGGACTCAGACTTGTTTGTGAGGCCGGAACTCCAACGACAGTCACATCTGCTTGATTTTCTGACTTCTGTGAAAAATGAGATGCCGCCCGTGGCCAGAGAGGATCGTGAGGCAGTGCCATGGTGAAAGGGTAGTGGTAAGGGCAATGATGCAGATATATAGTGCTCGAATGATGTCAGGACCTCGTCCAGTTAGAGCACCTCGCGGAACAACAAAGACCGCACACGGTTGGGGTCAAGAGGCAGCCCTTCGCATGTTGCAGAACAACCTCGACCCTGAAGTTGCTGAGCATCCCGACAAATTAGTTGTTTACGGTGGAACAGGTAAAGCTGCTCGAAATTGGGATTCCTTCGATGCTCTTGTTAAGACTCTGACCAATCTAAAAGATGATGAAACGATGTTGGTGCAATCCGGAAAACCCGTTGGTGTATTTCAAACCCATGAATGGGCACCTCGCGTACTCCTCGCTAATTCAAATCTTGTAGGAGATTGGGCGACCTGGCCTGAATTTCGAAGGCTCGAAGATTTAGGTTTAACGATGTATGGCCAGATGACTGCAGGGTCATGGATCTATATCGGCACTCAAGGAATTTTGCAGGGCACCTATGAAACTTTTGCAGCGGTTGCTGAAAAGCATTTTGGTGGGACGCTCGCTGGAACTCTGACAGTCACAGGTGGATGCGGTGGTATGGGTGGGGCTCAACCACTTGCTATCACCATGAATGAAGGAACATGTCTGATCATCGATGTCGATGGTTCACGCCTCAAGCGCCGAGTCACCAAGAGATATCTCGATGTCATTGCAGATAACTTGGAAGATGCTGTAGCAATGGCTGTGAAGGCAAAGAATGAGAAGAAGGCAATCTCCATCGGTCTTGTGGGAAATAGTGCAACGGTCCTCCCCCAACTCTTTGCCATGGGAGTGCCGATAGATATCGTCACAGACCAAACATCAGCTCACGATCCACTTTTCTATATTCCTGAAGGTATTGATATCAATGATGCCCGTGATAGCGCAGATCGAAATCCTGTTGACTTCTCCAAGCGCGCAAAAGAATCAATGGCAAAGCACGTTGAAGCAATGGTCAACTTTCAAGATAAGGGCGCAGTGGTCTTTGACTATGGAAACTCCATTCGCGATGAGGCACGCCAAGGTGGTTACACCAGAGCATTTGAATTCCCTGGCTTTATTCCAGCCTATATACGACCACTGTTCTGTGAAGGAAAAGGACCATTTCGTTGGGTTGCACTGTCGGGAGATCCGAAAGATATTGCACGTACCGATCAAGCAGTTCTCGAACTTTTCCCTGAAAACAAGCATCTGCATCGCTGGATCAAGATGGCGCAAGATCGCGTTGAATTTGAAGGGCTGCCTGCGCGCATCTGCTGGCTCGGCTATGGAGAACGCGATAAGGCTGGATTGAAATTTAATGACCTCGTTGCAAGTGGTGAAGTCAGCGCACCTATTGTTATTGGGCGCGATCACTTAGATTGCGGCAGCGTTGCATCCCCTTATCGTGAATCTGAAGCAATGCTCGATGGATCAGATGCGATCGCGGACTGGCCACTACTGAATGCGATGATCAATATTTCATCAGGTGCATCATGGGTCTCGATTCACCATGGTGGCGGCGTTGGCATTGGTCGCTCCATCCACGCAGGACAAGTCAGCGTTGCAGATGGAACGCCACTTGCTGCCCAGAAGTTAGAGCGAGTGCTCACCAACGATCCTGGCATGGGCGTCATTCGCCATGCAGATGCAGGCTATGAACACGCAAAGGAAGTTGCCATTGAAAAGGGTGTTCACGTACCCATGATGAATGGTGCACCTATCACGTGAGCTCCATAGCATTTACCAACATTGCAACTCTTGTCACAAATGATGTATCAGCAGGAGAAGGCGCCTTAGGAGTTCTACATAACGCAACTGTTGTGGTGGAAGATGGGTTGATTTCCCAGATTTCACAGACTCGACCATCTGGCGTCGATAGCGAAGTTGATTGCACGGGCAAGACATTGCTTCCAGGATTTGTGGATTCGCACTCTCACCTAATATTTGCCGGAGATCGAGCAGATGAGTTTGCAGCGCGTTCACAAGGTGGGAAATACACCGCAGGTGGAATCGCATCGACTGTGAAGGCAACGAGAGCGGCATCAGATGCTGATCTTCGCCAGAATGCACAGCGTCTTCTCAACGAAGCGCTTTCTACAGGCACCACAACGATGGAAATCAAATCTGGATATGGCCTCACTGAAAAGGATGAGCTTCGCAGTCTTGCTATTGCAAGTGAATTCACCGATGAGACAACTCTTCTTGCAGCTCATGTGATTCCTGAAGAGTTTGAATCGAATCCAGATGGCTATGTGGAGCTGATCGTCAATTCAATCATTCCGAAATCAAAGGCGAAATGGATTGATGCATTTTGTGATCTCGGTGCCTTTAACCCAGAGGAATCTGAGGCAATACTGCGCGCAGGAGTAGCTGCCGGCATGCAGGTGCGCATCCACGCCAATCAACTCTTTGCAGGAGTTGGTGTTGCACTCGCCGTAGCACTCGATGCAGCATCGGCAGATCACGTGAGCAAATCAACGAATGCAGATATTGAGTTATTGGCATCAAGTAATACCGTTGCAACACTCCTGCCGGGCGCTGAATTCTCCACACATCTGCAATCAGGACTTGGTCGACGTTTTCTTGATGCAGGAGCAACAGTTGCCATTGCATCTGATTGCAATCCTGGCTCTAGCTACACCACATCGATGCCATTTTGTATTGCCACAGCGGTAAGCCTCCTGGGATTTACGGTGGAGGAAGCGGTTAAGGCTGCAACCCTTGGTGGAGCACAAGCCCTTCGAAGAACTGATATCGGAATAGTGAGTGTTGGTAAGAGAGCAGATCTCGTACTACTTAATACACCTTCCTATATTCACCTGGCATATCGCCCCGGCGTCAATCTCCTTCACAGTACCTACAAATCAGGAAGAGCAGTGACATCATGGCAGAAGTAGTAATCACGACATCAGGCATGACTTTTAGCGATCTCGTGGCAATTGCACGTGATGGCGCCACTGTCTCACTCTCACAACAATCGCTGAGTGCGATGCAGAGCTCACGTGATCACGTTGAAAAGCTTGCAGCATCTGAAACTCCTGTTTATGGAATTTCAACTGGCTTCGGAGCCCTTGCAAATCGCCATGTATCGCAGGAGCTTCGCACACAACTACAACGTTCCTTGATTCGCTCGCATGCAGCGGGTGTTGGAGATCCCGTAGAGAGAGAAGTTGTGCGCGCTCTTATGGCTCTTCGATTGAAGACTTTGGCTTCAGGAAAGACAGGGGTGCGACCCGTTGTTGCCGAGACGATGGCCGCTCTTTTAAACGCTGGCATCACTCCCCTCGTTCGCGAATTTGGATCTCTTGGTTGCAGTGGAGATTTAGCGCCTCTTGCTCACTGCGCACTCGTTCTTATGGGCGAGGGCGAAGCCTTTGATAGCAATGGTGTGCAACGACCAGTAGCCGATCTTCTTCGCGAAGCAAAAATCATTCCCGTCCAACTTGCCGAAAAAGAAGGTCTTGCTCTCATCAATGGCACAGATGGCATGCTCGGAATGCTCATCCTTGCTATCGAAGATTTGCGAATGCTTGTTAATACTGCAGATGTCGTTGCAGCCATGAGCGTTGAAGGTTTGCTTGGAACAGATCGCGTCTTCATTCCAGAACTTCATCTTCCTCTGCGTTCTCACCCAGGACAGGCAGAGAGCGCGGCCCGCATGCTTGCAACACTCAAAGGTTCAGGTATAGTCGCATCACACTTGGAAAACGATGATCGCGTACAGGATGCGTACTCACTTCGCTGCGCTCCTCAAGTTGCCGGCGCTGTTCGTGACACAGTCGAATATGCAGCAACTGTTGCGCTACGAGAGCTAGCTGCAGTCATTGATAATCCAGTAGTTCTAGATGATGGTCGCATCTCATCCAATGGTAATTTCCATGGAGCGCCTATCGCCTATGTTCTGGACTTTCTGGCTATCGCTGTCGCAGATTTAGGAAGCATCGCAGAGCGACGCACAGATCGTGCACTCGATAAGAATCGCAGCGCAGGATTACCACCATTTCTGGCCGATGATCCTGGAGTTGATTCAGGTCTGATGATTGCTCAATACACACAAGCTGCCCTTGTCAGCGAGAACAAGAGACTTGCATCTCCTGCAAGTGTCGATTCCATTCCTTCCTCTGCGATGCAAGAAGATCACGTATCCATGGGGTGGTCTGCTGCGCGAAAGTTACGGACATCAATTACAAACCTCACCCGAATCATCGCCATAGAACTCGTGACAGCATCCCGTGCGATCGAGCTACGCGCTCCCTTAACCCCAAGCCCGGATTCAACCAAGGTCATTACGGCGCTGCGTAAAAGCGTTGCAGGACCTGGGCCTGATCGATATCTATCGCCTGAATTGGAAGCTGCAACAGCATTTGTCGCAACAGGTCGCGTTATGAATGCGATTGAATAAAGAGTCGAGAATTTTCAAAGATAATCTCTTGATCGTAATCAAGGGTTGCAACGTGGTAACTATTTACTAGTTCTATGCGGTTCTTCTCTCTCGATCCCACACCTGCCATGATGATTTCAGTGTTAGAGACAGGAAGCGTGTGATCGTCAACGCTATGAAAGAGCTGCAGTGGCGCTGTCACATCGTGAAGTCGCTTGCGGGTATAGGAGAGCATCTTCAATAGTTGGTGCACCCCAAGGGCCGGTAGAGAGTCATATCCCCATTCGGTAATTCCGGGGCGCTTAATGTCATCACCTACGGAATCGCGCATCTTTTGAAAGCGCGAGATGACCCAAGCCAATTGATGAGGCACCAACTTCACATGAATCATTGGATTCACAAGGATGATGCCAGCTAGTTGTCTCGAATATCGCGTGGCAACATTAAGAACAGTTCCACCGCCCATGGAAAGTCCACAGATAAATACTTTTTCGCAACTTTGCAGCAATACATTGAGATCATTCTCGACTTTCGCCGGCCACTCCTGCCATTGCACGATATTCAAATCTTCAGGGCGAGTCCCGTGGCCTGGGAGTAGTGGCACTGTGACGGTGTATCCCAGTTGATTCAGATATTCACCCCAGGGACGCATCGATGCAGGAGAACCTGTGAAGCCATGGACGAGAAGAACTCCAATAGCTTTATTGGCACCTTTGCCTTCGGCATGCCAGTCATTTAATAATCCCGCAGGTGCTCCATCAACGCTCATGTGTGCAGACTATTGCCCAGCCAATGTCATAGCAATCATCTACTGTTAACGCGTGGTTAACGATTCGATGAATTCTTCATGGCAGAGCACTTTCCAAGCAATTGGCAGGCCGCTTGTCGATACAACATTTGTTGTTATTGATCTTGAGACCACTGGTGGCGCACCACATTTAGGCGCTGGAATCACTGAGATTGGCGCTGTAAAGATTTGCAGGGGCGAAACAGTTGGAGAGTTTGAAACCTTTATCGACCCAGGCCATCCCATCCCTGCCTACATCACCGAGCTCACCAGCATCACCGATGAGATGGTCTTTCAATCCCCCACCATTGCTCAAGTATTTCCATCACTTCTAGAGTTTCTAGGTCATCCCGATAACACCGTGCTCGTTGCTCAGAATGCTCCTTTTGATCTCTCGTTCCTTACACACGCTGCCCGAGCGCACGACTTTGATTGGCCAAAATTTCCCGTGCTCGACACCGCCATCATTGCTCGCAAAGTCCTCACTCGTGATGAAGTACCCAATTGCAAGTTAGGAACACTTGCAGAATTCTTTGGTACGCAAACCACGCCCAATCACCGTGCACTCGATGATGCTCGGGCAACGGTAGATGTTTTTCACGGTTTACTGGAACGACTTGGCTCTCACGATATCTACACGTTGGAGGAGCTCAACAACTTCGGCAAGAAAGTTAAGAAGCCGAAATCTCCTGAGTAAGAGCTGCCCATTTATTGAGCAACTCACTTGCTGCTCCAGAATCAACTGCCTGCACAGCATGCTCTAACCCACGAGTTAAACGGGCCTTGATATCACTATCCATATCGCCTTCAAATGCTGCAATCGCAGCTGCTGCATTGAGCAAGACTGCATCACGCGGTGCACCACGTTCTCCTGCAAATATTGATTGTGAGATACGGGCATTTTCTTGAGCATCCCCACCCACAAGGGCTTCAATCGGTGCGTTATCCATACCGAAATCTTTCGCATCGATGCGATCGCTATGAATCTCAGATTTACCAATGGAAAGCACTGAAGTTGTGGTTGTGAGCGTGATTTCATCAAGCCCATCATCGCCTCTAAAGACAAAGCCATCGCATCCTTTATCTGCAAGTACCTGTGCCATCACAAGATGCATCCGCTCATTGGCAACACCAATAGCTGCAGCCTTTGGTTGCGCTGGATTTGCAAGCGGTCCCAAGATATTAAAGACAGTCGGTACTCCTAGTTCTTTACGCGCAGGTGCTGCAAAACGCATCGCTGGATGAAAGACCGGAGCGAGACAGAATCCAATACCGAGTTCGCGCACTGTGCGCTCAACTCCTGCGCCATCCAATCCAGGCACGACTCCCAGTGCTTCAAGAAAATCTGATGCACCCGATTTGGATGAGACTGCGCGATTGCCGTGTTTGACCACGCGAGCACCAGCAGCTGCTGCAATGATGGCAGCTGTTGTTGAAATATTGATGGTGTGTGCACCATCTCCGCCCGTACCCACGGTGTCCACGGCGCGTTCTGCAATGTTGATCGGAGCAGCGTTTGCATACATCACTTCAACAAGGGCGCCGACTTCCTCAGAAGTCTCACCTTTTGCTTTCAAAGCCAGAAGAAAACTCTTCACGCTTTCAATATCTGATTGCCCACCGAGAATCTCCTGCATCGCCCCTTGAATTTCGGCTCGCTCTAGATCAAGGCCAGCCAGTAATTTTTCAGTGAGAAGGCTCCAGCTCACAGGAGTTGAAGTCATAGTGAAACCTTCGTTATGCGGTTGCGTTTGTCGCGATAGTACGTGCGCGAAGAAGATCGGCAACAGTGTGAGAGAGAGTAAATGGGTCCACAGGATGTAAAACATTTGCTTCTGCGCGAGACCATGCTGCAAGCCATGCATCTTCCTTACGACCTGTTATGACCATCACGGGAGGACAGTTGAAGACCTCATCCTTGAGCTGACGAGCCATTCCGATGCCACCTTCTGGAACCGCTTCGCCATCTAAAATAAAGAGATCGATAGGAGATTCTGATCCGACTTTCTTGCCATCGACGAAGAGGCGAAGTGCTGCAGCGGTCGCGAATTGATGGATGACGTGCTCGGCCATTTCAGGAGAAACCCTGGAACCTAGGGCGCCAATAACTGCCTCGCGGACTGTGACGTCATCGGAGTAGAGAACGATGGAGTACTTGCGCTCCCGTGCCCCAGCATTTTCTGACATAGGCCAAAGTCTAATAGCCCGCCGGCAATGGCGATGACGAAAGAATGAGTCGAAATTGCGTGACCCTTTTCACCTCGATTAGGCGCAGAATCGAGGCCATCAGAGGGTCCCTAAATAGGTTAGTGCGCCCCTTTTCGGGAATAATGCCACCCATGACTAGCACCAGCGTGAGCGATCACCACAAAATCACCCGCCCGAACATGGTGGCGGTCGGAACGATTGTTTGGCTCTCTAGCGAACTCATGTTCTTCGCTGCGCTCTTTGCGATGTATTTCACCACACGCGCCGTGCAAGGTCCGAATGTTTGGCTTGAATCGACTGAGTTTCTCAACATTCCATTTGCAACGCTGAACACAACAGTTCTTGTTCTCTCATCAGTGACATGCCAGTTCGGTGTGTTCGCAGCCGAGCGCTACCAAGCGCGTCGCACAGGTTCTCTGATCAACATAATGAACTGGGGAATGCGTGAGTGGTTTGCACTCACTTTCCTTATGGGTGGCTTCTTTATCGCAGGTCAGATTTACGAGTACGCAGCTCTCGTCAGTGAAGGTATGGCACTTTCAACCTCTGCCTATAGTTCTGTTTTTTACATCGCAACAGGTTTCCACGGATTACACGTAACAGGAGGCCTCATCGCCTTTCTGATCGTTTTGATTCGTGTCGCTAAGGCTCGTCGATTTACACAAGGTCAGGCAACAACGGCAATCGTAGTCTCCTACTACTGGCACTTTGTTGATGTTGTCTGGATCGCCCTCTTCTCAGCTATCTACCTCATTAAATAAACCAAAGAACTGAATTTGACAATGACTGACCAACTGAAAGGAACACAGTGAAGCGCCTCTCGCGTCTACGCAGACATCGTGCAGCAGGACCAATTCTTTTGATCTTTGCTCTCTTCACCATCGGCACCACTTTTCAAGTAGCTAGCGCAGTCAACAATGAGAGCACCTCCATTGCAGATCGCGCAGTGACGATAGAAGAGGGTAAGCAGATCTTCCTTAAGGGTTGTTCTTCATGCCACGGACTAAACGCAGAAGGTGGTCAGATTGCACCTTCTCTGATTGGCGTCGGAGCAGCATCTGTTGATTTCCAGGTCGCAACAGGTCGTATGCCGATGGCTGATATGAGTGTGCAGGCAATGCGTAAAGACCCTGTCTATAACGCAGAGCAAGTACATGCACTTGCAACTTATGTTGCATCCCTTGCACCAGGACCACAAGTCCCGGGTGAAGAGCTTTTGAATTATGAGCGAGATGGTTCTGTTGCAGAAGGTGGCGAGCTCTTTCGTACTAACTGCGCGATGTGCCACAACTTTGCTGCACAAGGTGGAGCACTCACTCAAGGTAAATATGCGCCAACTCTGATGGGTGTTGAACCACGACACATCTATGAGGCAATGGTTACGGGACCACAATCAATGCCAGTCTTTAGCGATAAGACAATCACTCCCGAAGAAAAACTCTCCATCATCAAATGGATCAAGGCCGCAGAAGCTGAGCCACAACTAGGTGGTGCAGCACTTGGTCGCGTAGGACCTGTCACTGAAGGTTTACTTGTATGGACTCTAGGAATCGGACTGCTCATTGGTGTTGCAGTCTGGCTAGCAATGAAGGCGAGATAAGTAATGTCTAACGAGATCGAGCTCATTAAAGATCCAGGACTACCTGCTCACGTTCATCGCTCCACCGATACTGATCCAAAAGCTGCAGCACGCGCAGAGCGCCAAGTTGCAATTCTCTTTGCTCTCTCAGCACTCGGAACAATCATCCTCATCTATTCATACATCTTCATCAAAGATGATGTATTCGTCTTTATCCCAATCCTTGGTCAGACTCATCTTCAGCAATTGGGAATCGGCTTGGGAATGGCTCTTGCCCTCTTCTGCATTGGAGCAGGGCTAATTCACTGGGCTAAGACACTGATGCCTGATGAAGAAGTAATTGCCCAACGCCATGAATTTAGGTCTGAAGATGAAGATCGGTCAGAATTTATTAAGACTGTAAAGGAAGGTGCGGCCGCCGCAGGTCTTGGTCGCCGTCCATTGATTAAAACCACACTGGGCGCAGCACTGGGTCTTTCGGCACTCTCCCCCATCCTTCTCTTGCGCGATTTGGGTCCACTTCCTAAAGATGATCTGAGCAAGACATCCTGGAAAGCGGGAACTCGTCTGGTCACTGATCCAGGAGATCGCCCGTTGCGTCCTGAAGATCTCGAAGTTGGAGCTGTTGCGCAGACTCTTCCAGAAATCGAAGCTGGTGCGCATCGCTCACTTGCAGATATCGGTAAAGATGCCGTGCTTCTTATTCGCCTTCGCCCTGAAGAGTTCAACCTTGATGCAGAGCGTCTTTCTTGGACTCATGAAGGAATCATCGCCTTCTCTAAGATTTGCTCACATATGGGATGTGCAGTTGCTCTCTATGAACAGCAGACCAAGCACCTACTCTGCCCTTGCCATCAATCCACATTCGATGTGACGCGTGCTGCCAAAGTTATCTTTGGCCCATCTGCGCGACCTCTGCCACAATTGGCCATCACAGTCGATGCCGATGGTTACCTCGTAGCCCAAGCACCATTTAATGAACCTGTTGGACCTAGTTTCTGGGAGCGCTCATCATGACAGCACGCGAGAGAATCGCCGGTAACGTTGCAGGATATGTAGACGATCGCACAGGCGCCGCAAAGTGGATGAAGAAGAACCTCACCAAGGTCTTCCCAGACCACTGGTCATTCCTTCTCGGTGAAATTTGCTTGTACTCATTCGTGATTCTTCTTCTATCAGGAACATTTCTTACATTTTGGTTCGATCCTTCAATGCGCGAAGTTGTCTATGAAGGATCATATGAACCACTCAAGGGCCTAGAGATGTCTGCGGCCTATGCCTCAACTCTTGATATCTCATTCGAAGTTCGCGGCGGTCTCTTGATGCGCCAAATTCACCACTGGGCAGCTCTAATCTTTATGGTTGGAATCGTTGTTCACTTGATGCGCGTCTACTTCACAGGTGCCTTCCGTAAGCCACGTGAATTTAACTGGATCATCGGTGTTGGACTTCTTACACTCGGTATCGTTGAAGGCTTCTTGGGTTACTCACTTCCTGATGACTTGCTCTCAGGAACAGGTATCCGTATTGCTGAAGCAATAATTCAAGCGCTGCCACTTGTCGGTTCTTACCTTGCATTCTTTGCATTCGATGGAGCATTCCCTGGCACCGCATTTATTCCACGTATCTACACCGTGCACGTACTTCTACTTCCAGGAATTTTCCTTGCACTGATTACCGTGCACTTGATGCTCGTCTGGTACCAGAAGCACACACAGTTCCCAGGTCCTGGTCGCACAGAGAAGAACGTTGTTGGCTATCCACTTATGCCTGTTTACATGGCTAAAGCTGGTGGCTTCTTCTTCATCGTCTTCGGTGTGACAGCTTTCTTAGGTGCGGTTGCCTCCATTAACCCGATTTGGCTCTATGGCCCGTATACGCCAGGACAAGTCTCTGCAGGTTCCCAGCCTGACTGGTATATGGGTTGGCTCGATGGTTTAGTACGTATGGCACCGCCGATTGAGACACATGCCCTTGGCCACACCATCTCTTGGAATATCTTGATCCCAGGGCTGATCTTGCCTGGAATCATGTTTACAGGACTTGCTCTCTATCCATTTATTGAAAGTTGGGCTACGGGAGATAAGCGTGAACACCATCTCCTTGATCGCCCACGTAACACACCAAATCGCACCGCAATTGGCGTCATGGCTCTTACCTTCACACTTGTTTCACTGATCAATGGTGGTAACGACATTATTGCGACAACCTTTAATCTGACCATTAATCAGATGATGTGGTTCTCTCGTATCGGCATCATTGTTTTGCCTCCTATCGCATTCATTATCACCAAGCGCCTCTGCCTTTCATTACAGCGCGCAGATCGTGATCTTGTCTTGCACGGTCGCGAAACTGGACGCTTGGTGCGTATGCCAAGTGGTGAGTTTGTTGAAGTACATGAGCCAATCTCAGCTGAGAAGGCTTGGTTACTTACTTCCCACGAACAGCTTGCTCCTCTAGAACTTCCAGAGCATGATGCATCAGGTGTGCGTCGAGCAGGATTAATCAAGAACAAGATTCGCAATCGAGTCTCTCGTGCTGCTGCAGTTGCTGTTCCAAAGGCTACTGAGACTGAGCGTCGTGAACTCGAGGGCCATCACTAAGTAATTAAGAAATCGGCCCTGTCTTACACAATGTGAGCAGGGTCGATTTTTTTATGCACCTGTGTAGTGGTGAGCGATGCTTGCAAATGCTTGATCTAGAATCGCAAATCCTTCACGTAGTTCTGCCTCTGTGATGTTACATGGTGGGCAGATATGCATTCTGTTGTAATTATTAAAGGGGAACAGTCCCAGCTTCTTGCATGCAGCAACGAGCTCATTCATTCCAGGGCTAGATGCCCCGTAAGGAGCAAGAGGCGCTCTCGTTGCTCGGTCAGTAACGAGATCGAGCGCCCAGAAGACACCCTTACCGCGAATCTCACCGATCACTTTATGTTTCGCCATCAAATCTTCAAGCAGTGGCTTGATGACCTTCTCCCCCATGAGCGCTGCATTTTCAACAATCTTCTCATCAGCCATCACATCGAGTGTGGCAACGGCTGCAGCAGTTGCAAGTGGATGGCCACTGTAGGTAAGTCCTCCAGGAAATACGCGATCATTAAATGTTGCAGCTATCTCATCGCTGATGATGACGCCGCCTAGTGGCACATAACCGCTATTAACACCCTTGGCAAAGACGATGAGATCAGGCTCTGCTGCAGAGTGTTGGTAGGCAAACCATTTACCGGTTCGACCAAAGCCTGACATGACTTCATCGGCAATCCATTTAATTCCGTATTTATCGCAGAGCGCTCGAACACCCTCAAGATAGCCAACGGGTGGAACGAGAACACCTGCAGTGCCGACAACTGATTCAATCAGAATCGCAGCAATTGTTGTGGCGCCTTCAAAGATGATGACTTGTTCAAGATGCTCGAGTGCGCGCTTGCACTCTTCTTCCTCACTCTTTGCCCAGAAGGCTGAGCGATAGAGGTAGGGACCAAAGAAGTGAATGTGGCCATAGGCATATTCATTAGGCCATCTGCGTGGATCACCCGTTGATGCAATCGCAGCTGTGGTGTTGCCGTGATAGCTGCGATAGAAAGAGAGGATTTTATGTCGATGGGTATGAATACGCGCCAAACGAATGGCGTTTTCCACGCCATCTGCTCCACCATTGGTGAAGAAAACCTTATTGTGATGAGAGCCGGCGCGGGCAGTGATGCGCTTTGCCGCTTCTCCTCGCGCCTCATTGGCGTGTTGTGGAGCGACTGTTGTGTAGAGACCGGCTTGCTCTTGAATCGCCTTAATCACCTTAGGGTGTTGATGGCCAATATTTGTAAAGACTAATTGACTAGAGAAATCCAGATACTTATTGCCATCGTAATCCCAGAAGTAGCTTCCTTCTCCCCCTGCAACAGGTAGCGGTGAAATCTGAGCCTGTGCCGACCATGAATGAAATACATAGGAGCGATCAAGGTCAAAGACCTCTTTGCCACGAGCTGGATCTGCAGGAGGTTGAGTCATAGCCATATCTAATCAGTTAATGCAGAAAAATGTGAGTCTATGAACGAATGACCAGGGCCACTCCAAGGGCGGTCATCACAATTCCAATTACGCCAAGAGGTGTCACGGTCTCACCGAAGAGAATGAAAGCTTGCAATACTGCCATCGGTGGAACGAGATAGAGCAGACTTGAAACTTTCGCAGCCGAACCTCTATTGAGCAACCAGAGTAAAAGTAGTACCGCTGCAATCGATGTGACAAGGACTGCCCACGCCATGGTCCAGAAAGAGGTGTGGGTAAGTTCAAAGCGCGTTCTTCCTCTCACAATTGAAATGAGAAGTAATCCCACCCCAGCGATTGCAAATTGATAGGTAGTTCCAATCAGCAGTGGAATGGAGTGGCCAATCTTCTTCTGAAGCAGTGTTGCAACCGTGCTACCCGCAAGTGCAAGAAAGAGGAAGAGCAATGATTCTGTTGTGAAACCCTCTGCCTTCGAAAGCTTGGGTAGGACGACGAGAAATACGCCGAGTAACCCAAAGATCAGACCAGTAACCTGTCTGCGCGTGAGCGGTTCACTCAGTAAGCGCACTGCAAGGAGAGAGACAACGATTGGTTGCATGCTGGTAATCACTGATGACAGGCCAGCTGGTGCTCCTAGCTCGATTGCATACCAAACACCAGCTAGATAAAAACCATGCAGTGCAATACCTATGGCGAGGGAAGCGCGAAGATCTGCACGAGAAAGTGTGAGCGGCTGACGAAGTGCGGCAGTGAGAACGAAGAGGATGAAAGCTGCAAGAATGAGTCGAATCGCTAGAAAGAAGAGTGAGTCAGCATCTTCAAATCCATATTTAGCAACAACAAAGCCTGAACTCCAGATAAGGATAAATATCCAAGGAGCGGCGCCCACTATCTTCTTCATAGGCGTTTAGAACAAGAAATCGTTAGTGGGAGCTTTGAGAAATTGGCTTCTCGTACTCAGTCACCATTCCGATAATGCTGATGACCAAAGCCCCTAGCGAGATCAGTGTTAACCACCATCCGATGATCAGACCTAGCCCCATCGCTGTGGCACTAAAGGCAACAGGAAGTGGCCACCAAGAGTGTGGGCTATAGAAACCAAGTTCACCCGCATCATCTGCGATCTCTGCTTCAAGATTGTCAGATGGAATATCAAAGCCGATGCGCTTTTGAGTAAACCAGAGATAGAAACCCACCATGCCTGCAAGACATGCGGCAAGAATCATTCCCGTAATACCAACGGCTTCGCCACCGACCACATAGTAAATAACAGCCATCGCAACATAGAAGATTGAAAGTCCTGAAAAGAGTTTCCAATTAGCCTTCATGATTAGTGACCTTCTGTCTTAATGTGTGGGTGGTGCAGATCAAATGCTGGGCGCTCTGAACGAATACGCGGCATAGATGTGAAGTTATGGCGCGGTGGAGGACATGATGTTGCCCATTCAAGGGATGCTCCATAGCCCCAAGGATCATCGACTTCAACCTTAGGAGATTTACGAGTAATCCAGACGTTGACAAAGAACGGAATCATGGAGAGTGCAAGAAGGAAAGATCCAACGGTTGAGATCATGTTCATCTCTGTAAACCCATCAGTTGCTAAATAATCTGCATAGCGACGAGGGAAGCCCTTAATTCCAAGCCAGTGCTGGATAAGGAATGTGAGGTGGAATCCGAAGAAGAGTGTCCAGAAGTGAATCTTTCCAAGGCGCTCATTGAGCATGCGGCCTGTGAACTTTGGCCACCAGAAGTAGAAGCCTGCAAACATTGCAAAGACCACTGTTCCAAAGAGTACGTAGTGGAAGTGTGCTACTACGAAGTAAGACGCAGAGACTGCAAAATCAAGCGGTGGTGAAGCCAAGATGATTCCTGTAATTCCACCGAAGAGGAACGTGACTAGAAAGCCCATAACCCACAACATCGGAGTCTCAAAGGTGACGTGGCCACGCCACATTGTTCCGATCCAGTTGAAGAATTTCACACCTGTTGGAACACCGATAAGGAATGTCATAAATGAGAAGAATGGAAGAAGTACTTTGCCCGTTGCGAACAAGTGGTGTGCCCACACCGCAACAGAGAGAGCTGAGATTGCAATAGTTGCAGCAATCAGACCCTTGTAACCAAAGATTGGTTTGCGACTAAAGACAGGCAAGATCTCTGTTGCAATTCCAAAGAATGGAAGCGCCAAGATATATACCTCGGGGTGTCCGAAGAACCAGAACAAGTGTTGCCACAACATAGCTCCACCATTGGCCGGATCAAAGATATGCGTGCCAAAGAGGCGATCTGATTCAAGTCCAAGAAGTGCTGCAGCAAGCGGTGGGAATGCAAGCAATACAAGAATCGATGTCAACAATACGTTCCACGAGAAGATCGACATACGGAACATCGTCATTCCAGGTGCGCGCATGGTGAAGATAGTTGTAATGAAGTTAACGCCACCAAGAATTGTTCCAAGACCTGAAATGGTCAGTCCCATCACCCAGAGATCGCCACCGATTCCTGGTGAGTATGTTGAGTTAGCAAGAGGTGCGTATGCAGTCCAACCGAAAGATGCAGCTCCACCAGGAGTTAAAAACCCGATAGTTGCTTCGATAGAACCAAAGAAGTAGAGCCAGTAAGAGAGCATGTTAAGACGTGGGAATGCCACATCTGCAGCTCCAATTTGCAGAGGCATAATCACATTGGCAAAACCAACGAAGAGTGGCGTTGCAAACATCAAAAGCATGATGGTTCCGTGCATTGTGAAAATCTGGTTGTACTGCTCATTGCTCCAGAACTGCATACCTGGGCGGGTTAGTTCAATACGAAGGAGCAGCGCTAGCAGCCCACCGATAAGGAACCATGCAAATGAAGTCGCGAGATAGAGGTAACCGATGCGCTTATGGTCTGTTGAAGTAATCGTCTTAACAAACTGACTACCCCATGAAGTCTTCTGCACACCTTGGCGAGGAGCTGCAATGGTTGGACGTTCTGCAAATGTTGTCATTATGCGCTCGCCTTCAGTGAGTCAAGATATTTCTGGTAATTCTCAGGGGTAACTACTTTGACCTTAAAGAGCATTTGTGAGTGATTGCGTCCGCAGAGAATGTTGCAGCGTCCTGGGAACTCACCCAATTTATTTGCGGTGAACTGAAGTTGATTAGTCTCACCAGGCAAGTTCTGCATCTGAATCATAAAAGCTGGGATCCAGAAGCCGTGAACTACATCATTAGCGGTCAGAGTGAAGCGAACCTTCTCGCCTTGAGGAACATAAAGAGTCGGTGGATTTGCAGGAGTACCAGTTACTACTGCCTTCTCACCAGCTTCAGGATAAGTAAATTGCCAAGACCACTGAAAACCTTCAACAGAAATTTCGTGCTTGACCGGAGATGTCTTATCAATAATCTTGTCCTGCTTAACTGCAGTGAAGTAGAACATCACGGCAACAATTGCAAAGGGAATTACTGTGTAGAGAATTTCAACAGGAATGTTGTACTGAGTCTGCTTAGGAAATTCACCCTTGCTTGCTTTGGCGCGATGAAATACCGCTGGCCACAAAATGAGAACGAGGGTAATGACACCTACGACTCCCCCTGCAATCCATGCGCCTTGCCACAGTGAGAGTGAGATGTCGTTGACACTTGATACTCCCTTAGGAAAACCCATCCCCGAAATGTCATTGGAATTTAAAGAGCATCCTGTTAAGAAAGCTGGGGCAAGGAGAGCCGCTGCTCGGACAAAGCGCTTTCTGCGCGGTGCGTGAGAAGACATGGGGTAAGGATAGTGGCGCGATGTGCATGCGCTCGCCCGAGCGAGTAGCGTTGATTCGGTGGTTCGTGTCACAGGAAATTTCGCCTCTGAGGGCCCTCTCCACCCTGCCGCCAGAGAGGCTCTACTCGCGGCTTTTGACCAAGGTTGGGCAGATCCCAAGAAGCTTTCCCAGAGTTCATCTAAGGCTGCAATTCTTCGCAATCACGGCCTTGAAACTATCTCCACCCGATTAGGCATTCCAGCAGATTCGATCGAAGTGTTGGGCGAGCCATCCTTGGGCCACTACCTCTCTATCGCAGGTCTACTTCAGGAATCTTCCACCCTTGCATATTCAGCAATCGATAAAGGAAAAATCCGAGCCATCGCGCGATCTCGCACATCGCAGGTCTTAGAACTTGCCGTGAATTCCGCCGGAGCCATTCAAGGGCTCAGTGGAATATCCCATGGTGCTGTGCTCTCTCTGCAGTTGGCCAATGGTGAAACGGGAATTATTCAAGATGGCCTCCCATCCATCTCAGAGAATGTGCCGATTGCAATCGATGCAACAGCATCTGGTCCTCGAGTTCCTCTGCCAGATCGTTGGAGTACGGCCCACTTTGATGCAGCATCGTGGGGCGGCCCTAGTGGTCTTGCGATCATGGCTATAAGAAACCGTTCACAGTTCTCTTATCCCCTACCGCGCATCGCCCCCATCAGCTCCCCCGGTAGTTACTCACTTCCACTTTTGATTGCATCCGCCGTTGCTCTTGAAAACTTCACTCAAGAATCACCTTCTCTTCGCGAGTTTGCAGTTGCTCAATTATCGAAGATTGATGGCGTGCATCTTGTGGGGCCACAATCACCTGCAATGCCCCATCTGCTCTCACTCATAGCAGCAAACGTCTCCGGTGAGAATGTAGTCAGAGAGTTAGCTGCGCAAGGTATTGATGTTGACTCAGGGTCAGCATGTTCGGCTGAAGATCTACAGCCCAGCCATGTATTAGCTGCGATGGGTTATGAGACCAACGGCCATATTCGCCTCACTATGCACAACGGAATAACAGAGGCTGAAATTGCCAGCTTGGTTACAGCTCTTTCAGGAGTACTTCAAAAATTACGCGGGTAGCTGCACTGAGATTTCAGCTGCAGCATCTGATCCATATGCATCACTAAAGCGTGTGACAAATTCATCCTTTGTGAAGCGGTACTCCTGTGTTCCTGTTGTTTCGATGACATAGGTAGCAATCATTGAACCAAGCTGTGCACAGCGCTCATGTGAGAGTCCCCATGCAAGTCCTGCCACAAAGCCAGAGCGGAAGGAATCGCCAACACCGGTTGGATCGACTTTCGCCTTCTCTTTTGCGCAACCTACTTTGATAAATGTTCCATCGGTGCTTTCAACGCGAGCACCATCAGAGCCCAATGTCACGATGCGATATTTCACTTGTTCCAAAATCTCGTGATCACTCCACCCAGTCTTCTGGATGGCAAGTGCTAACTCATATTCATTCATAAAGAGGTAGGTAGCGCCAGAGATCAACTTCTTGATCTCATCCCCATTCATACGTGCCATCTGCTGTGAAGGATCTGCAGCTACGGCAACACCCATCGCAAGTGCTACCTCTGTGTGACGAAGCATCGCTTCAGGATCATCAGGTGACACAACAAGGATGTCGAGCTTTCCGACCTTATCCATGATGGGCTTGAGTTCAATGTTTCGAGCCTCAGACATCGCACCAGGGAAGAAGGATGCGATCTGATTGAGTTCCGTATCGGTTGTCACGGTGAAGTGCGCCGTGTGCTGCTCTGTTGAGACAAGTGCGTGGGATGTATCAACGCCATGACGTGTGAGCCATGCATCGTAATCAGCAAAATCTTTTCCAACTGCTGCAATCAAAATGGGGTTCAGGCCAAGGACGCCAAGACCAAATGCAATATTGGCAGCGCACCCTCCGCGACGAACATCAAGACCGTCGACAAGGAATGAGAGGGAGACTTTTTCTAAAGAACCAGCAACGAGAGAATCAGTGAACTTTCCAGGGAAAGTCATGAGGTGATCGAGACCTACTGAACCTGCAACACCAATTTTCATGGTCGCATCTAACTACAGCAGCTATGTATTAGCGGTGATTAGTTAAATGAATCGCCGCAAGCGCATGAACCGCCTGCATTGGGATTATCGATTGTGAAGCCCTGCTTCTCAATAGTGTCTACGAAATCAACTGTTGCACCCATGAGGTATGGATCGCTCATCTTGTCGACAACAACTTTGACTGCGCCAAACTCACGTGTGATATCGCCTTCTTGATTGCGATCATCGAAGTAGAGCTGGTAGCGAAGACCAGAGCAGCCACCTGGCTGAACAGCAACGCGCAGGTAGAGGTCATCGCGACCTTCTTGAGCAAGAAGGGCAGAAACCTTTGCAGCTGCCACATCAGTAAGTGCGATGCCGGTTGTAATCTCGACTGGAGTTGTTGTTGTTTCAGTAGTCATGTGCGCAAGAATACCCGCGTTTAGGTTGCGATGGCTAACCCAAACGCATGACAATACGCATATGTCTATCAGCCTCGGCGAGCTACTCATTCTGGGCCAAGGCTCAGATCTTGCCTCAGAGCGCGGAGTCTCATGCACCGGCGAACTTCCACCTGCCAGCGACCCGCACCTCGTTGAACGCGCTTTCGCTGCCAGAGCAGCCCTTGGAAGTCGGGCGCTGATTCTGGGCCATCACTACCAGCGAGATGAAGTCATTCAATTTGCCGATATCACTGGAGATTCATTTAAGTTGGCAGAGTCAGCAGCTGCCCAAAGTTCTGCAGAATTTATCTTCTTCTGTGGCGTTCACTTTATGGCAGAGAGTGCAGACATCCTGACCTCTTCCAAGCAACGCGTGATCCTTCCGGATTTAGCTGCAGGGTGTTCGATGGCAGATATGGCAACTGCAAATCAAGTAAACCAATGTTGGCAAGATCTTGAAAAAATCGGCGTTGCATCCAAAACCGTTCCTGTCACCTATATGAATTCATCTGCTGCGATTAAGGCTTTCACGGGCGAACATGGCGGAACAATCTGCACATCATCGAATGCGCAGAAGACTCTTGAATGGGCATTTGCTAAAGCGGAGAAGGTTCTCTTCCTTCCCGACCAACATCTAGGTCGCAACACAGCTGTGCTTTCTCTTGGGCTCTCACTCGATGATTGCGTCCTATGGAATCCATGGAAGCCAATGGGTGGCCTTACAGAAGATGAGATCCGTGGAGCCAAGATGATTTTATGGCGTGGACATTGCTCTGTTCACGGTCGCTTTACTCGTGAATCAATTCAAGAAGTTCGCACTCGTGTTCCAGGTGTTCAAGTCATCGTCCACCCTGAGTGCCAGCATGAAGTGGTAGTCGATGCGGATGTCGTGGGAAGTACAGAGAAGATAATTCAGACCGTGACGAAATCACCTGCTGGGAGTAAGTGGGCAATCGGTACTGAACTCAATCTCGTCTCGCGTCTTGCGCAGAATAATCCCGATAAAGAGATTGTCTTTCTCGATAAAAGCGTCTGCTACTGCTCGACGATGAACCGCATAGATCTGCCCCATCTGGTTTGGGCTATGGAATCAATCGTGGCAGGACATATCGTCAATGAGATTAAGGTCGATGAGCGAGTAGCCCGCTTATCCAAGTTGGCTCTTGAGCAGATGCTCGCTCTATAGTTCCACCATGACTGAATCATCTGCCGATAAGAAGGGTCGTCCGACCCCTAAGCGCAAAGAAGCTATCGCCGCTCGTAAAGTTTCATCCCTTGCTCCTGCATCCACAAAGGCAGAGAAGAAGCGCGCAAAGGATGCCTCCCGTGCTGCACGTATTGCCAATCGCGCCGCCTATATGCGTGGAGATGAGAACGCACTACCTGCCCGCGATAAAGGTCCAGTAAAGCGATTTGTCCGTAACTATGTGGATTCACGCAAATCAATTGGTGAATACTTCCTGCCCATCATCTTTATCGTTCTGATCTTTACCTTGGTTCCATATCCAATTTTCCAAATCGGAAGCATCATCATCATGTATGGCGTTCTCTTGATTTCAGTCATCGATGGATTCTTCTTAAGTCGCAAAATTAAGAGCGCTGTCCTTGTAAAATTCCCAGGCACAGAGCTAAAAGGAATCGGAATGTATGGATGGCTGCGCTCAACCCAGATGCGCAGAATGCGCTCTCCTAAGCCTCAGATCAAAGTTGGAGAAAGCTTCTAACTCACACCGCTAAGCGCGAGGGTTAGGGCTCTCGTTCTTCTTAGGATCGCGCTCTGGCAACTTTCCCAGAGCGTTATCAATGGCCTGCATGACATCGGCTGATAATTTGATTCCAGATGCTTTGACATTCTCTTTCACCTGAGATGGCTTGGTCGCACCCATAATGGCGCTAGAAACATTGGAGTTCTGAAGGACCCACGCAAGTGCCAACTGAGACATTGAGATATCTAGTCCGTCGGCAATTGGCTTTAACTTCTGAACCGCAGTCAAAACTTCCTCTGACATCCAACGAGAGATGAAGTCCGCCCCGCTCTTCTTATCTGTTGCGCGAGATCCCGCAGGTGCTTTCTTTCCTGGCAAATATTTGCCGGTAAGAATTCCTTGCGCCATCGGTGACCAGACAATCTGACCAATCCCCTCTTTCTTCGAAAGTGGAACTACCTCACTTTCAATCACACGCCAGAGCGCTGAATATTGAGGTTGGCTTGAGACAAAACGGTTATAGCCACGAGCATCCTGGATTTTGAGTGCATCAGAGATTTGCTTTGCATTCCATTCAGAGAAACCGATGTAGCTGACTTTTCCTTGACGGATCAGATCATCAAAGGCGCTCAGCGTTTCTTCTAGCGGTGTCTCAAAATCAAAGCGATGTGCTTGATAGAGATCAATGTGGTCTGTGTTAAGTCTCTTCAGCGATGCGTTACACGATTCCATGATGTGCTTACGCGATAGCCCGCGATCATTCTTGCCTGTGCCCGTTGGCCAATAGACCTTGGTGAACAGTTCATAGGATTCACGGCGAACGCCTTTGAGGGCTTTAGCAAGAACTACTTCAGCTTTTGTTCCGGCATAGACATCTGCTGTATCAAAGGTGGTAATTCCTTGGTTGAGAGCTTCTCGCACACATTTGACTGCAGCCTCTGTCTCAACTTGTGAGCCGTGAGTGATCCAGTTTCCGTAAGAAATCTCAGAGACATACATTCCGGTATTGCCAAGGCGTCTATATTCCATGGCGCCACTTTAGGGTTGTGCGTGGTGAGTTGCCAACACCTAGTCACTATGGTTTGGTTCGACCAGTAAGACCACAACTTCATAGGTATCTCAGTAGGGGAAGTTCGGTGCAATTCCGACGCTGACCCGCAACCGTAAGAGAGTTCATCCCTGAACTGCTTAAGTCGGATTACCTGCCGAGATATTTGTTTTTGACCAACACCCGCCGAGGTTTGCGGGGTGTAGTCCAAAGGTATTTGGCGTATTTGGCCGACCGCTAGCGAGCTACCCCTGTGAGACTCTTCTTTTTAGGAGTTCACACTGTGAAAGCAACACATTTCAACAAGATCGCACTTGCGATTCTTCTCATTTCATCTCAAGTCATTTCAACACCCGCATCCCATGCAGAAGCAAAGGGCTGGCGTTATTGGGGTTACTTCCAGGCAGCCCCTGGTGCATCAACATGGAAAGCTGCAATGACTGGACCCACTGTCGATATTGAAGATGGGGCCGTTGAAGGATGGTCATTTGTCTTTAGTAGCGATGATGTTCCATCAGTAGCACCCAAGACAAAACCTTCCTTTGCATCAATCTGTGGCAAGACAAAGGCAGATTCAGATACCAAGCGCATTGGTTTAGTCATCGAATTCGGTAACTCCGCATACGCACCAAAGGGCGAAAAAGTGCAGAAGCCAATAGTGCGTTGTGTAACGACAGCAAAGAGTTCACAAGGCATCGATGTCCTTGGCCAAGTGATCAAGGTTCGCTCAGCGAGTTCAGGGCTAATCTGCGGACTCAACGGCTTTCCTAAGAAGGAATGCGGAGTAGAGATAAAAACTCCAGCTGCGCTGATCAAGAAATAGCTGAAGAAATTATGAATAAGCCACTGCATCCACTGACACTGTGGATCAGCGCAATACTCCTTGCAATAGGTGTTGTTGCACTCGATAACGCATGGATCGCACTTGCGATCGTGGGTGCGGTGGCTTTTCTTGTCTATATGCGTCGCGATGGTTCACCTTGGGAGAGAAGCTTCATTCTCTCGCTTCGGATGGGCGCCATCATCCTGGCTATTCGCACAATCGTTGGAATTCTGATTGGTGTCCCGATTCCTGGAACCATCCTCTTTAGATTGCCCATCCTTGAACTACCTTCATGGATGCCTGGGATTCGTATAGGGGGCGCAGTAACACTAGAGAGATTGTCATCATCTCTTCACGAAGGTGTCATCATCGCAACGATGATTGCTCTCTTTGGGGCTGCAACATCCCTGACGAGCCCACATAAATTGTTGCGTGTGACTCCATCATTCATCTATGAAATAGGAATCACACTCGTGATTGCAACATCTCTCTTCCCACAACTTGCAACGAGTGCGCGACGAATCCGAACAGCACAGAAGTTGCGTGGAATGGAAAATATCCACATCCGCTCCATCGCAATCCCACTTCTTGAAGAATCACTCTCACGGTCATTGCAACTTGCAGCTGCCATGGATGCGCGAGGTTATGGAATAAGCCGCAAGCGCTCTCGATATCGCCCTGTGCAATGGTTGATGCGCGATAACGTCATTGTTGCGCTCACAGTTGCCACATCTGCTGTGATGGTGGTGCGATGATCACCTTCTCCAACGTTTCATTAATCTATCCTCACTCCACCAAGACCATCCTTGAAGATCTCTCCTTTCAAATACAAGAAGGCGAGATGGTCCTTGTTATGGGTGAGACAGGTTCAGGTAAATCATCTCTACTTCGCCTCATTAACGGTCTAGTCCCCCATCACACTGGTGGCATCTTGGCCGGTGATATCTCTGTCGATGGAATTTCAACTAGATCTGTGAAACCAGGTTCACTTGCTCACCTCGTTGGCATTGTTGGTCAAAATCCCATCAATGGATTTGTGACAGATATTGTTGAAGAAGAACTGGCATTTAGCATGGAGGCTCTGAACTTTGCCCCCGATGTCATGCGCAAGAGAGTGGAAGAGATCCTTGATCTTCTCAGTTTGAGCGCTCTACGCAATCGCTCGATTGCAACCCTCAGCGGTGGCGAACAGCAACGCGTAGCAATAGGCGCAGCACTTGTCATGCAGCCCAAAGTTTTGGTCCTTGATGAACCTACAAGCGCACTTGACCCGATTGCAGCAGAGGAAGTTCTCTCAGTTCTACATCGCCTTGTTCACGACTTGAGCGTCACAGTCATCATTGCAGAGCACCGTTTGGAAAGAGTCATCCAATTTGTTGATTGCATTATCTATATTGAGGGAGATGGTGAGACATCGATTGGCTCCCCCGATGAAATTCTCAAGAATTCAGAGCTGGTCCCTCCTATTGTGAAATTAGCTCGTGCCCTGAACTTGAGCGAGATTGGCACAAGTGTTCGTGAAGTAAGACGAGCTACCGATGAGATTCGAAGTCGCCAATATCCTCTTTCAGATGTTGCACAGAGAGCAGATTCGCCTGCAATAGAAGTATCTGATGTTTCGCATTCTTATGGTGAGAAGCTCGCACTCAACACAATCACCACCACTATCCATCACGGTGAAATCGTTGCCATCATGGGGCGCAACGGTGCAGGCAAAAGCACTCTGTTGCACTCCATTGTTGGTTTGCACGCACCTGGAAAAGGAAGAATCTCTGTTAACGGCCAAGATCCCACAGAGCTCACTGGTGCAGCGCGCAGACAAGCGATTGGATATGTCCCTCAAGAACCTAGCGATCTTCTCTTTGCATCCAGCGTTGAAGAAGAATGTGCTCATGCAGATCGTGACAATGAGTTAGTGCCGGGATCGACGGCAGCACTTCTCAATCGACTCGTTCCAGGAATCACTACCCAAGCCCATCCCAACGATCTATCTGAAGGACAACGTTTGGCACTGGTTCTGAGCATTGTTCTTGCAGCAAACCCTGATGTTTTGGTTCTTGATGAACCCACTCGTGGACTTGATTACCGGGCCAAGGGGCTCTTTGGTGTGGCTCTCAAAGAGTATGCAAAGCAATTTAATCGGCCAGTGCTGCTTGCAACCCACGATGTGGAGCTTGTCGCAGAACTTGCAGATCGAGTTCTCTTTCTTGCAGAAGGCGACATCGTCGCAGATGGCACAACACTGGAAGTTCTTCTCTCATCTCCTGCCTTTGCGCCACAAGTAGCAAAGATTATGTCGCCTAAGCCATGGCTGACTGTCAGTGATGTTGTTCAAGCACTGGGAGATGTCTCATGAAGACTGCGGGAATTTTCTCCTTCAAGGGTGCATCACTCATTGCACTACTTGCAACAAGTGCAATCAGTGCGCTGGGTTTTCTCTGGCCATTTCTCATCAGTGAGAAACAAGGCCACCCTCAGTGGATCTTCTTGCTAGCAACTCCCTGCGCACTCTTACTTCTGATGATCAGCGCGAGTAATAAGGAATTGGATAGCAAGTCGATCGCTCTTCTTGCAGTGCTCTCTGCGCTCATTGCGGCGCTGCGCCCTATGGGAACAGGTGCTGTAGGGATTGAACCGATGTGGTTTGTTCTTATCCTCGCAGCGCGAGTATTTGGTGCATCCTTTGGTTTTCTTCTTGGAACAATCTCAATGTTTCTCTCTGCACTTCTCACGGGAGGACTCGGACCATGGGTTGCATACCAATCATTTGCAGCCGGGTGGATCGGACTTGGTGTCGCTCTGATTCCAAAAGGGTTACGAGGTAAGTCAGAAGTATTCGCACTGGCGCTCTATGGAGTAGCTGCAGCTGGATTCTTTGGTATCGCCATGGATCTTCAATTTTGGCCATGGACACTCGGTTCAGATACTCAACTCTCCTACGTTGCAGGTGCTGCTCTCTCAACGAATTTCTCACACTTTATTTCATATCATTTTCTCTCAGCCATGGCTTGGGATATCCCGCGAGCAATCTTTACAGCCTCATTAATTGTGATGACTGCTAAGCCAGTTCTTCACACTTTGCGCAGAGCTCACACTCGAGCTGCCTTTATGACACCGATTGAATTTATCGAACGTGTGAAGGCATAAAGGGCAGAGCGCTGATTGTGGCTGAGGATTGCCGGCCACGAACATCAATGGTGACAACATCCCCAATCGCATAGGCAGGATCCATCAACGCAAGTGCAATTCCCACTTTGAGAGACGGTGAGAAAGTTCCACTTGTGACGATGCCGATCTCTGTACCTTCTGAATCTTTGATGGCCATTCCAGCACGAGGTATTCCACGATCATTGGATTTGAGAGCTTTTATGGTGCGAACCACGCCCTCTTCACGCTGAGATTGCAAAACTTGTGAACCACGGAAATTTTCCTTCTTCCAACCAATGGCCCATCCCGCACTTGCCTGTACTGGTGAAATTTCAAGGGAGAGTTCATGGCCATGAAGCGGGTAGCCCATCTCAGTGCGCAGAGTGTCACGCGCACCAAGGCCACAGATAGCTCCATCAAAAGGCTTCATCGCTGCAACCAGTGCATCCCAGACAACCGATGCATCTTTCCAAGATGGAACTAACTCATATCCATGTTCACCGGTATATCCGGTGCGGCAGAGAATCACATCGCATCCTGCGATAGTCACATGTGCAAATGCCATGTAATCCATTGTGGGGTTGATACCAAGGCTCTTCACGACATCGACAGCACGTGGTCCTTGCAGCGCAATTACAGCAAATTTCTCGTGGAGGTTGGTCACAGTGATTGAGGCTGGCGCGCTCTCACTCAGCACTCGCACCACATCTGTCGTATTCGATGCATTAGGGATTAGGAAGAAATCTGAATCCGAATTGCGATAGGCAATCAGATCATCGATGACGCCACCATCAGGGTTGCAGAGCAAGGTGTATTGCGCCTTGCTATCTACGATGCGAGTTAAATCATTGGTAAACATGGAATTGAGAAACTCCAGTGCACCTTCACCTTTTACGCTGGCTTTCCCGAGGTGAGAGACATCAAAAAGTCCCACTCGTTCACGAACAGCGGAGTGTTCAGCCAGAACTCCGGCTCCTGGATACTCAATAGGCATCAGCCAGCCGCCAAAATCGGCCATCTTCGCCTGTAGGTCGAGATGTTTCTGATGCAAAGGTGAGTTTTTCACAACGACAACTTACACTTACGACCTCGCATCTGCTGAGTAACGGCGGAGTGATATCTAGAGGAGTCTCCATGACCACGATCCGCCTTTCAGACGGAATTGTTAAAGATGATGTCTTAGTCGTTGGTTTGGCATCTAAGAACTCCAGGTCCTCAAAGGCTGGAGCCACTTCACTCCAGATTGAATCCGGCGATCTCGCCCTCGACACCAAAGTGCTGATGCAAGCACTTGCTGATTTAGGGGCGACTGGAAAAGCAGATGAAGTCATTAAAGTTCCTGGCACTTCCACGCGACTCATTGTCTTCACAGGCCTGGGGAATGCCAGTGCCAGCTATGACCACGAAGTACTTCGACGTGCGGCAGGTGCTGCAGCGCGCGCACTCGCGGGAAACTCCAGCGCAACATTCTCACTCCCAGCAAAATCCTTATCAGGAATTAGAGGCGTTGCTGAAGGCGCCGCCCTTGGCTCATATCTCTTTGATCAATTTAGAGGTTCTACAAAGAGCGGCCAGAAGTCACCTTTGAAATCTATTACGGTCCACACGGATCTAGCTTCACAAGCAAGTGCGAAGTCAGCTGCCAAGTCTGCAGAGATTATTGGAACCTATACAAACCTTGTGCGCGATCTGATCAATACTCCCCCAAGCCACTTAACTCCAGAGACTTTCTGTAAAGCGATCAATGACGCAGTCAAGAAGGCAGGAGGCGCAGCGCTCGGACTGAAAGTCTCCGTCATGACAGATGCTCAATTAAAGTCAAAGGGTTACGGCGGAATCATTGGAGTAGGTCAGGGTTCTGTTAATCCCCCACGTCTTTTGAACATCTCATACACACCTAAGGGTGCCAAGGCGAAGAAGAAATATGCCTTCGTTGGTAAGGGAATCACATTTGATTCTGGCGGTCTTGCACTCAAGCCTGCTAAAGGCATGGAAGCAATGAAGTCAGATATGAGTGGTGCTGCAGCTGTCTGTGCTGCAACTATTGCAATCGCACTTCTTAAACTTCCTGTTGCAATCGAGACTTGGGCACCGTTGGCAGAAAATATGATCAGCGATACTGCAACACGTCCTAGTGATGTCATCACTATCTATGGCGGTAAGACTGTTGAAGTTCTCAATCCTGATGCGGAAGGTCGCCTCGTTCTTGCCGATGCAATTGTGCGAGCACAGGAGACGAAAGATCTCGACGGAATCATCGATGTCGCAACGCTGACTGGTGCACAAGTTGTTGCACTAGGAACTCGCACGAGCGCTGTGATGACAAATAATGAAGGATTCTCATCTCACTTTATGGATGTGACAAAGGAGACAGGTGAAGCTTTCTGGCCAATGCCACTGCCTGTTGAATTACGAGCCTCCCTTGATTCACCGGTTGCAGATCTTGCAAATATTGGTGAGCGCATGGGCGGAATGCTCGTTGCTGGCTTATTCCTGAAGGATTTCGTCGCAGATGAACTCCCCTGGCTTCACCTTGATATCGCAGGTCCTGCCTATAACGAGAGCGCGCCCCATGGTTACACCCCAGTCGGTGGAACAGGGATCGCTCTTCGCTCCCTGGTGCAGCTGGCTATCTCTGCCAGCTCTTAGAAGCGCGTTATGCATTCGCCTGCCTAGGCTGGCAAGATAGGGTCGTTGAGCTTAAAGAGGAGTGTGTCGGTGGCAAATTTTGATCTCGTAGTTCTCGGTGGCGGTAGTGGCGGCTACGCCGCAGCCCTTCGCGCATCCCAACTCGGATTGACCGTAGCGCTCATCGAGAAAGATAAGGTCGGCGGAACATGCCTACACCGCGGATGTATTCCCACAAAAGCCCTGCTCCATGCTGGTGAAGTTGCAGATAGTGCACGCGACTCATCCCACTTCGGAGTAAACGCCACTTTTAACTCTATCGATATGGCTGGCGTGAACTCCTATAAGGATGGCGTTATCGCAGGCCTTCATAAAGGTTTGCAAGGCCTGGTTAAGTCTCGAAACATTACCTATGTCGAAGGCACCGGGCGACTCGTCTCCAATAACACCGTTGATGTTAACGGCACTGCCTATGTTGGTAAGAACATTGTTCTCGCAACCGGTTCCTATGCACGCACATTGCCTGGATTAGATATCGATGGAGATCGCGTTATTACATCCGATCACGGTACTTCTCTGAACTACGTTCCAAAGAGTGTCATCGTTCTCGGTGGTGGAGTCATCGGATGCGAATTCGCATCTGTTTGGAAATCATTCGGTTCAGAAGTGACCATTATTGAAGGCCTTCCACATTTGATCGCCCTTGAAGATGAATCTTCCAGCAAGTTACTCGAGCGTGCTTATCGCAAGCGCGGAATCAATTTTGAATTAGGTGTTCGCTTTAAATCTCACAAAGTTGATAAGAAGGGCGTCACAGTTACTCTTGAAGATGGACGCGAATTCACAGCCGATCTCCTCCTTGTCTCTGTAGGCCGCGGCCCTGTTACAGATGGCGTGGGCTACCAAGAACTGGGTATCACGATGGATCGCGGATACATCACTGTTGATGACCATTGCCGCACCAATATCCCTGGCATCTTCGCAGTAGGAGACATCATCCCTACTCTGCAGCTAGCTCACGTTGGATTCCAAGAAGGAATTCTTGTTGCAGAGACAATTGCAGGTCTTAATCCTCGCCCTATCAATTACGACGGTGTTCCACGTGTTACCTATTCAGAGCCAGAAGTTGCATCGATGGGGCTCTCAACCAAGGTTGCAAAAGAGCGTGGTTATGACGTTGTTGAAGTTGATTACAACCTTGCAGGCAATGGCAAGGCTCAGATTCTTAAGACTGCAGGCTCCATCAAGCTTGTTGCACAGAAGAATGGTCCTGTCCTTGGAATTCACATGGTGGGTTCTCGCGTGGGTGAATTAGTTTCCGAAGCACAATTAATCTTTAACTGGGAGGCATCAGCAGATGATGTTGCACCTCTCCTTCATGCACACCCAACACTGTCTGAGGCAATGGGCGAAGCTCATATGGCTCTTGCAGGCAAACCACTTCACTCGCACGGTTAAGTAAGAGGAGAAAATAGCGATGTCATTCTCAGTCACAATGCCAGCTCTCGGTGAGAGCGTCAGTGAAGGAACAGTTACTCGTTGGCTCAAGAACGAAGGCGACATGGTCGCTGTCGATGAACCACTCCTTGAAGTTTCAACCGACAAAGTCGATACAGAGATCCCTTCTCCTGTTGCAGGAATCCTTACAAAAATTGTTGTTGGCGTTGACCAGACAGTTGCAGTCGGCGCAGAACTTGCAGTGATTGCAGATAGCGCAGGCGCATCAGCTCCAGCACCCGTTGCAGCTCCTGCCGCTCCTGTTGCATCGCCAGTTGCTGCTCCTGTAGCAGCACCCGTTGCCGCAACTCCCCCTCCTGCTGCGCCCGTTGCTGCACCAGCATCTAGTGGCGGCGGAACAGTAATCACAATGCCGGCACTCGGTGAATCTGTCAGCGAAGGAACTGTTACACGTTGGCTTAAGAACGTTGGAGACTCCATCGCAGTAGATGAAGCACTTCTTGAAGTTTCAACAGATAAGGTCGATACAGAAATCCCTTCACCTGTTGCCGGAACTCTTCTTGCAATCGATGTTGCAGTTGATACAACTGTTCCAGTCGGTGCCCGTCTTGGACTTATCGGTGTTTCAGGATCTGCACCTGTTGTCGCTGCACCAGCTCCTGTTCCGGTTGCACCTGTTGCACCTGTTGCACCAACTCCAGCACCTGTTGCGGCTCCTGTTGTCGTTGCACCTGTAGCGCCAGCTCCCGTAGCTGCGGCTGCTCCTATGTCACAACCACAAGATGCTTATGTCACTCCTATTGTTAGAAAACTTGCAAACGATCTCGGAGTAAATCTGGCATCCGTGCGCGGAACAGGAATTGGCGGTCGTATTCGTAAGGAAGATGTTGAGGCTGCTGCTCCTAAGTCTGCAGTTGCTGCCGTTGCATCGCCTGCTGCCTCAGCTGCAGCATCAACTCCATCAGCACCACGTCCAGCTGCAGTTGCATCACCGCTTCGTGGAACTACAGTGACAATGTCACGACTTCGCAAAGTTATTGCAGCTCGCATGGTCGAATCCCTTCAGGTCTCAGCGCAGCTGACAACAGTCATTGAAGTAGATGTCACAAAGATTGCGCGTCTGCGCGATCGCTCCAAGCCAACATTTGAAGCACGTGAAGGCGTCAAGCTCTCATTCCTTCCATTCTTTGCTGTGGCAGTGTGTGAAGCACTCAAGCAACACCCAGTTCTTAACTCATCTGTCGAAGGTGATCAGATCATCTATCACGGCGCAGAGCACCTTGGTATTGCAGTTGATACTGAGCGCGGTCTCTTAGTTCCAGTCATTCATAACGCTGGTGATTTGAACATGGGCGGCGTTGCTCGCAAGATTGCAGATCTTGCGGCTCGCACACGCGATAACAAGGTAACTCCTGATGAGCTCGGTGGTGGAACATTTACTCTCACCAATACAGGCTCACGTGGTGCACTCTTTGATACACCAATCATTAATCAGCCACAGGTTGCAATCCTTGGACTCGGCGCAGTTGTGAAGCGACCAATGGTTGTGAAGGGTGAAGATGGTGGCGAGACAATCGCTATTCGCTCCATGGTCTATCTCGGTCTCTCCTACGATCACCGCGTTGTCGATGGCGCAGATGCAGCACGCTTCTTAGTCACTCTTAAAGAGCGCCTCGAAGGTGGAGCATTCGAATCTGATTTGGGTCTCTAACCTTTATGTCAGTCCCACAACGCATCGCAATCACTGGCGCATCAGGACTCATTGGCACAGCACTCGTTGGCCATCTCAAAAGCGAAGGCCACACTGTCCAGCGCTTTGTGCGCCGCCCCGTTGTCGCACCCGATGAAATTCAGTGGGATCCCAAGACTGGTTATGTTGATATCGAAGCACTTCGTGGTGTCGATGCAATTATCCACTTAGCAGGAGTCGGTGTCGGCGATAAGCGCTGGAGCAAAAAGTACAAGTCAGAGATTCTCAATTCACGACTACTTGGAACAACAGCAATCGCCCACGCGGTCAATGAAGTAAAGCCACAGGTATTTATCTCAGCAAGTGCCATTGGTTGGTATGGCGAATCCGGTAATCGCGCTGTTGTTGAATCAGATCGCGTCGGAGATGATTTTCTTGCCGCGGTCTGCCGCGAATGGGAAGGTGCTGCGGATCTCGTCACAGATGTTCGCACAGTCAAAATTCGCACAGGTTTAGTTCTAGATCCAACAGGCGGCGCACTAGGAAGAATGCTTCCACTCTTTAGATTCGGCCTTGGCGGCAAGCTCGGTAACGGTAAGCAATGGTGGTCCTGGATTACTTTGCATGATGTTATTCGCGCAATAACTTTCTTACTTGAAAATAGGATTTCAGGTCCTGTAAATCTCACATCCCCTAATCCTGTAACTAATCAGGAGTTCACATCAGCACTTGCTCGAGCAATGCATCGTCCAGCGCTCTTTCCGGCTCCCGCCATTGCACTCAAGATTGCTCTCGGTGGCTTCTCATCTGAAATCTTGGGAAGTAAGAAGGTGGTGCCACAGGCGCTCACTGATGCTGGCTTCACATGGGATTACCCACACATCACCAACGCACTTACCGCCTTAATTCAGGAGTAACTCCTGCGCTGCAAGGCGTCCAGATAAGAGTGCACCATTTTGTGAAGGTGCGGTTCGATAATCACCGGCAATAAATACTCCTTCTGCAAACTGTGAAGATTGAGCGCCTTGCACACCTACTCCAAAGATGGGAAGTGATTTAGGAATTTCATATTTGGCAATCAGCGCCCAGTCAGAGCTTGAAACACCCCACATGATTGCTAAGTGTCTGCGCACTTCTGATTCAGATGCGAAGTCGATTGTCGTAGAAGATAGAAGCGTCTTTCCAGATGGAGCATAACTTGGCACCATATTTGATATTGCAATTGAGTTAATGACAGGACCTCTTGTTTGTCCATCTATCAAGAGATTCTTTGATGAAGTCACACCTTCTGGAATCTCGTGATACCAGGTTGTACTCGATGCAAGTTTAGGAACGTTAGGAATATCCAGTAGTTGCGCTGCAGTAGTGACATCCGTTGCAACAATGACAGAGTCTGCATTGACTTGATCAATCGCATCAATGCGTGAGTTGAGATGGATGGTGTTTACACGTTTTGCAAGAGCTTTCGCCAACTCCCCTACACCGTGTGCTGGTAGCCCTGGTTTTCCTGAAACAAATGAGCGAATGATCTCTTTCCCGCTCACCGCATCAACATTGGCAGGAGAAGTGAGAAATACACCTGAAAGAAAAGGCTTGAGTACACGAGCGTAGAGATTGCCATATTGAATCAGCTCTTCTTCAACGCTCATTCCCGCCTTCGCCGAGCTGGTCAAATATGAGAGAAAGCGAACCTTGGTAAGAATTGAACCAGTTGCTGGATTAAGTGCTGAGAAAGGATGGCGGCGAGGATCTCCTAAAGAGATCTGTGATGTACCGAGTGCAATATCAATTGTTCGTGAGGCCACTATGAAATCTAGCTCTGCAAGGATTCCAAGTCGCACAAGTTCTGGGTATCGAGCATTGATGAGTTGACAGCCTCGATCTAGTCGGTATCCATCAATAACATCAGTTGCAACTCTTCCGCCAACGCGATCGCTAGATTCAAAAACTTCAACATCGCATCCAGCATCCTGCAAAGTAATTGCTGCACTTAGCCCAGCAAGTCCTGCTCCAATGACGGCAACACTCTTACCTGACACTAATTTCACGCGCCTTATCGATAATCGTTGCAACGGCTCTGATTTGTGCAGGCGTTATCGGCCATTCATTCTTGCCTTCCAGGGCTCCTGCTACTGCGAGATAAAAGAGACCGTAATTTCCTGCAACGGCTTCTATTTCTTCACGGGCATCACCTCGTTGGATATATGCCTTCGATGAAGTTGGTACGCTCCAGATTCCACCCTCAGGAAAACTTCCAGCACGTAGCAGTGCTTCTTGTGGATCTAACTCTTCAATGATGAGAGCGCCTTCACTTCCCAGACCGCGAATGCGAGGTCCTACCGATCCTGAAATCGCGCTTACTGAGCAATATGAATCCACCCCTGAGTGATGGCGCAAATTCAGAACAACATCATCTTCGGATTCTCCACGGATCTTACGAACACTTGCATAGGTCAGATCTGCAGGGCCAAAACAATCAAGAGCTGTTGAGAGTAGATGTGTCTGTAGATCAAGTAAGAGTCCACCACCTTCTTCAGGTGTTAATGATTCACGCCATGCGGCCGCATTAAGTTGTGGGCGAAATCGTTCAAAGCGAGAATCGAGTCTAAAGACTTTGCCAATCAGACCATTTGCTGCAACTTTCTTCACCGTCAAGATATCGCTATCCCATAACCTGTTATAGAAAGCAGTAACGGGGACGCCTGATTTCTCACTTGCACTCAAGATGCTCTCAGTCTCTGCAAGAGTTCGTGCCATGGGCTTTTCAACGACAACAGGAATACCTGCCTTGATTGCTGCTAACGCATGGTCGGCGTGAACTGCGTTAGCAGAAGCAACGACAACAAGATCTAAGTTCTGCGCCAGAAAATCACTGAAATCCGTTGTGACCTTGGTGAGAGGGAAATCTTCCTTCGCCTGACGTGCACGAGTGGAATTGCCGGTGAGTACCGTCGCTACCTCAAAGCCACACCCTTTAAGCAAAGGTGCATGAAATGAGCGGCCTGATAACCCATAGCCGGCAATTCCTACGCGCATAGCTAATTACTTATTCTGTAACTTAGAAGGCCACCAGATCTTTGGACCAATCTCATGAACGAGAGCTGGTACCAAAATTGAGCGAACAATGATGGTGTCGAGCAGAACACCGAATGCCACAGCAAAGCCGAGCTGAGCAAGTGGAACTAGCGGGAGTAATCCAAGAACAGCAAAGGTTGCCGCAAGGACAATTCCTGCTGATGTAATCACAGCACCGGTAACAGTGACGCCCTTGATGACGCCAGCGCGCGTGCCAATCTTCTGTGATTCTTCACGGACACGGGTCATCAAGAAGATGTTGTAGTCGATGCCGAGGGCAACCAAGAAGATAAAGGCGAACAGTGGGAATGAGTTATCTCCTCCTGCAAAGCCAAAGACATGGTTGAAGACAAGAGCACATACACCGAGAGTTGCAAAGTATGACAAGACAACTGTTCCAAGAAGAACGATTGCGCTCAAAATACTTCGTAGGAGTAATCCGAGAATCAAGGTGATTACTATGAGAATGATTGGAATGATCGTCCTGTTGTCCTGATTATTTGCTGTTCGCACATCAAAGTAAACAGCGCTCGTTCCACCCACGAGGGATGTTGAATCTGCTGCGTGAGCAAGTCGTCGAATCTCAGGAATGTCATTTCCTGCTTCAACGCTATCGGGCGCCTTATCAAGAGTCACGTTGAGAATTGCGCGATTGCCAACAACCTTCATCGCAGGAAGTGGCTGTCCTGGTACTGGGAAACCATCTAATTGTGGAGAGATATCTGTAACACCGGGTGCGTTCTTAAGAGCTGCGGTAACTGCTCCAACTTTGTCCACGGAGACCACAACCTGAGTTGGGTCACCTTCTCCGCCTGGGAAGTGCTTGACCAGCAACTTCTGTCCCACAACAGATTCAGGATTTCCTGTGAAGGAATCAACGGTTCCAAGTCCATCAGCTTTCAGTGTTGTCGATGCAAATGCAAAGAGTAGAAGTACAGATCCAGAAATAACCCAGGCCTTGCGAGGGTTACGTTCAATCGAACTTCCGACCTTGGACCAAGTTCCAGAGAGCACATGATCATCGCCATCGTTTTCAGGAATACGTGGCCAGAAAATCCAACGTCCGAAGAGGAGTAGCAAAGCAGGAAGGAGGGTAAGGATTGTGATCATCGAACAGACGATGCCAATAGCACCAACAGGACCAAGGCTTGCGGTATTTGTTAATTGGCTAAAGAGAAGGATGAGAAGAGAGATCGAGACTGTGGAGCCTGATGCAAGGATTGGCTCCCACACACCTTTATAGGCAGCGCGCATAGCATCGAAACGGTTCTCATACAGATGAAGTTCTTCTCGATAACGAGCGATGAGAAGGAGCGCGTAATCGGTTGCCGCACCAATGACAAGAACCGAGAGAATTCCCTGCGATTGACCATCAACATCAATGATGTCGTTCTTTGCAAGGAGATAGACGATTCCACCAGCTGTGGAGAGTGCAAAGAGGGATGAGAGTAAAGGGATTATCCAAAGAACTGGCGAACGGTAGACAACAATCAGAATTATCGCCACCACTGCCAGCGTTGTGAGAAGAAGAGTTGAATCGAGTGTCTCAAATGCTCCAAAGAGATCTCCTAAGAGTCCTCCGGGGCCAGTTACATAATGCGAAACACCATTGGCTTCAGCAATCGGTTTAATGTCCTCGCGCAACGCCTCGATTACTGCAGGAAGAACTGGCTTGTCATTGGGCAGCAGCTTTGCAATCGCATTGCCATCTAGTGGAACGTTTGCAAGGATGGCTTCACCATCTTCTGAAGGAAATACAGAGATAACCTGCCCTGGAGCTAGGTAATCTGCAATCTTGGCATCAGTATCTTCGAGCGTGAGAGCGCCAACGCCAGCCATATGTTCATTGATTGCTTCAAAAGTTGCAGGGCTTACTTTGCCTTCAAAGAGAATGAGGGCTGGAAGATTAAATGCATCTTTAGTAGTGAACTTTGCAATCTCATCAGCGGCCAGAGTTGCTTCAGCACCCTTAGGCAAGAATGAAGAGTTGTTATTTTCCTGAACTGAGGTCAGCTTTCCAAAGAGGGGTCCGAAGACGCCTGCAATAAGGAACCAGATGATGACCACCAACATGGCGAGGGCAAATGGCTTGCGAGATTTTTGAACTGTAGTTATCGACACGATAGAAGAGGCCTTTCGGGCTGTGTTGTGAGCGTAATTCGCGAGAGCGCTAGCCTACCTTTAGGCTGTACTCGTGCCCACATTCAGCGCTGCTTCACAGGAAGAATTAATGAAGTCGCCACTTGCACTCACCCGTGAAGGTCTTGTTGAGTACTCCGAGGCTCTGGCACAACAGCGCGCAATTCATGCAGAGGTCGCACAAGGCCTTCGCCCCAATACATTGATTCTTCTTGAACATCCATCGGTCTATACAGCCGGCAAGCGAACATCTGAGTTAGAAAAACCAACTGATGGCACACCTGTCATTGATGTCGATCGCGGTGGCAAGATCACTTGGCATGGACCAGGACAACTAGTCGGCTATCCGATTGTGAAATTGGCCAAGCCAACTGAACTCGGAGGCTTTGTCCGTGAGATTGAAGCCGGCCTGATTGAAGTTTGTAGCGAATTTGGAATAAATACCCAGAGAGTTGATGGGCGCTCAGGAGTCTGGGTATGTGATGAGCGTGGTGAACGCAAGATTGCCGCCATCGGAATACGCGTGGCCCAAGGGGTGAGCATGCATGGCTTTGCTCTCAATGTGAATCCAGAGCTGGCAGCATTCAATAGAATCATCCCCTGCGGCATCAGTGATGCAGCAGTTACCTCAATGGCCGATGAACTCTCACGAGATATATCGGTAGATGATGTAATACCTGTGGTTGAGAAGTATCTATTCGAATCTCTGATGAAGGTGAGCGCATGACTATCGCACCCGAAGGTCGCAAGTTACTTCGCATCGAAGCGCGCAATACCGAGACTCCCATTGAACGCAAACCTGAGTGGATTAAGACTCGCGCCAATATGGGCCCTGAATACACACGTCTTCGCTCACTTGTTAAGAGCGAAGGTCTTCACACAGTCTGCCAAGAAGCGGCGTGTCCTAATATCTTTGAATGCTGGGAAGATAAAGAGGCAACATTTCTTATTGGTGGCGATCGTTGCACACGTCGCTGCGACTTCTGCAATATTGATACCGGAAAGCCAGAAGAGCTCGATCGCGATGAACCGCGCCGCGTAGCTGAATCAGTGCAATCAATGGGCTTGAAGTACGCAACTATCACTGGCGTTACTCGTGATGATTTAGAAGATGAAGGTGCTTGGCTCTATGCCGAGACCATCCGCATGGTGCACGAACTCAATCCAGGTACGGGTGTTGAGATGCTGGCACCAGATTTCAGCGGCAATCCGGTTCATCTCAATGAGGTTTTTGAAACCCGTCCTGAAGTATTTGCACATAACTTGGAGACAGTTCCACGAATCTTTAAGCGCATTCGTCCAGCTTTCACATATGAGCGATCACTGGATGTCATTACCCAAGCTCGTGCATATGGCCTGATTACCAAGTCCAACCTCATTCTTGGACTCGGTGAAACTCGCGAAGAGATAACACAGGCTCTCATAGATCTTCATGATGCTGGGTGTGATCTCATTACTATCACCCAGTACTTGCGCCCAACCAATAAGCATCATCCAGTGGAGCGTTGGGTCAAGCCTGATGAGTTTGTTGAGTTGGCAAAAGAGGCAGAAGATATTGGATTTAGCGGTGTGATGAGTGGACCACTGGTTCGTAGTTCTTATCGCGCAGGTCGCCTCTATAAGCAAGCAGTAGAAAAGCGAAGCTTGCGTGGCTGATCTCGTCTATCCCCCAGTTATCGTTGCAATTAAGGCGTTCTGGAAATACCTTGGATTGAAATTCGACTTCCAAGGAGAGGAGAACATTCCTCGTGATGGTGGGTCAATCCTTGCAATTAACCACATCGGTTATTTGGATTTTGCGCTCACAGGAACTGCAGCACTTCCCGCAGGTCGCTACGTGCGATTTATGGCTAAGAAAGAGATCTTTAATAACAAATTAGCTGGACCGCTGATGCGAGGAATGCACCACATCTCTGTCGATCGCTCAAACGGATCAGCATCTTTTGTCACAGCTCTTCGCGCACTGCGTGCTGGCGAAATCATTGGGATCTTTCCTGAAGGAACTATCTCTGTCAGCTTTGAAATCAAAGAGTTGAAATCTGGCGCGGTTCGCTTGGCTATGGGAGCAGGTGTTCCCATCGTGCCCACCATTGTCTGGGGTTCACAGCGCATCTGGACCAAGAAGGTAAAACGCAATCTACGCCGTCAAGGCGTGCCAATCACGGTAGCTTTTGGGCAACCTTTGTACTTTGATAAGAAATCAGATGTTGAGGCGGGCGAGAAGTTATTGCGCGAGACGATGCTGAGAATGCTCCATGAAGTTCAAGAAAAGTATCCAGATTCACATGCTGGCCAGCGTTGGGCACCGGTGCGCCTTGGTGGTACAGCCCCTGCTCCCCTAAACTAACGCTCATGTTTAAGAAGAAGAATAAAGAAGCAAAGATAAAGACTCCTCGTTTTCAGACTTTCCGTGATGCATACAAGGTCACAAAATCTGTAAAGCCATGGATTGGCATCGCCCTCATTCTCATCTTTCTTCTTGTGCTTGTAGTCGGTATCTCACTTGGGATTATCTTTGGCCATCCAATCTATGGAGGCTTCGTCACTATTCCTTTGGCAGCACTCGCTGCAATGTTCTTCTTTACGCGCATCGCAGGATCTGCTGCTTATTCATCTATCGAAGGCCAGATTGGCGCAGGAGCTAGCGTCCTTATGGCTATCCGCAAAGGTTGGACCACAACTCCTGCCGTGGCCGTCAACAAGCAGCAAGATATGGTCCATCGCAGCGTTGGTCGCGCAGGAATTGTTCTCACAGGCGAAGGCGGCTTTGCAGTTCGTCAGATGATCCAAGATGAGAAGAAGAAGTCAGAGCGTTTTGCTCCAGGTGTTCCCATCATTGAAGTCTTCGTTGGCGATGGCGATGGACAAGTTCCTATTCGCAAATTGCAAAAGCACGTAACAAAGTTGCCAAAGAAATTGTCAGCTCATCAGATGCGAGAAGTGCGTGCGCGTCTGAAGGCCGTGGGCGGAATGTCTTTGCCAATTCCAAAAGGACCTATGCCTAAGGGCGTAAAGATTCGCTAGTTAACGAGTTTTCACTAAGACCGTATTTGAAAATCTCTCATTGATTCCTCTGCCATCTTCATCAAAGGTAATTGCCGTGATCAGAGGCACTAGGAGCGCGCAGCGGATGAGAGCTTGAATCGGTGTCGCAGCTCCCCCATCAGAGAATCGAATGACTTTCAGTCCTACAAGTCGATGACCAAAAGAAGCTCCACCAAATGCGACGAGAAGGCTGTATTCGAGGAAGAACATGAGCAGGGTGGGAACTCGAGCTCCTGGAACTCGATCGGTGAAGGTTCCAGCTCCTGCAAAGAAGCCCAAGGAAATCGCATAACAAGCCAGCCAGTCGATGGTGATTCCCAGCAGGCGCCGACCTTGAGATACGCGTGGATACATGGGGGCGAGCCTAGCCCCTCATCCACGAGCCTGCGATGTGAGCCATCCGATGATGATGTAACACGGATGTAACACCAAAATTATGACTTTTTTACTTGGGAGAACTAGCCTTCACTCCATCAGCAGTGCTCAATGATGAGGCGGCTGGGCGATAAAGAGCCTCAATTGGAGTATCACATATGTTTAAGAATTCTTCAGAAATTTTTGCATACATCAAGAAGGAGGATGTAAAGCTCGTCGACGTACGCTTTACAGATCTTCCAGGAATTCAGCACCACTTCAACGTTCCTGTTGAATCTTTCGACGAAGCAGTCTTCACAGATGGTCTTATGTTCGATGGTTCATCAATCCGCGGATTCCAGTCAATCCACGAATCAGATATGAAGTTGCTTCCAGTTCCATCATCAGCATTTATTGATCCATTCCGTCTTGAAAAGACTTTGGTCATCATCTTCTCTGTTCATAACCCAACAGATGACACCCCTTATTCACGCGACCCACGTGGCGTTGTGAAGAAGGCTGTAGATTTCTTGAAGTCGACAGGAATTGCAGATCAGGCATTCTTCGCACCAGAAGCTGAGTTCTATGTCTTTGATGCGGTTCGATTTAAGACTGGCATCAATGAGGCCTACCACCACATCGATTCATATGAAGGTGCTTGGAATACAGGCATCGTTGCAGATCCAGATGGAACACCGAACCGTGGATATCGCACACGCATTAAGGGCGGTTACTTCCCTGTCTCTCCAACAGATCAGTTTGCAGATCTTCGTGATGAGATGGTCATGGAGCTCGGTCGTGCAGGTCTTCTTGTTGAGCGTTCACACCACGAGGTGGGAACTGCTGGCCAGATGGAGATCAACTACCGCTTCACAGACATTCTCACAGCAGGCGATGAATTGATGAAGTTCAAATACATCATCCGTAACGTTGCATGGGAAGGTGGCAAGACCGCAACATTTATGCCAAAGCCACTCTTCGGAGATAACGGTTCAGGTATGCACGTTCACCAGTCACTCTGGAAAGATGGCAAGCCACTCTTCTTCGAAGCTGGCACATATGGCGATCTCTCAGATATGGCACGTTGGTATATCGGTGGACTCTTAAAGCATGCACCATCACTTCTTGCATTCACCAACCCAACAGTGAACTCATATCGTCGCTTGGTTCCAGGTTATGAAGCTCCAGTAAACCTCGTTTACTCAGCACGTAACCGTTCAGCATGTATCCGTATTCCAATTACAGGATCTTCACCAAAGGCAAAGCGCGTTGAATTCCGTTGCCCAGATCCATCATCGAACCCATACCTCGCATTTGCAGCGATGCTCATGGCTGGTATCGATGGAATCATGAACAAGATCGAACCACCTGCACCAGTTGATAAGGATCTCTACGAGCTCGAGGCATCAGAGGCTGCTTTGATTCCACAGGTTCCAGGTTCACTTGATGCTGTTCTTGATTCCCTTGAGAAGGATCACGAATTCCTTACTAAGGGTGGAGTCTTCACAGAAGATCTCATCTCAACATGGATTGAGTGGAAGCGTAAGAATGAAGTTGATTATGTGCGACTACGTCCGCATCCAGCTGAGTTTGAGCTTTACTACGACATCTAAGAACTATTCGTCGAAAGAGACCCCGTCAGCAATGGCGGGGTCTCTTCATTTCCGGGTCGCACCCACACTCAATACATAGGAGACTTCTCTCATGAGCCCGAAGATTGCCGAAGCAACCATTGGTGAACAACGGGCTATGCGTCAGCGTCAGATCATTGATGCAGCAATGTCACTCGCTCTTGAATCAGGGGCGCCGTCAGTAACGGTCACAGCGGTAGCAAAACGCGCAGGAATATCACGCTCACTTGTCTACGAATATTTCTCTTCATCCGCTGATCTGATTGCGGATCTGGTTCTTGAAGAACTTGAGTATTACAAGAATCGATTGATGACAGCTGTCCAGGGCGTTACCGACCCCTATGAATACATTGAACTCTGGATTTCAGAGGCACTTCAATATGTGGCCGATGGAAGACATCTCCTTGTTAAAAGTCTAAACACTGTTGCAGCTCCTGAGTTTCGCAAAGCAGAGATTGTTCAGGGCCATAGAAATATGATGGCAACAATTATTCAGCCGATTCAAGAGATCTCTATTTCAGACCTGGGATTAGCGGTTTCATATCTGCAGAGTGCGATAGATGCTGCAGCAAAGAGAATTGATGCTGGAAATGAAGCAGCGCCCGAAATCCGCTACGCGCAAAGATTTGCGATAGCAGGACTTCGAGCACTAGCTAAAGATTAGAAGGGCAGTAATCCGTCGAACTTAAACGGAATTAATTGATCTTCACTGCGATCGCTTGAAGCGTTGTGATCATTTGTTACATAGATTACGCACTTTGTATGAACGCAATCGCCGTCTTTGAAGTACTTATCGAGCTTCATAGTGATTTTGCCAGTAGCTGCCTTTGCGCCCATCTGCTGATCTGCAGCTAGTGCAGATACCCAGAGCTTGCTCGCCTTTGAAGGATTACATGCAGTAGGTGCTTCGCCCTTTACCTTCGGTGCCATGCACTGAGATAGGTAGAGACCGTTCGTGGTGGGCATTCCTGAAAGTTTTACAGTGATGACAGGGTTCTTCTTTGAAACCTTGTTCTGAGGGCTGATAGTTACCTTTGTTGCTGCACTAGCTCCCGTGGTGCTAATTGCTAAGAAAGCTACCGCCATGATTGCTACAAACTTTTTCAATATCATCTCCAATTTCATCTAACCGATGAGTTGAAGGGTATTTCTAAGGCTAGAAATCTTTATGCGACAGTGAAAGCGCGTTTGTCGAGCGCCTGCTTCATAGCTGTGACCGATATCATTCCTCCATGCTCTCTGAAGTCCTGACCTTCATCTTCTTCATTCTCATAGGTCTTGAAATTCGCGAAGGGCTCAATAAGCCAAAGGATGCGATTCTTCCCGCACTTGCGGCACTCGGTGGAATGTTGCTTCCAGCACTGATCTTCATTGCACTGATTCCTGGATCACGTGCATGGGCGATAGCGATGCCAACAGATGTCGCGTTAGCAATCGGAGCCTTAAGTATTTTGGGCAAGAGGGTAAATCCCGCTGTTCGACTCTTTCTCTTAACTCTTGCAGTAGCCGATGATTTCTTTTCACTTCTGGTTATCGGTATCTTCTTTAGAGACGACCTACATCTTGCCAGCGCTACTTACACACTAGGAGCTGCAGCAATTGGCTTCCTTCTACCTTTCAGACACCGCCTTATTTCACTCCTTTCACCCATAGCTACCTTCTTGATCATTCCTATCTATATCTTCATCAACCTACTTTCCAAATTGGATTTCTCAGTTGCGACAGAAAAAATCTCAATTGCCGTGGTCCTTGCCCGTGTTATTGGAAAAGTCCTAGGGATTACGCTCTTCACTTTCCTCTTCACCCGATTTACAGAGCTCAAGCTGCCTCAAGCTCTAGATCTGAAAGAGATTGTCGGTGTTGGATTCCTTGCGGGTATGGGCCTTACCGTCTCCATCGTTATTGCAGAAATTACTTTGAAGACAGAGAGTGAACTAGCGCAGGTGCGTATGGGGCTCTTCTTTGCAGCCATTCTTTCGGGGCTGCTTGGCGTTCTATGGCTTAAGCGTTTTCCTGCTTCGCTATAGAGCTGCGCGCGAAAAGGAAATATCCAACAAAACCAATTACAAGTGCGAAGAAGACACCGAGATTTGCATAGGCCCACGCGCCTTCTTTTCCGCCAATCAGGCTTAAGAAATAACCTTGCCACGAAAGCCAACTGGCGAAGGAATTAGTCACAAAGCCCCAACCAACAAAAGTTCCGATAACCATCACTGATATAGAACCTACATTCCATGATCCATAGCGACCGTTAGTTTTGTAGAGATCAGTCTCGTGATAACTCTTTCGCATCAAAACATCGGTCACAAAGATTGCAGACCACGTGGCGATAGGAACACCGAGTGTGATGAGAAAGCCTTGGAATGGGAAGAAAAAGTCATCTGCAATCCACACAAAATATATGGCGCCCATGAGCATTAGAACCGCATCGATAGATGCAGCCACATGGCGCTTCACGGGTAAACCAATAGATATGAGGGTTAAACCAGATGAATAAAGGTTGAGAATCGCTCCCCCAACCAATCCCAATATTGCAACGAGTGCAAAAATGATCAAGTACCAGCTAGGCAGAATCGTCGTGAGTGCGCCAATGGGATCGCCTGCAATTGCCTCAGATAAATCCTTATTACTTGCCGATAAAGCGGCGCCATAAATAACAAGAGTGATGGGCACAATCGATGCCCCAAATACTGTCCACCCAATGACAGATTTGCTCGATGTAGACCTAGGTAAATATCGAGAGTAATCCGCCGCTGCATTTACCCAACCAAGCCCAATGCCTGTTGCCCCAAAGATCATTGCACCAATAAAGCCTTGCGCGCTTCCCGATGGGAGTGCAGAGATGACAGTCCAATCAACTTCCCCAAAGGTGAGGGAGATATAGACACCGGTCATGGCAATAGTGACAATAGTGAGCACTCGTTGAATGCGCATGATGACTGCAAAACCAAGAACTCCAGCGGAAACGGTAAGTCCCACCGCAATCGCAAAACCAATAACCATGGCAGTGTTGTGATCCAAATTGCCTAAGCGCATAAAGACTGTTCCTGTTGCCAAAGTTGCAAGCGAAATGAGAACAATTTCCCATCCCACGAAGACTAGATAGGAGAGAAACCCAGGAATCATGCTGCCCTTCACTCCAAAGGTGGCTCGAGAAAGAACCATTGTTGGCGCATTAGATTTCTTTCCAGCAAGTGAACTTACGCCTACCAAAAGAAATGAGAGAACCGTGCCAAGAATTGCAGCAGCAGTCGCCTGCCAGAAAGAGATTCCGAAGCCAAGAAAGAATGAACCGTAAGAGAGAGCTAGAAGTGAAACGTTTGCGCCACACCACGGCCAGAAAAGGGAGGATGCCTTACCTTGTCGCTCACTCTCGTGAATGACGTTAGTGCCGTTGAGTTCTAGGTTCATGACAGAAGGTTAGAGGTTTATGCACAACATTTCTTAATCAAGGAAGAAATCGAGCAAGAAATCCTTTGTTCCAGGAACTACCGAATACTTCTCAAGATCTGTGATTCCTTCGGATGCGAGAACCTCATCATCGACAAAGAAGTTGCCTGTGCACTCTTTCGAATTTCGATTGAGGATAATGTAAGCAGTATCAGAGAGAATCTCTGGCGTGCGGCAAGCAGCAGTATCTACGCCGGGAATCATTTGAAGGGCTGCAGTGTCGATAGCTGTGCGCGGCCAGAGCGCATTGACTGCAATCCCATCGCGCTTGAATTCTTCAGACATCCCAAGAACACACATACTCATTCCATACTTTGCCATTGTGTAGGCAACATGGTTCTTAAACCATTTCGCCTTCATAGAAAGAGGTGGTGAGAGTGTCAAAATATGTGGATTACGTCCCGCCTCAGCCGATTCGCGAAGATATGGAATAGCAGCCTGAGAAGTAAGAAAGGTTCCACGGACGTTGACATCAAACATGAGGTCAAATCGCTTGGCAGGAGTGTCTTCTGTTCGGGTCAAATTGATTGCACTGGCATTATTAATCAGGATATCAATGCCACCGAATTCTTTGGCAGCTTGCTCTATCGCAGCAGTAATCTGGCTTTCATCGCGCAAATCGCACTGGATGGGAAGGGCGGTTCCACCAGCGGCGCGAATCTCCTCGGCTGCGGTGTGGATAGTGCCCGGCAACTTCGGATTGGGATCTGAAGTCTTTGCAGCGATTGCGACCAATGCGCCATCTTGTGCGGCACGAAGGGCAATTGCTAAACCAATACCGCGCGATCCCCCTGTAACAAATATGCGCTTACCTTGAAGTGACATCTACTTTCCCTTCATTGACATAAATTTCATAAATGCATCAGCAGCCTCTTCTGATTGAAGCGCCAGGGCAAACAATTGGAACTCGGCAAGCATGACAGCTGAGACCGCATCATGGCTGCCAGCCTTCATGAGCGCTTTGGTATTCAAAATAGCTTTCGGTGGTTGCTGGGCGATTTTCTCTGCTATGGAAAGGGCCTTACCTTCTGCATCTGCATCAATCTCAGCGATGAGCCCCATCTCAAGTGCTTCATCGGCTCCAAAGGATTCACCGGTCATGAAAATCTTCGCAGCACGTTGATACCCCACAAGGTCTGGGAAGAGTTTTGTTGAGCCAGCTTCAGGGACTAAACCAAGTGATGTAAATGGCATAGAGAAGTTCGCACTCGGTGATGCAACAACAACATCACAATGAAGCAACATTGTTGTACCAACACCGATGGCGTTGCCCTTGACTGCGGCAAGCAGTGGTTTAGGGAATTCAAGGAGAGAGCCCAAAAACTTCGCGACCCCTGAATCTCCCTCAGTCGGCGGGTTGGACATAAAGTCTCGTATGTCATTACCTGCTGTGAAGTGATCGCCTTCGCTCGTAATGAGAACGCATCGGATATCAGGGTTCTCAGCCGCTTGGTTGAGTTGTGTAGCTAAGCCCGCATACATATCCCGAGTAATCGCATTCATCTTCTCGGGTCGATTTAAGCGTAATACGAGCGTTTGCCCCTGATTCGAGGTCGTTATTTCCGTCATTGGAGCATCTTAAAGGGCTACATCAGTAATGCAAAGGATGTTTTCGGGAGCATACTAGAGGCTATAGCAACGGAGAGGTCGCTGTAATGTCCAGAGATATAACTATCACCACAAGAGAATTGTCCCCATTTGAACAATTAGTTCTAGGGCTGCTCTGCGAAGGTAAGACAAATTCCGCAATTGCACGCGAGACTAATCACACAGAAAAAGTTGTTGAGAACACAATCAGTCGTTCCGCTAAAGCTTTTGGGATTACTTCTAATGGAGACACAAATATTCGAGTACTCCTCGCTCTTGCATTTCGTACTCATTACGGAGATGCAGCTTTTGATCGCTTAGGAGTTCCTTGTTCTCATTTGGAATTAAATGGCCAAGGCCAGGCGATTTGTAATCGAGAAGTTCACTAACCCTTTACATTACTTACATCACATAATTCTTGGTGCTAGCCCTCTCTTGTTGACCTGAGGTGCTAGCCCTCAGCTTTTCACTCTCATAACGCATGCCTCAGGTATGTAATTTGCATAGCACTTAAATATCTAGGTGCTACACAAGGGAGAGAAACTAAATGAAACGCAAGAATTTTGACAAGATTGTTACAGCTGTTGGTTTCGGACTATCTGTATTTCTATTTGTTGCAGCTGGACTACTTAACTGGGGCGCAACATTCGCATCAGACTCTGTGAAGAGCCAACTCGATAATCAAAATATCTCATTCCCGGCTGCTGAGGCTATGCCGGATGCGACAAAAAAGCAGCTAGCAAAGTGGGCTGAGGCAAAAGTAACCACTGGTGAGATGGCAAAAGACTATTCAGATCTCTACATCTGGGAGCATATGAAGGCTTCATCTATTGCAACTGTCGGAAAGCCAGCTACATATTCAGAAGTATCTGGAATGTATATGGGCCTCGTAAGAGGCGGAAGTACAGATACTGCACAGATTGCAAAACTCGGCGATCTACGTCAAACACTTTTCATGGGTAACACACTTCGCGGAATGCTCCTTGAAGCATATGCATTCGGCACTATGGGAGTTATTGCAGGGTACGGAGCAATAGCAGCACTTGTCGGAGGGCTAGTGATGCTACTTCTATCTTTTGCAGGGTTACTACACATTCGTCGCACCCCAGATAGCGCGACGATATAACCCTCAACTCTTTAACTCTCCGTGAAGACTGAGGGAAGAAGAAACCCCGGTCCTTGAGCAATCAGGGACCGGGGTTTTCTCATTATCTTTTCTTACAATTAGCGCTCAAGCTTTCCTGAGATGAAATCCTCTACCTTGTTATGAGCTTGTTCATCTGTGTATTGAACCGGTGGAGTCTTCATGAAGTATGACGATGGTGAGAGCAGCGCTCCCCCAACCTTGCGATCTAGGCCTATCTTTGCGCAGCGAAGTGCATCGATGATGACGCCAGCTGAGTTAGGTGAATCCCATACCTCTAGTTTGTATTCGAGGTTCAGTGGAACATCTCCAAATGCACGACCTTCAAGACGCACATATGCCCACTTACGGTCATCAAGCCATGGGATGTAGTCAGATGGCCCAATGTGAACATTCTTTGCGCCCATATCGTGATCGAGCTGGGATGTCACAGAGTTTGTCTTTGAAATCTTCTTGGACTCAAGGCGATCGCGCTCGAGCATATTCTTAAAGTCCATATTTCCACCCACGTTGAGTTGGTAGGTGCGATCGAGGTGAACTCCACGATCTTGGAATAACTTAGCCATGATTCGGTGCGTAATAGTTGCACCCACCTGGCTCTTGATGTCATCGCCCACGATAGGAAGACCTGCATCTTCAAACTTTCTCGCCCACACAGGATCTGATGCGATAAAGACAGGAAGTGCGTTCACGAAGGCGCACCCTGCATCGATTGCGCACTGTGCGTAGTACTTAGCAGCCTCTTCAGAGCCCACTGGCAGGTAACAGATGAGGACATCTACTTCTTCCGCCTTGAGCGTTGCTACAACATCGACAGGTGCTGCTGTCGATTCTTGAATTGTTTCCTTGTAATACTTACCAAGGCCATCGAGTGTGACTCCACGCTGAACAGGAACCCCAGTCTTTGCAACATCGGAGAATTTAATGGTGTTGTTTTCACTGGCCCAAATTGCCTCAGAGAGATCTAAACCGACCTTCTTCGCATCAACATCAAATGCTGCAACAAACTTCACATTGTTGATGTGATAGCCGCCCACAACTGCATGCATAAGACCTGGTATCTCTTGGTCGGTTGCTGCATCCTTGTAATAGGTGACTCCTTGCACGAGTGAGTTGGCACAGTTTCCTACGCCAACAATTGCAACACGGATGTCGCCCTTACCAGTGGTGATATTCATTTACTTTTCTCCTCAGTGATGATCATTTCCTTAAGCCATGCGATTTCTCGCTCTAGCGAATCGAGAGAGAAGCGGCGCCACTCCTCGAGATATCTATCCAGTGCAGCAGGGGTGCTGGCTAAATCACTTTTGAGCACTCCTGCTTTCTCTTCAAGGCGAAGCAATCGCCCTTCCAAAATTCGAACTCTGTTGGGTGTTGTTGTCGGGCTAAAGAATGCGAAGCGAACTCCAAACCCTTCGTCCTCCCACGCATCTGATGTCACAGCGCTATTGAGTAGCTCAAAGCGCTTGATTCCTTTTCTAGTGATTGTGTAGACAATGCGAGTGCGGCGAGATGTGACTCCAATTTCCTTGGCTTCGATCACCTCAGAAATCACCATCCGCTTTAACTGGGGATAGAGGACTGAGAATGAGAGCGCGCGGAATGGGCCGAAGATCGCCATCAGGCGCTTTCGAAGTTCGTAGCCATGCAAAGGTCCCTGCGAGAGGAGTCCCAGGAGGGCAAATTCGAGTGATTCTGAACGTGAACGCATGCGGGTAATCCTTCCTTGCTATGGCTAGACGATATATCCATTCGTTATATCGAGTGCTCATTCAAGCCCATGGGGGCAGCAGGCGCAAATCGACGCGCCTATTGGCTACCTTTGCCTCATGTTCGCCGGAGTCATCCCCACACGTCTACCCGAGTACCTCGTGGCTGCGATCATCATCATTATCGCTCCAGGACCCAGCGTTCTCTTTGTGATCGCTCGAGCTGTTGCATGGGGTCGCAAGATCTCCGTTCTGACTGTTGCAGGAAATGTGGCCGGCTCCTTTGTTCTCTCAACTCTTGTCGCACTCGGTGTGGGACCAATCCTGCAGAAATGGCATATCGCCTACATTGCAGTGCAATGGGCTGGCGGTCTCTATCTGATCTATCTCGGCGTTGATGCAATTCGCAAGCGACAAATACATGCCGCAGATATGACTAATCAAGGACCAGTTGCACCAACTGCGCGTCAATCAATTCGTGATGGTTTTTGGGTGGGCGTTCTCAACCCCAAAGCAATTGTCTTCTTTGCAGCAGTGCTCCCCCAATTCGTTGATATCGATGGCGGTCATGTCACGATTCAATTGGTATTTCTCGGATTAGTGTTCTGCGTTCTCGCCTTTATCTCCGATGGAACATGGGGCCTATTAGCCGGAACTGCTCGCGCCTGGCTTGCAACTGATAACAAGCGACTTGAGCGACTTCGTGCAACCGGTGGATTAATCATGATTATTCTCGGTGTCGCAGTCTTAATCTCTGCAGTAACTAGTGGATAACGAGAAGATGAGCTATGAAAAAACCAGACGTACCAGCAAGAGAGACCATCGCACCATCAGATCTCACCTTTGGGCTCTCCACCTGTAAGCGCTGCCTCTGGCTCAAGTATTGGTATAAATTCGAACTCAAGAAAGAGTTCCCTTTGGTTAAGCCACTTGCAGATTCGCAGGAGGAACATTTTCGCAGGGCCTCTATGCAAGACATCGATCCTTCACTCAAAGAGGGCGTTGTGAAGCAATGGGGGCAATGGGTAAAGAGTGCGCCTATCAAGATCAATGGCTTTGAAACTCGCTGGAAAATACTTGGAATCTATGACCTTCTCGGTCACTACACAGATGGCTCTGTGGGAATTATTGATTGCAAAGTCTCTGACTCAGATCGTGACAATGGCCCTTTCTATGCCCCACAGCTAGAGGCATATGCTCACTCGCTTGAAAATCCTGATAAAGGGAAGCCATTTCCGGTTTCATCAATGGGGCTATTGATCTGGAAGCTCGCCGGCGTTACTGAAACTGCGCAGAGCGAGCTAGCAAGTAACTCTCATGGCTTTGGCGTCAATAAGGTCTATGTTCCAGTCGAACGCGACACTGCCAGATTTAGCGCAATCCTTGAAGAGCTGATCACCACTATCGAAGGTGGCATGCCTGATTCTGGCCCTGAATGCAATGTCTGTAATTACCTTATCAAGCGAGCTGAACTACAGATTGATTAATCGCTCTCTTCGTTATTCTCAACGTTGAGTCCAGATTTCTTCGCCTTCACAGCATAGGTATCTACATATTCTTGACCCGATAACTGTTGAATACGTTTCATAATCTGATCTGTTACTTCGCGAAGATAGAGAAGATCCGTTGAATCACCTTCGAAATACATTGGCTCGCCAAAGGTGATTCCAACTCGCATGATTTTCGGAATCACTGTCCCTGTTGGCTGAATTTTATCCGTGTTAAACATGGCAATCGGAATAATAGGAGCCCCTGATTCAATGGCAAGGCGTGCAATACCTGTGCGCCCCTTATAGAGACGACCATCAGGTGAACGTGTTCCTTCAGGATAAATACCGAGAGAATTTCCGCCTGCAAGAACTTCAAGGCCTGTGATGAGCGCTGCTTCACTGCGGCGACCACCAGAGCGATCGACAGGAACTTGTCCCAAAGCTATGAAGGTCAGCTTCTTAATAAAGCCCTTAGGTCCAGGAGATGTGAAGTATTCACTCTTTGCGAGGAAGGTAACTTTGCGAGGAACAACCAGCGGCATGAAGATGGAATCGCTAAAAGATAAGTGATTTGAAGCAAGTATGAGTGGACCCGATGCCGGCACATTACGCAGACCTTTGACCTTTGGGCGAAAGAGCAACATGAGGAACGGGGTAAGAAATGCCCGCAAGGTTCCGTAGGGCAGGTTGTTCATAGGCGCTAATTTAGCCTGATTACCCCCTTTTGTGCGAACATAAACCATGAGCAAGCGTGAATCGAGCGATGAATTCGATGATGAACTCGTTAATGCAGAGTTTGAATCGATGGTCGAAGGACTCTCACTTGATGAATCTTCTCCGACAACGTATTTAGATGAGTTAGATGCATTTGAAGATCACAATCAATTCACTCCCCCCGCAATTGAGAAGAAGAGTTTTAAGCAAGAGTTACGTGATGCGCTACGTGCAATCACTCGATGGAAGAACAATCCGCGCAATCATCATCCTGATGATGGAGCTGCGCTCTAATTTACAATCGTGCTAAATCTGCAACTCCCACAAGTCCTGCCTCATTACCCAACTGCGCACCAATAATTTCAGGGTATGGGTGCTTGCCAGCAAAAGGCATGGATCGCTCGAGTGCTTCACGAGTTGGCTTGAGCAAGATCTCGCCCGCATCAATGACTCCCCCACCAATTACTACACACTCAGGGTCTAAAACCACAGCAAGGGATGCAATACCTGCACCCAACCATTGAGCTGTCGTATTAAAGGCGGCAAGTGCCACAGCATCACCGTCACGCGCAGCATCTGTGATCGCTTTACCTGTGAGACCTTCAAGGGTTCCATCTCCACGGGAAAGTAGATTGCGAGCAATATCTGGGCTTGCAGCAATTGCTTCACGGGCATGGCGCATCAAGGCGTTGCCAGATCCATATTGTTCAAAACATCCACGTGCACCACAGCCGCAGAGATGACCCTCAGGAACAACGCGAATGTGTCCGATTTCTGCAGCAGTTCCAAAAGCTCCACGATAGAGCTCACCATTGACAACAATTCCTCCACCAATACCTGTGCCGACTGTGAGCATCAACATGTGACGCTTTCCACGACCTGCACCAAATCGCGCTTCACCCCATGCAGCAGCATTAGCATCATTTTCAATAACTACAGGAAGACCGATGAGCGATGTGAGTTGGTAATCGAGATCAACACCGTTCCACCCTGCAATATTCGGTGTTGCAAGCATTGTCTTACGATCAGATGAAACAAATCCTGCCGCCGATACTCCCACTGAATCAATCGTGAATTCGGCCATTAATTCTTTGGCAACATCTGCAATTGCCTGCGTGAGTGCTGATCCACCCTCGCGAGGTGTGTCGCGCCGTGCGGTCTTTACTACCGTTCCAGATTCATCTACGACGCCGCCAAGAACCTTTGTTCCACCAACATCAACGCCGATCGTGTAAGCCATTTATGCGACTCGCTCAGCCAATTCTTTCAGTGCTGCATCAATAGTCTGCTGTTGAGCTTTTGTAATCATCATCGAAGGAACTGGCAAGCTCACAGCAACTGTGAGTTCGTACGTCACCTGTGTTGTATCGGCATCAATCGCCTTCAGAAGATATGTGCCATCCATCTGCGTCAAAAGATCTGCCTCATCCATAGTGAAGGACAGGGCTGCAGGAGCTGCGCTCCAGTCATAATCCAAGGTGACACGGTCTTTCATCATTCCTGCATCGATTGCAAGCTTTGCTTTAAGGACGCGGTTCTCGCCATCGCGTTCGATGACATCAGCCTTCTTAATGGATGAAAGCCATTCGGGGTATGAGCCGATCTCAAAGAGCGCGGCTTGGACTTCGGCTAGGGGTGCATCAATGACGACTGTGGAAACGCTCTTCTCGGACATGGGCGCAAGGCTACCAATCTTCTCTGGCCCCCACCGTCAAGCAATCTTGCGCGAGAATCTTCCCTTTTGCCCATCTCTCCCGCTAGCGTTAGCGTCATGAACGAAGTCACAAACCCGGCCATGATTCCTGCAGCTACTGCTGGAAACCTCACCAATCTCATTGCAGAGCGCGCATGGTTTGAACCAGAGCGCATCACGATGTCACGTCCCTTAGGCGACGGTTGGCAACCAATGACAGCGCGACAAGTCGAAGAAGAGATTCGTGCCACTGCAAAAGGACTTGTTGCAGCAGGTATCGCAATTGGTGATCGCGTTGCCATCATGGCCCGCACCCGTTATGAGTGGACCATTCTGGATTTTGCTATTTGGTATGCCGGTGGCTGTGTAGTTCCAATTTATGAAACATCCTCTGCAGAACAGGTTGATTGGATTCTTAATGATTCTGGATCTGTGGGCCTCATTGTTGAAACACCAACACATAAAGAGCTCGTTGACTCAGTACTGCCATCTCACACAAAACATGTGTGGGTAATGACTGAAGATGTACTCGCAACTCTTCGCAAGGCTGGATCACAGATTTCTGATGAAGAAATTGAAAAGCGTCGTAACGCTCTCGTTCCTGACACTCTTGCAACACTGATCTACACATCAGGTACCACTGGACGCCCTAAAGGTGTTCAGCTCACTCATGGAAACTTCCTAGCTGAGTGTGGCAATGTTGTTGAGGGAGCCAGTGATCTCTTCCTCAAGCCTGGTGGATCAACACTTCTCTTCTTACCTGTCGCCCACGTATTTGGTCGCATGGTAGAAATCGGCGCAATTCACGCTGGACTTCACCTTGCACATTGCAGTGATCCAGTCGGAAGATTGCAACCAGATCTTGCCTCATTTAAGCCATCATTCGTACTTGCTGTTCCTCGCATATTTGAAAAGATTTACAACGGCGCTGAAGCAAAGGCAGATGCTGCAGGTAAGGGAAAGATTTTCCGCAAAGCAGCAGAGGTTGCTATCGCCTACAGCGAGGCGAAAGATAAGCGTGGATTTAACCCACTTCTCACTCTGAAGCATGGACTCTTCGACAAGCTTGTCTACTCAAAGATTCGTGCAGCGATGGGCGGAGAAGTTGAGGCAGCTATTTCTGGTGGCGCACCTCTTGGAGCGCGCCTTGGCCACTTCTATCGTGGAGCTGGAATCACAATTCTTGAAGGGTATGGACTTACTGAAACTACAGCAGGTGCAACTCTTAACCTCACAAAGAATATTCGGGTCGGTTCAGTTGGTCGCCCCGTTCCAGGTACAACAATCAAAATTGCAGATGACGGTGAAGTCCTGATCAAGGGAGATATCGTCATGCGTGGTTACTGGCAGAACGATGGCGCCAATCAAGAAGTATTTGATGGAAAGTGGTTTAAATCTGGAGACCTTGGTCGCTTAGATGATGAAGGCTTCCTCTACATCACAGGGCGCAAGAAGGAGATTATTGTTACTGCAGGTGGAAAGAATGTCGCTCCTGCAGTTCTTGAAGATCGCCTACGTGCCCACCCACTCGTGAGCCAATGTATGGTCGTGGGAGATAACCAACCATTCATCGCAACACTCATTACTATCGATCAAGACATGCTAAAGGGATGGATTGCTGCAAATAGTAAGACTGGTGCAACGATTGATACCTTGATTAATGACCCAGACTTAATTGCGGTAATTCAAACTGCAGTAGATGAAGCTAACAAGGCGGTATCCAAAGCTGAATCAATTCGTAAATTTACAATACTCGCAAAAGATTTCACGATTGCAGGCGGAGAACTCACCGCCAAGCTATCGCTCAAGCGACACGTCATCGCAGAAAAGTATGCGCCAGAGATAACTGCGCTCTTCACAAAGTAACTTCGATGGAGATGCCTTCACCTGAGCGAGTACGTATTGCTCGGGAACTTCACGATGGCATCGCGCAGGACCTTGTGGGTATTGGTTATTCACTCGATCTGCTTCTCTCAGAAGAGTCACTGTCGAAGGCTGCAAGAACGGATATTCGCTCGACGCGATTTGCGGTGGATGAGTTAATTGGCAAGGTGCGTAGAGAAATTTTGCATCTACGAAAAAAATCCAGCATGCCACTACACACCGAACTACAAGACTTGGCCACCAGAGTGCTTGCAGGGTGTGAGGTGACATTTCGGTTGGAGGAGGTTGCGCTTGTAGAGAGCGCCCACGCTGAATTGATCCTCATTGCTACAGAAATCCTACGTAATTGCTCTACCCACTCTAGGGCTACCCACATTGGCATCAATCTCTATCCCGTCAACAATCGAACCTGTCTTGAGGTGATTGATAACGGGATTGGAGGCGCGCACGTGAAAGACGGCCACTACGGAATATCTGGAATTATCGAACGAGTTCATGCACTCGGCGGAAGTCTGACTATAGAAAGTACTGAAGGCACGCGTATCGCGATATTGATCTGACAAAACTCATTGCAACTCTTGTCATTGATGATCATGCCGTCGTTCGCACAGGTGTGCGTCGAGCGCTGGAAAAATTAGAAAGGTTTGATGTTCATGAAGCAGCTTCGCGCGCGGAGGCATTTGCACAAATTGCAAGACTTAATCCTGCTCTAATCATTATTGATATCAATCTGCCTGATGGCAATGGTCTAGATATCGTGACCTGGGTCCGCTCAATCTCTCAACAGACTGCTCTCGTCATCTTGAGTCTTAACGAGAGCGATGTATATGTACTTGCTGCGATGAATGCTGGCGCTAGCGCCTTTGTGCAAAAAGCTGCACCCACGAGCGAATTGCTTGCAAGTATCGAGCACGCATTACTTTCACCCCAGACTTTTTCAGCGAGCGATATTGCAGGTGCTATCAAACGTACTCGCGAGACTTTTGGTCTGTCTCAACGTGAGCTTCAAATTCTTTCGCAACTACATAAAGGAGCTCCGCTTAAGGAATTTGCAGATTCCTTATTCATCACAGAATCAACACTTAAAACCCATCTGAGTGCGATCTATCGAAAAATGGGTGTGAAAAACCGAGTACAAGCTATCGAGAAAGCTAAGCAATCAGGCCTTAGCTAGAAAAGTTCGCTAAATCTCTTTGACCAGGTATCCCAGCGCCACTCATTCATAATCCATGCTCGTCCTCGAGCTCCCATACTTGTAGCTAGTACTGGATCCTTCAACAATCTAATTGCGACAACTGCAACATCATGCGGTGATGTGCCATCAACGGCATAACCGGTCTCACCTTCCAGAACTGCATCCGGTGCTCCCCCAGATTTACCGCCGATGACTGCAAGTCCGCATGCACTTGCCTCGAGATAAACAATTCCCAGTCCTTCAACTTCAAGTCCTGCTAACCGTGATCGAGATGGCATTGCAAAGATATCTCCCACGCAGATATATCGAGGTAGTTCTGCATAGTGAATACGGCCAATAAAGGTGATGGCGTGTGTGATATGAAGAGCTGCAGCTCGCTTCACTAAGTAATCTTTGTATGGTCCCTCACCAATGAAGAGCAGATGAGCATCAGGTACCTGAGCAAGGATTTCAGGCATTGCCTCAATCAGAGTGTCCTGGCCTTTGCGATGCACCAGTCTTCCCACGGAGACGATAACTTTCTTCTGCGTTAAACCTAGTTCTGCGCGAAGTGCTGCCGCATTTGGCTGTGGTGCAAAGTGATTGGTATCAATTCCTGGTGCAATCTTGACCATTGATTCTCGCGCACGTTGAGGCAGAGCTCGCTCAATCTGTGACTTCGTATAGCTTCCCAAATATGTGAGGTGATCTGTGCCAGAACCTATTCGACGCATCGCAAATGAAAATGGCCAGAGCTTTGCCCACCAAACTTCATGTCCATGCGTGAGAGCAACAATGCGAGTGACACCCGCCCGACGCAAACCCTGTGACAGCAGTGCAAGGGGTGCAGCTGCGCCAAAGAATGCCTTTGTTACTTTTCTTTCGCGAGCAATCTTTCTTACCGCCCTTCCTACTCGCGGTGAGGGCAGGAGAATCTTTGATCTATCTCTAATGACTTCTACACCGTAATTCTCACGCCAAGCCTGATCGAAGCTTTGCGAGCCCTCTTGTGAGGATGTGTAGACGATGACGGAATGCTTCGGCATTCGCTCAATGAGCCCGATGATGAAGGTTTCAATACCGCCGGCTCGTGGGCCAAAATCATTTGTAATACAGAGAATCGGAGATGCGCTCATTAGAACCGGCGCACGGCGACCAATGGCTTGCGACCGAGTGATGCTTCAGCGACCTTCACGCGCGATCCTGAACGGGGTGCATGGACCATTCGTCCGCCACCCAGATAAATACCCACGTGTGAAACCGGGCGACCAAAGAACATCAGATCGCCAGGCTTCTTCTGGTTAAAGGAAATCGATTTACCCATGCGCGATTGTGCACGGGATGAATGAGGAAGTGAGACACCAGCTGTTCGGAAGGCCCGCATCGTAAGACCTGAGCAATCCCAGGTAGTTAGACCTGCGGCACCGAAAACATATCTATCACCAATTTGCAAAAGAGCGTATTTCAGCGCGATGCCTGCACGACCTGAAACTCCTGCGGCACTCTTTGCTGCTTGCAGCGATGAAGCTTGATCGGCATTCTCTAAATCTTCAGCAAGTTTTGCTAATCGCTCGCGATCTTCCTTCTTTAACTTAGCTAGAAGAGATTCTGCCTGGGCCAGTTTTGAAGCCGCAAATGCACTGCGCTCAGCCAACTTCTTCTGCAACACCTTCACCTGGGCGAGTCGATCGCTCACAGTAAGAGATGTTGCATTGAGCTGTTGCTCTGCAGATTGGAATTTTCGTAGCTCCGTTGACTTACGTCGGGTAATTGCCTCAAGTGAGCCCGCAGATGAAAGATAGAGAGATGGATCAGAGGAGAAGAGAAGTTCAAGGCTCTGACTTAATGATCCTGATTTATATTGATTGACTGCAATGGTGCCAAGAGTCTTGGAAATTGCATCGACTGTCTTTCCCTGAATCGCAGCCTGTGCCTGGATCCCAGCTAGACTTCGCGTTAATGATGCCAACTTCACCTTCGCCTCTTGCGCACCTTCGGCAGCAGTCGTTGCCTCTTCTTCAAGTCGATTGATTTGTGCCTGAACTTGAGCCAATGTTTGGGCGGCAGTTGCTAGCGGTGGAGTAGTAAATGAGATGAGAAATACCGCAATGGCTGCCAAAGAGCCAGCACTCAACCGTTTTCTCATGTTTTAAGGCTAACGCCCATCTATGGAGATTTTCAATTTTGAACGAGGGATTTGCCTCATAAAAGGGTGAGAAATTCAATATTCTTACTCACATGAGAGTCACGGTCACGCTGGTTGTTGGGGCAGATGGCTCGACAACTAAGAACGGAAATTCTGCTGGGGTATCAAATACAGTCGATCGCACAGCATTTCTTGCCCGACGTAGAAACGCTGACTGCATCATTATCGGTGGCAATACTGCGCGCACAGAGCCCTATCACCGCACACCTGTTCCCATAATTGTTATTTCAAAGAGCTTGATCAATCCACTTGCTGATAATCGCTTGGCGCATTGCTGGAATCTTTCACCTGCCGATGCAATAGAGCGTGCAGCTAAAACTTTTGGACCCAATATTCACATTGAAGCAGGTGCTGCAATTATCCGTGAATTAATAGATGCCGATTATGTCGATGAGCTCGAGCTCAGTATTACAGATGTAATTGGCGGAGAAGATCTCATTGATGTGAAAGAACTTCTCTCCCACTTCTCTGAAGTAGATGAGAAGGTTGAAGCAGGGACCCGATTTATCTCCGCACGTAGGTAGTTATCTCGTTGAGATTAGGGCAACACCTATAACTGCAAATGCGATTCCTACATACTGCACTTTATGCAGACGCTCATGTAAGAATTTATAGGCAAGAAGTGCTGTGGCAATCGGATAGAGCGAGCCCAGCACCATCGCAAGTGAGACCAATCCCTTGGTAGTTGCAACTCCGAGCAATAGGTTGGCTGCGAAATCTGCCACACCGATAAAGATCAGAATAGGAAGTTCTGGCTTACCAAGTCCACCCATATGGCGAAACTTCAGAAAAATTCCAATTCCAATAATGAGCGTTGTAGTGCGCATCATTGTCATAGTCATCAAGGCGCTGCTCTCAGAGCCGATAGCCATGAAGACCAATGCGAACCCGAAGAAGACTGCAGCAGAGAGTGAAAGAAGAACGGGTTTTAATGGAAGCCCTTGAGATACTTCAGGGCCACTTGCTAAGAAACCACCAAGCAGTGCTGCCGCTACTCCAATACTTAATATCGTTGAGAGTTGATCGCCTTTGAAAATGATTGCGTAGGCAAGAGGAATCAGTGATCCGAGTGAACTAATCGGTGAAACAACGCCCATGCGTCCTGTTGAGAGGGCGGCGTAGAGACTCATTAATCCTGCATATCCACAGAGGCCAGCACATGCACCTGAAAAGAAATATCCATCGCTTCCAAAAGCCTGCGCACTCCACGCACCGGTAGCCAAGACCAAAATCAGACCTGTGATAAATCCGATCGCCTGAGAAGTGGCAAGTACTGCAATCGATGGAAATTTCTTACTCAACTTGCCTGCGTGATAATCGGCGCTTCCCCAGAGTCCGCTCGACAGAAGAGCTAGGAGGCTGGCCATGGCGAGGACTCTACAGCCCTACCCCCTCAGCCTCCCATCTAATAAGCACTTCGAACTTTAGAATTAACCAGTGAAATCGACATTTACTTTTGAAGAGATGATCGAGCTCCTTCGTACTTTCACTCCACGGCCTGAAATCATTTTGGAAGAAGTGCCGGCTCCGCAAAAACTTGCTACATATTCTTTTGCCTTTACCGCAGATATTTCCAATGGCCAGCCAGGAGATGCTGAGGAAGAAGTTGCATCTGGGCGCTTTGTTATTTTGCACGAGCCAGGTGGGCAAGATACGTGGGAAGGTGATTTCCGTTGCGTGAGCTTTATGCGCGCAGATGTCGATAGCGAGATGCAGGAAGATCCGCTGCTTCCAGAGGTCGGCTGGAATTGGTTACTTGATTCTCTCAATGCAACCGGGGCCCAATACAACGCACCTAGCGGAACAGTTACTCGAGTATCGAGCGCCTCATTTGGAAAACTTTCACCTCGTAATGATGATTCCGAAATTGAGATTCGTGCTTCATGGTCACCTCAGATTGATTCACCGGAAGAGATATTTGCTCACGTGCAGGCATGGTGCAATCTCATGACTGAGGTTGCCGGCTTGCCACCTATTCCTGATGGAGTTGCATCCATTGGTTCAGCTCGTCGCCGTGGCTGAGATAGAACAAACGCCGCAAGAACCGGCACCTACTCCACTTTTGCACCCAGCCGATGGCGTGCCACCAATCATCAACACAGAAGAGTTATTTGATGCCGCCCTTGCTCAGTTAGCTCTTGGTTCAGGTCCCTTTGCATTCGATGCAGAACGCGCATCAGGCTATAAATACAGTGCTCGTGCATATTTGATTCAAATAAAGCGCACCAACGGCGGATTACATCTCATCGATCCCATCGCATTTGGTCCTGGCCACCGCTGCTTTATCGCTCTCAATGAACTCATTCACGATGTTGAAGTTATCTTGCATGCCAGCACGCAAGATCTACCGTGTCTGCGCGAAGTGGGAATCCATCCGACCATCCTCTTTGATACTGAACTCGGTGGACGCATTGCGGGCCTTGCCCGCGTAGGTCTTGGGCCTCTCCTTGAATCTCTTATGGGGGTCTCACTTGCAAAGGAGCACTCTGCAGTGGATTGGTCCACAAGACCTCTGCCACACGATTGGCTCAACTATGCAGCTCTCGATGTCGAGCTCCTCGTTGAATTGCGCGAGAAGGTTTATCAACTCTTAGCTGATTCGAAAAAATGGAAGTGGGCTGAAGAAGATTTTGCAGCCATTCTTGCTGCGCCACCTGCTCCCCCACGTATTGATCCATGGCGTAGAACATCAGGAATGCATAAAATGAAAAAGCGTAATCACATGGCAGTTGTTCGCGAACTCTGGCAGGCGCGTAATGAGATGGCGCAAGATCTTGATATCTCACCAGGGCGACTTCTCTCCGATGCTGCGATTACAGAGATAGCGATGAATGCGGATAAGGGTCCGATTACCAATCGCAAACATCTAGAGAAAATTCTTCGCCCCCTTGGCTTGCGAGCGCGATGGTTAGAAAATGCTGCCACGTGGATTAGCTGCATCACCGATGCGATAGCGATGCCGGAGGATCAATGGCCAGAGACTCGATCAAAGAGCGATGTTCTTCCTCCCATTAAAATTTGGCGTGAGAGATTCCCTGAAAAATATGCACCCCTTACTCATGCCAGGTTTAATCTTCAGGTGAGGGCCGAGGAGCTATCGATTCCTCTGGAAAATATGATTAGCCCAGAACTTGTGCGCCGCATCTGCTGGCAGCCTCCCGAGGGATCTGTGGAGCAAGCCCTTCTAGCCCTGGGAGCGCGCCGCTGGCAGGCTGAAATAGCCTCTCCCATCCTGGAGCAGGCCCTGACTGAGCGTGAGCCCCTTGAAATCCCTGAGGTCGCCGCAGAGGCAGAGGCTGCCCCAGAAGAGTGATGAATTACGCAACATAAGAGTTGCGTAAATAGGCGGGCTCAATTACCCTCACACCATGCTTAGTACATTCATCATCGCCCTTCGCGAAGGCCTCGAGGCCGCGCTCATCGTTGGAATTCTTGTTGCCTACCTCGTGAAGAGTGATCAAAGAAGCCATTTACGGGCACTCTGGACCGGTGTCTCTCTGGCCCTTTTCGCCAGCTTGGCACTCGGAGCATTCCTCTCCTACACCTCAACCGAGCTTTCCGATAAGGGTGAAGAGCTCTTTGCTGGCACAACATCATTTGTTGCAGTTGCGATGGTGACATGGATGGTCTTCTGGATGAAGCGCACAGCACGTGGTCTGCGCGATCAACTCCATGGCAAGGCAGAGGTTGCAGTTTCATCAGGAGCTCTCTCTATTGCAACCCTTGCCTTCTTCGCAGTTGCCCGTGAAGGCCTTGAAACATCACTCTTTCTCTACTCCAATTTCAAAGCAGTGGGAGCTTTCTCAACAGCAACTCTTGGACTGATCCTTGGACTCGCATTGGCTGTAGTACTTGGTTATGGAATCTACAACCGCTCACTCAAACTTAATTTGGGTAAGTTCTTCACATACTCAGGTGTGGCGCTGATCGTTGTTGCAGCAGGAGTTCTCTCCTATGGAATCCATGAATTCCAAGAATTCGGCATCTTGCCAGGACCTGATGCCTTTGCATGGGATGTCACATCATGGATGCCGAAGGAATCATTTATCGCATCCTTGCTCGGTGGAACTATCGGCTTCGATACAACGACCTCATGGCTGCAGCTCTTTGCATGGGCTGCCTACCTCGGTCTAACAATTGCGGCCTACCTCTCACCTGCAAAGGTAAAAACTCCCCTCAACGCATAGCCTTTTGCCCTACTGGCGAGTAACCTTTGGAACATACTCACCAGCGAAGGAAGTTCTATGTCTGAAGTCCGCTCTGTTGTTCTCGTCGATGCCGTCCGCACCCCCTTTGGTAAGGCGGGAAGTATTTATGCAGGCACTCGCGCCGATGACCTCATGGTTCGCGCGATGCGAGGGCTCTTAGAACGTAATCCGAAGGTGGATCCTGCATCGATCGATGATGTTGCCATCGCTGCTGCAACGCAGACTGGTGATCAGGGAATGAACATTGGTCGAAGCGCCACACTTCTTGCCGGATTACCTAAGACTGTTCCTGGTTACTCCATTGATCGTTGGTGCGCTGGTGCGCTAACTGCAACCACCACTGTTGCGGGTGCGATTGCGATGGGTGCAATCGATATCGCTATCGCAGGCGGCGTTGAACATATGGGTAACCACCCTATGGGCGAACTTATGGATCCTAATCCTCGCTACTTAGCTGAGAAGTTGGTGGAACAAGATGCGCTCGCTATGGGTGCAACTGCAGAGCGCTTACATGATCGCTTCCCACATTTAACGAAGGAGCGCGCAGATGCATATGCGCTCGCCTCTCAGATGAAGACCGCTAAGGCATATGCCGATGGAAAGATTCAACGCGATCTCATTCCCACGGCATCTCGCAGCCCAGAACTCGGTTGGGGTATTGCAACGGTTGATGAAGCACCACGCCCCACAACAACGATGGAAGGACTTGCTGGCCTTAAGACTCCATTTCGTCCAGCAGGTCGCGTTACTGCGGGAAATTCTTCAGGGCTTAACGACGGTGCAACTGCAGCTCTTCTTGCTAGTGAAGATAAGGCGAAAGAACTTGGTCTAACAATCAAAGCTCGCATGGTCACATTCGCATTCGCTGGCGTTGAGCCAGAAGTGATGGGATATGGACCCGTTCCTTCAACGATAAAGGCTCTTAGTAAAGCAGGCTTAAAGATTGAAGATATCGGCGCCTTTGAAGTCAATGAAGCGTTTGCTGTGCAGGTACTTGCATTCCTCGATCACTTTGGAATCGCAGATGATGATCCTCGCGTGAATCCTTATGGTGGTGCAATTGCTGTGGGCCACCCACTTGCCTCATCCGGTGTTCGATTGATGCTCAACTTAGCGCGCACCTTTGAAGAGAAGACTGATGTGCGATACGGAATTACAACAATGTGTATTGGCCTTGGCATGGGCGGCACAATCATTTGGGAAAATCCACACTTTGTTGGAGGTAAGAAGTAATGACTACAGCTACTCAGCTCCCAGAAGGTGCACCAGAAGAAGTTGTTACCAACGCATTAGTTCGCGATGTTGACCTCTCCCCCTTTGGATTTATGGGCACCCTCGCTCTCATCACTCTCGATAACGGTCTCGATCACACCCGCCCAAATACTTTTGGTCCACAATCACTTGCAGCGCTAGATGCTGCAATAACAGATGCAGCCTCACGCAAGCCATCGGCTATCGCAATCACAGGTAAGCCATTTATCTTTGCAGCAGGTGCTGATCTATCAGCGCTCTCATTCTTGAGTAAGCGCGAGCAATCACTTGCCATTGGAAAGCTCGGCCACGATGTTTTTCGTCGTCTCGATGAGATTGGAATTCCTACCTTTGCATTTATCAATGGCTTAGCCCTTGGTGGCGGACTCGAAGTCGGACTTCACTGCAACTACCGCACATTATCTGCAACAGCGCTCACCGGATTACCTGAGGTCTTCCTGGGACTCGTTCCTGGCTGGGGTGGAGCAACGATTGTTCCTAAGTTAATTGGACCAGAACGCGCTGTTCAAATCATTATCGGCAACGCACTCAATAACAACACAATGATGAAATCTAAGGATGCACTCGGCCTTGGAATCGTTGATGCCGTCTATGCACCCGCTGATTTTCTTGAAAAATCTGTCGCATTTGCTGCATCTGTCTTAAGTGGTGCAACAAAGATAGAGCGCAAAGATTATTCGAATGATCCTGCATGGGATTCAGCACTTGCTGCAGGTCGCGCAGCAGCTCTTAAGAAGTATGGTGGTGCAGAAATTGCATCTCCCATGAGAGCGCTAGAACTTATTGCTGCAGCTAGAACCAATACCCGCGCTCAAGGCTTTGATGCAGAAGATGTCGCACTTGCTGATCTGACCATGTCAGATCCACTTCGTGCATCCCTCTATGCATTTAATGTGATTCAGAAGAAGCGCAAGAAGGTAGAGGGTGCTCCAAAGCCAGCACTTGCTCGCAAGATCTCACGCGTGGGTGTTGTTGGCGCTGGTCTGATGGCATCACAGCTTGCTCTCCTATTGCTTCGCAATCTCAAATGTCCTGTTGTGATGACAGATATCGACCAAGAGCGCGCCGATAAGGGCGTTGCATGGGTCAAGAATGAACTTGCAAAGCTCGTTGAAAAAAAGCGCATGAGTGCAGAGTCTGCTGGGCGTCTCTCACTTCTTATTAGTGGATCCTCTGATCAGCAAGTTTTCGCCGGCTGTGACTTCATCATTGAAGCAATCTTTGAAGAGCTCTCGCTGAAGCAAGAACTCTTTAAGAAGCTGGAGAAGATTGTGGGGCCTGAATGCGTTCTTGCTACCAATACCTCATCACTTTCTGTTGAGCGCATGAGTGAGAGACTTGAACATCCTGAGCGCGTTGTGGGATTCCACTTCTTTAACCCTGTTGCTGTGATGCCACTTCTTGAAGTAGCTCGAACATCAAAGACAGATGATGCAACTACTGCAACGGCTGTGAGCATCGGCAAAGAACTCAAGAAGACGATGATCATCTGTAAAGATGCTCCGGGCTTTGTGGTAAACCGGCTACTTACTCGCTTTATGGGCGAGATCACTGATGCGGTGGATGAAGGAACAGATCCAGCAACTGCTGATAATGCGATGCGCAGTATTGGCTTTCCTATGTCTCCCTTTGAACTCCTTGGCCTCGTAGGCCCTGGCGTTGCACTCCATGTTTCAGAGACACTGAATGCAAATCTTGGCCCTCGCTATCGCATCTCTCCAACGATGCAGGCTATGGTCAAAGAAGGTGTTAAAACTTTCTACATTAAAAACGAAGACGGTTCATTTGGACCAAACCCTGCAGCACTTGCCCTCGTCCACAAAGGATCAACTCCATCAACTGCTGAGCAGGTTCGTTCTCGAGCGCTGAAAGCTCTTGCGGAGGAAGCCCGCATGATGCTCGATGAAGGTGTTGTTTCAACTCCTGCAGAGATTGACCTGTGCATGTTGATGGGTGCTGGTTGGCCGATGCATCTCGGCGGAATCTTGCCCTACTTAGATCGTGAAGGAATTAGCGAGTCTGTTTGCGGTCAGCGTTTTCATGCGCCGGGAATTGCATCTCTTCCACAGTAGAACTCCACTCGACAATGTCGCGTGAAATCTTCTGAGCAGTAATTCCAAGATCTTCTAGGATTTCTGCACGCTTTGAATGCTCAATGAAGGCAAGTGGCACACCGATGCTGTGCAGCGCAACATTAAGGCCTGCCTCACGGAACATCTCAGAAATCGAACTTGCGATACCCGCATGGCGAATTCCATCTTCAAGCACAACAACACTCTTATAGCGCTGAGCCATGGTGATGAGTGACTGTGGAAGTGGCTTAACCCAACGAGGATCAATCACTGTGACTCCAACACCTTCACGGTATGCCTGTGAGGCAGCTTCGACTGCAATTGCAGCCATAGAACCAATACTGACAAGAAGAACGTCTGCACTCTCACCACGATAGAGAACATCTATGCCATCGCGTCGCTCAAATGCGGGAATATCACTTTGCACAGCGCCCTTTGGAAAACGAACCAGAGATGGCGCATCAGAAATTTCCACAGCTTCGCGCAACGTTTCACGAAGCCTGGCTGCATCGCGAGGAGCCGCCACATGCATAGTCGGCACGATTCCTGTCAGTGCCAGATCCCACACGCCATTATGTGAAGGACCGTCATCACCGGTAACACCTGAGCGGTCGAGTACGAATGTAACGCCCGCCTTGTGGAGTGCAACATCCATCAACATTTGATCAAATGCGCGGTTTAAGAATGTGGAATAAACAGCAACTACTGGGTGCATTCCGGCAAATGCCAAACCTGCAGCACTTGTCACAGCATGTTGCTCTGCAATACCAACATCAATGGTGCGATCTGGGAATGCTGCCTCAAACTTATCAAGGCCAGTAGGTCCAAGCATCGCAGCGGTAATTGCCACAATATCTTTGCGCTCATGGCCAAGGGCGACTAGTTCCTCAGAAAAAACGCTGGTCCAGGTGGTTACAGATTTACCAAGTGGGGTGCCAGTCTCAGGATCCACGATTCCAACAGCATGGAACTTCTCGGCTTCATCTTCAATTGCAGGCTTATGTCCCTTACCTTTTTCGGTGATGACGTGAAGAAGAACTGGTTCGCCAAATTCCTTGGCTTGAACAAGTGCGCGCTCCATAGCTGCAACATCATGTCCATCGATAGGTCCGACATACTTCAAACCAAGATCTTCAAACATTCCCTGTGGGGCAATGATGTCTTTGATGCCTTTTTTCACACCGTGGAGAGTTTCATAGATGGGATTTCCCACGACTGGGGTCTTTGTAAGAACCTCTTTGCCCCAATCCAAAAAGCGCTCATAACCGCGCGTGACACGAAGTGTTGAAAGATATGTGGCAACTCCACCAATAGTCGGTGAATAAGAACGTTCATTGTCGTTAACGACGATGATGAGATTTCTATCGGTGGCTGCCGCAATGTTGTTGAGAGCCTCCCATGACATTCCACCTGTGAGTGCGCCATCTCCTACGACTACGACAACGTGGCGATCAGATTGGCCAGTAAGTGAGAAGCCACGTGAAATTCCATCACCCCATGAGAGGGCAGTGGATGCATGTGAATTCTCGATAACGTCGTGAACACTCTCGCTACGGTTTGGATACCCGGCAATTCCTCCACGTTGACGTAACTTATCGAATTGATCTGCGCGCCCTGTCAGAATTTTGTGAACGTAAGATTGATGACCTGTATCGAAGAGAACAACATCTTTCGGTGAATCAAAGATGCGATGGATAGCGATTGTTAGCTCAACAACTCCAAGGTTGGGACCTAAGTGGCCACCAGTCTTAGAGACTTGAGTAATGAGGAATTGGCGAATCTCTTCAGAAAGCTGAGCTAGCTGCTCAAGGCTGAGCGCTTTGAGGTCGCTAGGACTTTTGATCGATTCGAGCATGGAGGCAGTCTAGATTAGCCACGGAGCTGACGCAGTACGTATTGCATGATTCCGCCGTGGCGATAGTAATCAGCCTCTCCTGGCGTATCGATACGTACCTTGGCAGTGAAGGTCTTATCCCCCGCAGTCACAGTGACTTCCTTAGGGATACCACCGTTATTGAGTGCCATCACTCCTGTGATTGCAAAGCTCTCATCACCCTTGAGTCCCAGTGATTGAGCATTTGCTCCATTGGTAAATTGCAAAGGAAGAACTCCCATACCAATCAGGTTAGAACGGTGAATACGTTCGAAGCTTTCTGCAATTACTGCGCGAACTCCAAGGAGTGCTGTGCCCTTTGCCGCCCAGTCACGGGAAGAACCAGATCCATATTCCTTACCTGCAAGGATGATCAGACCAACACCTGCTGCTTGATATGCAACGGATGCATCATAAATTGTTGTCTGCTCGCCATTATTAAGGAAATTCTTTGTGAAGCTTCCTTCAACACCATCGAGAAGTAAGTTCTTCAAACGAATATTGGCAAATGTTCCACGAATCATTACTTCATGGTTTCCGCGGCGTGAGCCATATGAGTTGAAGTCTTTGTGGTCAACTCCATTTGCCTCTAAGTACTTACCAGCAGGTGAATCAGCCTTGATGTTTCCAGCTGGTGAAATGTGATCTGTAGTTACTGAATCACCAAGAATCGCAAGAACGCGAGCTCCGGTGATATCTGTTACCGGCTTAGGTTCAGCAGGCATTCCATCAAAGTAAGGAGGTTTGCGCACATAGGTTGATTTAGGGTCCCACTCAAATGTTTTCCCTGTTGGGGTATCAAGTGACTTCCAGCGATGATCGCCATCAAAGACGGTTGCATAATCCTTCTTAAACATCTCAGATGAGATAGAGGAATCAATCACTGATTGAATCTCTTGGGCAGATGGCCAGATATCTTTCAGAAGTACTGGATTTCCATCTTTATCGTTGCCCAGTGAATCCTGTTCGAAGTCGTGATCCATCGTGCCAGCGAGTGCATAGGCAACAACGAGTGGAGGTGATGCTAAGTAGTTCATCTTCACATCAGGGCTAATGCGCCCTTCAAAGTTACGGTTTCCTGAAAGAACTGCAGTGACTGCAAGATCGTTCTCGTTGACTGCCTTACTGATTTCGATAGGAAGGGGACCTGAATTTCCAATACAGGTAACGCAGCCATAACCAACAAGGTTGAAGCCAAGTGCTTCCATATATTTGGTCAGATCTGCGCGGTCGTAGTAATCGGTAACGACCTTAGATCCTGGAGCAAGAGTTGTCTTTACCCAAGGCTTTGACGTTAGGCCCTTCTCTACTGCTTTCTTTGCAAGCAAGGCTGCACCAATCATGACTGAAGGATTTGATGTATTGGTGCACGATGTAATCGATGCAATAACAACATCGCCATTCTTAATCGTTGTCGCCTTTGCTCCTACCTTGACTGGATATGCCTCTTTGCCAGTCTTATCGGAGAAGTAGGTAGGAAGAATCTTTTCAAAAGATGACTTTGATGCGGTCAGTGAGATGCGATCTTGCGGACGCTTAGGACCTGCAATGGATGAGACCACAGTCGAGAGATCAAGTTCTATATGTTCTGAGAATCGAGGAGAAACAGCTGGGTCATGCCACATGCCTTGAGCCTTTGCATACTGCTCAACAAGTGCAACCTGATCATCGCTGCGACCTGTAAGACGCAGGTAGCGAAGCGTCTCTTCATCAATTGGGAAGATGGCACATGTTGAACCATATTCAGGCGACATATTTCCGATTGTTGTGCGGTTAGCCATCGGTACGGAGACAACACCAGGACCGTAGAACTCAACGAATTTACCAACCACTCCGTGCTTACGAAGCATCTCAGTAATGGTCAGAGCCATATCTGTCGCAGTTGTTCCAACAGGTAGTTCGCCAGAGAGCTTAAATCCGACAACGCGTGGAATAAGCATTGAGACTGGCTGGCCAAGGAGTGCTGCCTCTGCTTCGATGCCGCCAACACCCCAACCAAGAACACCGAGTCCGTTGACCATGGTTGTGTGTGAATCTGTTCCCACGACAGTGTCAGGGTATGCGCGCAACACACCGTTGACTGTTCGAGTCATTACAACGCGCGCTAAGTATTCAATATTTACTTGGTGAACAATTCCCGTTCCCGGTGGAACAACCTTGAATTCATCAAAGGCTCCTTGGCCCCAACGCAGGAAGCGATAACGCTCACGGTTGCGTTCATATTCAATATCAGTGTTCTTCTCGAAGGAATCCTTCGTGCCAAAGACATCAGCAATAACGGAGTGATCGATTACCAGTTCGGCTGGAGCGAGCGGATTGACCTTGGAAGGGTCTCCCCCAAGATCCACGATGGCTTCACGCATCGTTGCAAGATCGACGATGCAAGGAACTCCTGTGAAGTCCTGCATGACAACGCGAGCAGGAGTGAATTGAATTTCAGTATCTGGCTCAACTGATGGGTCCCACTGCGCAAGAGCTTTGATGTGATCGGCGGTGATGTTGGCGCCATCTTCTGTGCGCAGGAGATTTTCAAGAAGGACTTTGAGTGAGAAGGGAAGGTTTGTTGCACCATCGACTGTTGAGATATCAAAGATTTCATACTCTTTGCCGGCAACTGTGAGGTTCTTCTTCGTTCCAAGTGAGTTCTTGCTCATCGCGCTTCTTCTTTCAAGGGAGATATCTTGACGTCAAGATACCTTACTTGGCATGAATTTCGCAACAGATTCGATGTGGTGAGTCATTGGGAAGAGATCGAATGCACGCATAGATTCGAGTTGGTAACCAGCATCACGTAGGTATCCGGTATCTCTGGCAAGGGCTGCTGGGTCGCAGGCAACATAGACGATTGTTCGAGGTTTCAACTGAGCACAGTGCGCGATGACATCTTTACCTGCACCTTCGCGAGGTGGGTCCAAGACAATGACATCAGCTTGTGAAAAGCGTGTGATGAGCCGTGCAACATCACCGGTGTGAATATGAACATTGCTCTTGCCATCAAAGTTGCGTGAAGCATCCGCCGTTGCGTTCTTACTTCCTTCAACAATTTCAACTGATCCAGTTTCGCCAATAAGCGATAAGAAACTTGCTGCAAAGAGACCGACTCCCCCGTATAGGTCAAGAACGCGATCGCCTTCACGCGCCTTGGCATATTGCAGAACTGCATCAGTAAGTACTCGAGGTGCATCTTTGTGGCTCTGCCAAAATGATTTCTGGCTTACTTCAAATGAATTCTCACCCACTATGTAGTGAGCGATATCAGGCCCATCACTGACTCGCAGTGGAGATTCATCGCGAGAGTTTGCGGTAGCGATGGTTCTCTCACCTGTGTTGGAAATCGAAATTTCAATGCGCTGATCACCTTTGGCACCGCGCTGGGCAAGTTCTGAATATCGCATTTCCGGAACGAGAATCCGGCAATCATCAACCGGGATAATTGTGTGGGAACGGGCTTGATAGAACCCCAGTGCTCCAGCTTTTGTGGTGACTGCAGAGCATCGAGTTCGCCATCCCAGAGGACCAGCAACTTCTTCGACCTCAACTTCAATATCTATCTTCGCAATGCGTGCGAATTGCTCTGTAATCACATCGCTCTTGAGGTTTCGCTGTCGAGGAAGTGAAATATGTTGAAAATCGCACCCTCCACAGCCGCTTCGATGCGCGAATCGACATGGGGCGCTCACGCGATCACCGGATGCTGTGATGACTTCAATAACGTCGGCCCGGTTAAATGAAGAACCTGTGCTTGTTATCTCGATATCGCATTCTTCGCCTGGAATTGCATGTCTGACGAAGATGACTGCGCCTTCAAATCGAGCGATGAAATGGCCACCGTGGGCAACTTTCTCTATCGTCACCCTTATTTTCTGCCCTACTGCCAGGGTTGTTCTCTTCGTGGATGACATAAAGCTAAGCCTAGTCGAGTTTGCCGTAAGGGAGATTTTTCTCGCAAGCAGTAGTAAGTTACTCCTGTGCACGTAGTGATTATGGGTTGCGGTCGAGTCGGTTCATCTTTAGCCATCGAACTTGAAGCTGCTGGCCATTCCGTTGCAATCATCGATCAAGCAAAAGAAGCCTTCCGTCGCCTTGGACCAGATTTCAAGGGTCGCACAGTTGTTGGCGTAGGTTTTGATCGCGACACCTTGCTTGAAGCAGGTATTGAAGGAGCTCAAGCTTTTGCAGCCGTGAGTAATGGCGATAATTCAAATATTTTGGCAGCACGCGTTGCGCGCGAAAGTTATGGTGTTACCAATGTTGTTGCTCGTATCTATGACCCAGGCCGTGCGGAAATTTATCAGCGCCTTGGAATTCCAACAGTTGCAACAGTTATCTGGGCAACAGATCAAATTTTGCGTCGTATCGCACCAGGTGGTGCTCGCTCTGAATGGCGCGATGCAACAGGCACAGTCCAACTTCTTGAGGTTCATCCTCACCTGGATTGGTATGGACGTCCTATCTCAGAACTTGAATCCGCCTCCCATGCGCGCGTTGCATTCTTAACTCGTCTTGGTGAAGGCCTCATTCCTGAAGCTCACACAGTTCTTCAAGATGGCGACCTCGTTCACATGACAATTCGCGACGATGCGATGGCTGCAGCTGAAACTGCTCTCACACAAGGGCCAGGTGCTTAAAGAATGAGAATTGCAATTGCTGGAGCTGGAAATGTCGGTCGTGCTATTGCGCGCGAACTTCTTGATAATGGTCATCAAGTCCTTCTAATTGACCGCGACCCTAAGGCTCTCAAAATAGATTCTGTCCCCGATGCTGAGTGGCTCATGGCTGATGCGTGTGAGATTGCATCCCTAGATAACGCTCAGCTCAACACCTGCCAAGTTCTTGTTGCAGCAACCGGTGATGACAAAGTTAATCTTGTTGCATCACTACTTGGAAAGACCGAATACGGAGTACCCCGCGTTGTTGCCCGCATTAATCACCCAAAGAATGAATGGCTCTTTGATCAATCGTGGGGTGTAGATGTTGCTGTATCCACTCCTCGCATCATCTCAGCGCTCGTAGAAGAGGCAGTCAGCGTTGGCGATGTAGTTCGTCTCTTCTCATTCCGAAAAGGTCAAGCAAACCTTGTAGAACTCACACTTCCTGATTCATCAACATGCATTGGCAAAACTGTTGAAGAAGTAACTCTTCCAGATGATGCATCCCTTGCAGCAATCGTTCGTGATGGTCGCGTCATTGCACCAGTGCCAAGTGATGTGTTTATCGCAGGAGATGAACTTCTCTTTGTTGCATCAGCTACTGCTGAAGATCTTATTAAGGGCTGCTTTATTGCTCAGTAGGTAGTTTGGGTGCGTTTTTAAGCACCATCCATGAACCGTATGCGGTTGCGATAAAGAGTGGGTAACCCATAGCCAAGTTCACTGTTCCAAGTAAATTGACATTTCCACTGCGATAAATTGGATACTGCACAGCGATACGGGTAAAGAACATTGCAACCCATAACCAGCTTGCAAGTATGTATGCACGCTTTCGCTCAGGATGATTTCGCCATTTGAGGTTCTCTCCCAAGATTGGCCCCAGCATCAGACCTAGGATTGGCCACCCAGCGAGGTTTGCCACAAGATAGAGCGTGCCGTAACCAAGGTTGGTTAGCAGCTTTGGAATGTAGAGATCACTCGCATTTCCTGTGCGGTTCGCAAACCAAGCGCAGATGAGCACGCCAATAAACCCACTGATTGCATGTTGGATGGTGTCGCGGCGAGCTAATCGAAAGATTGTAAGAATCGCAGAGATTGCAATGGAGGCAAAGAGTGCGCTATTGAGTTGATCGGTTACATTGAAAACAACAAGAAAGATAACGGCTGGAATTCCAGAGTCGATGAGACCTTTCTTACCACCGAAGGCAGCTAGAACTTTGTCGCGATCTTCATGTTGTGTCATTTGCGCCCCGTTGATCCAAAGCCACCAGTGCCTCGACCAGAACCTGGCAACTCATCTACTTCGACAAATTGCGCACGCTCAACTTTTTGAAAGACTAATTGTGCGATGCGATCTCCACGTTTAAAGGTGACGCTCTCTTTAGGATCGTGATTGATCATGATGCATTGAAGTTCCCCGCGAAAGCCTGCATCCACCGTGCCTGGCGCATTGACCATGGTGACCCCATGCTTAATGGCAAGTCCCGAACGGGGATGAACCAGTGCCACATATCCATCAGGAAGTGCGATGGATATACCTGTTGGGACTAGTGCGCGCTCACCAGGCGCTAACGTGATGTCGATGCGAGAGACGATATCCGCCCCTGCATCTCCGCCCTTTGAATACTGAGGAATCGGCAAATCTGGATCTAGTCGCTTAATGAGAACTTGGAAATCGCTCATGGGTTGATATCAAACTCTGGATCGACAAAGGAGAGAAGTTCAGGGTTCTTACGCAGCGCTTCCATATATTCAGCTGGAGCATTTTCCAAGAAGTGTTTCATTGGAACAATCACAAAGAGAGATGCAGCACGGACTGCAACCTCACCATCAGGACCACCTAAGCGTCCTTCTGCCTCTGAATACACCTTGCGGTTAACCTGACCTGTAATGCGCGCTGTGATGTATAGCTTTGTCCCAATAGGAACAGGCTTAAGAAAATCAGTTTCAAGACGAGCAGTAACAGCAGGTGCGCGAAGCAACCACATCAACTTTCCAAGTGCTTCATCAAAAGCGAGAGAAAGCAATCCACCGTGTGCCAAGCCTGGCGCACCTTGATGATTTTCAGTAACAACAAACTCTGCAGTGATATCTGCGCCCTGTCCGACATGAGCAACAAGGTGCAAACCTGTTGGATGTAGTTCTCCGCAACCAAAACAATGTTTAAAGTGAGATGGAATCTGTGATCCGGTAGTTGGTGAGAGTGGATGGCGTTCTGGAATCTGCGCTCCGTCAGGAGGCGTAGTACTTGCAACGCGACTCATGTGGATAGGTTACTTGATGATTTGCACGATAACCTAGCGCTCGTGCCCTTTAAAGAAGTGATACGTCCCCCACTGTGGCTTCTCGCCTTCATCTATTTCCTTTTTCTTTCCCTCGTTATTGCAATATGGGCGGCTTTTGATAATCAGAGCGCCTTCATCGCTTGGCTCGCTGCAACCATAGGAATAGTTGGCATCGCTTTCTCCGCACGTTCAGAGATAACTGTTGATGAGAAGGAGTTGCGCATTGGACGCGCTCACATCGAGTTGAAATACCTCGACAAAGTTGAGCTGCTGACTAAGGATGAAATGAGACTTCTTCGGACCCGAGATGCAGATCCTGCTGCTTATCTAGCGATTAAGTTCTGGATGTCAACGGGTGTGAAAATCACGCTTAAGGATCAACGTGATTCCACTCCGTATTGGTTGGTAAGTTCTAGAAAATCTAAAGAACTTACGAGCACTCTTTACAAATTGCTTTAGCGCCTTCGCCCTTAGCAAGTTGTGTGATGTGATGAATCAAGAAACAACGTGAACAGGTGAATTCATCTAACTGAACTGGAACAACTCGAACTGCTAGTTGCTCACCCGAAAGGTCTGCTCCTGGAAGTTCAAGATTCTCTGCAGCTTCTGCCTCATCAACATCAATCTGTCCTGATTGTGCATCAACGCGCTTAGCTTTGAGTTCTTCTAACGATTCTTCGTGAAGCTCCTCGTCGGTCTTTCTGGGTGTGTCGTAATCTGTTGCCACTGCTATCACCTCGCTTCCATAGATCTCTTATGAGCGGGTGAAGTTACCCGACATGCGCGAATAGTTGCGCATTCTCTCCTGTATAGACCATACAACCGACGGCGTGTCGCCTTTATTCCTGCTTTGAGGTGGCAATTTCAATCGCTTTTGCCAGCCCACCATCAACATAGGCATGGATTGCCGTTCCTTCTGCCAGATGTTCTTCACTGAGGATTTCACCATGCTCATGGATAGCGCTCACAAGATCGCCGCGTTGATAAGGAATAACAGTTGTGATTTCCACACTCGGATGTGGCAGTGATTTCTCAATTGCATGGACTAATCCATCAACACCAAATCCGGAGCGGACGGAGAATGCATAACTGTTCGGTTCTCTGCGCAAAATCTCCATCACAACATCAGGGCTTGCAATATCCACCTTATTGATTGCGATGATTTCAGGGATGTCTCCCCCGCCAATTTCAGTAATAACTTGCCTGACCGCACGAATTTGTTCAAAGGGATCAGAGTGTGAGCCATCGACAACGTGCACAATCAGATCTGCCCCAGATACCTCTTCAAGAGTGGATTTAAAGGCATCGACCAATTGATGAGGAAGGTGGCGCACGAATCCAACTGTGTCAGAGAGCGTATAAACGCGTCCCTCTGCCGTTTCACACTTACGCACAGTTGGATCTAGTGTTGCAAAGAGTGCATTCTCAACAAGTACCCCCGCACCTGTCAGTGCATTGAGCAGTGATGATTTACCAGCATTGGTATAACCAGCGATTGCAACCGATGGGATATTAAATCGCTTACGCTCTTGGCGCTTGGTATCGCGAGAAACTTTCATCTCAGCGATTTCACGGCGCAACTTCGCCATCTTGTCGCGAATACGACGGCGATCAGTTTCAATCTTTGTCTCACCAGGGCCTCGGCCACCAATACCTGCTCCACCTGCTGCGCGACCACCCACCTGGCGCGAGAGTGAATCACCCCAGCCGCGAAGACGTGGAAGAAGGTAGGCAATCTGTGCAAGCTCAACCTGCGCCTTACCTTCCTTACTCTTTGCATGCTGAGCAAAAATATCGAGAATCAACGCAACTCGATCGACAACCTTGACCTTCAACTTATCTTCTAAGGTACGTAGTTGTGCTGGAGAAAGTTCACCATCGCAGACAACGGTGTCGGCGCCCGTTGCCACAACAATCTGACGAAGTTCAATGAGCTTTCCAGAACCAATGTATGTTGCAGGATCTGGTTTATCGCGTCTTTGAATGAGTGCATCCATAACTTCAGAACCGGCTGTTTCAGCAAGTGCTTTGAGCTCTGCCATGGAATTTTCTGCCATCTCAGCAGTTCCTTCAGTCCACACACCCACTAACACAACTCGCTCTAATTGAAGCTGGCGGTATTCAGCCTCAGAAATATCTTGAAGTTCAGTAGAGAAACCCTTGATACGACGGAGAGCATTACGGTCTGAAAGCTCTTGTTGATCATTTTCTTGAAAATCACTCTCATCGTAATCAAAATCAGCAGCAGCTCGCGCACTCTCACGTAGGAGTTCATCGAATAACTTGTCGTAGCCGTCCTCAGGAGTCGTCATTACGCTAAGAACTTTGTGAGGTCGTGATCTTCAAGAATGACAGCAGGCCCAGTCAATGTGGCATTGGAATGGCCATCAATATCAACAATCAAACGTCCACCTGGTGGGTAGATAGTCCATCGAGATGGAAGTTTTCCATTTGTCTTTAGGGTTGCAGCAAGTGCGACAGCGCATGTTCCAGTGCCACAGGAGCGAGTCTCTCCACTTCCACGTTCGTGTACTCGCATCTTTGCTTCAAAGTTAGGCAGGAGCTCAACAAATTCAACGTTAACACCTTCTGGGTATGAGGATGCAGGAGCTACAGCAGGTGCATCAGCAAGTGAACCAACATCTTCTAAGGAATCCACAAAGACAACCGCATGAGGGTTTCCCACATTGATGTTGTATCCACTCCAGGTATGGCCGTTATTGCTGGCTTCAATCTCTTCCATCTCATCAGTGACATGACCCATATTCACTGAGATATCTCCATCCATTGGCACACGCAAATGCTTCATTCCAGCCCTGGTATCAATGGCAAAGATTCCTTCAGGTTGAATCGAACGTGTGACAAGATATTTTGCCATCACACGAATTCCATTGCCGCACATCTCAGCGATCGAACCATCGGCATTGCGGTAATCCATAAACCATTTGCCGTCGTTCTTCACAATGCGGATAAGCCCATCCGCACCAATTCCAGTGGCGCGATTACAGATTGCAGCGATCTGTGATTCAGTAATAGAGACATCATTTTCTGGGTCAAAAATGAGGACAAAGTCATTCTCAGTTCCGTGGCCATATGTGCCAATTACTGGATGCGTCATGATGTTATGAGTTTATCTTCTGGAGGATAGTTTCAAGACGAGGTTGGTGCTGTGCAACCCACTGAATGCGAGCATCACGAGAGAACCAGGTCTCTTGGCGACGGGCATATTGCCTACTTGCTCGCTTTGTATCCTCTTTCGCTTCCTCTTCTGTCATTGTGCCACTTCGCATTGCAATGATCTGTGCATACCCTAGAGCGCGCTGAGCGGTGCTGCCATTTCCAATACCTTGGCTGATTAATCGATCTACTTCATCAACAAAGCCCGCATCCCACATGCGATCAACACGTTGGTCAATTCGCTCTCGCAAATGTTCGCGATCCATCACTAGGCCAAATTGCAAGGCATCGGGATATCTCGAACTATCTTCTCGAGGCAGGTTTGCAGTAAATGGCATACCCGTAATTTCAATAACTTCGAGTGCTCGAATAACGCGCCTTGTATTAGCGCGATCTATAGCAAGTGCTGCAGCAGGATCTAACTCTTCAAGACGAGCAAAGAGTGCAGCTGCTCCAAATTCCGCTAACTCAGCCTCTAACTTTGCTCGAACTTCTGGATCTGTATCGGGGAAGTTTAAATCATCCAATATTGCTTTGATGTAGAGACCGGTACCTCCAACAATCACCACATCTTTACCGCGACCATGGATCTCTGTAATCGCAGCGCGAGCTTGCTCTTGATACCAAGCGACTGTCGAATCTTCGCTCACATCTAGAACATCGAGAAGGTGATGTGGGATCCCTTCACGTTCTTCAACAGTTAGTTTTGCAGTTCCGATATCCATACCTCGATAGAGCTGCATGGAGTCGGCATTGATAATTTCAGCACCAAGCTCTTGCGCAATTTCAATTGCAATATCGCTCTTGCCTGTGGCTGTTGCACCACAAATAACGATCACCTTGCTCATGCACGAACTTTCGGCATACCAAGGGTTGTAGAAGCTGGAGCGGTGCGCGCAGCATGAGCATCTCCCCCACGAGTGCGATGAACTGCAACTGAATCACCGATCAAATAGTGGGCCGAGCTCTGTAAAATCTTCACATCCACAAAATCTCCAGGACGTGCATCTGTATCGCTGCTGAAGTGAACCAATCTAAAGTCTTCTGAGCGGCCCGTCATGCGTGATTGCGCTTCATCGCGGCGACCTTCAATTTCAGAGACCATCACGCGATGTGTTGTCCCGATAGCTTCTTCATTGACCGATTGTGAAATCTTCTGCTGATGTTCATGAAGGCGCGTATATCGCTCACCCACAACATCTTCAGGAACTTGATTCTCCATAGCACCAGCAGGAGTTCCCGGACGAATGGAATATTTGTATGTATAGGCAGCTGCAAAACGCGCCTGCGTTGCGATATCGAGAGTTCCTTGGAAATCTTCTTCTGTCTCACCAGGGAATCCAACGATGATGTCGGTTGTAATCATGGCCTGTGGCATCGCAGTTCGAACTCGCTCCAAAATCCCTAAGTACTTATCAGTTCTATAAGAGCGTCTCATGGTCTGCAAGATTGCATCGCTTCCTGATTGAAGTGGCATATGCAGATGCGGCATCACATTAGGAGTCTGCGCCATAGCTTCAATGACATCATCAGTGAAATCTCGTGGGTGCGGTGACATAAAGCGAACACGCTCAAGCCCCTCAATCTTGCCCGCCTCACGCAGTAGCTTTGCAAAAGCGCCACGATCGCCGAATTCAACACCGTATGCATTCACATTCTGTCCAAGCAGCGTTATCTCAATGACGCCTTGATCTACCAATGCTCGCATTTCTGTCAGAACATCAACTGCTGGGCGATCTTTTTCAACCCCACGCAAAGTGGGCACGATGCAGAAGGTGCAGGTGTTATTGCAGCCCACTGACACTGAAACCCACGATGTGAAGGCTGAGAATCTGCGCGCTGGAAGCGTTGATGGGAAATGCTCGAGAGCTTCAAGAATCTCAATCTGTGACTCTTCTTCAATGCGTGCACGCTCTAGAAGCACAGGAAGGGAGCCAACATTATGTGTACCAAAGACCACATCCACGTAGGGAGCTTTCTTGAGAATGATTGATTGATCTTTCTGAGCAAGACATCCACCCACGGCAATCTGCATTGCTGGATTCTTCTTCTTAATGGGAGCTAAGAAACTCAAATTTCCATAGAGTTTATTGTCTGCGTTCTCACGCACAGCACATGTATTAAAGACGACGATATCTGCTTGTTGTCCTTCAGGAACTGGCAAATATCCTGCTTCATCGAGCAATCCGGCAATACGTTCAGAATCGTGCACGTTCATCTGACACCCGTAGGTCTCAACCAGATAAGTGCGCGCCATGGCACCTATCTTATTTGAGGTCTAGTTAGTGATGCGAATTGGTTGAATACCACGAGCTATTTGACGCTCGAAGTGGACTTCACGCTTATCGTTAAATGTCGCAGCAGTCTTATAAGTCGCATCCATAAATGCGCTGAGCTCTTCACGTGCCTTGAGGCCATCGCCTGAGAGATCAGTGCGCTCGAATACATTCCACGCACGAAGAACGGGCGCAACAACATCATCGAGGTGCTGCTGGAGATCATAAATTCCAGCAAGTGCGATCTGCACAGCCTTGCGACCAAAGCCTGGCATATTCGCACCTGGCATATCAAAGTTAGTGACGACATCCGCAATTGCTCGCATTGCAGCATTTGGTTCCATATCGAGCGCTGCTGAAAGAGTATTGCGATAGAAGAGCATGTGAAGGTTCTCATCGAGTGCAACGCGCTGCATCATACCTTCTGCAATCGGATCATCTGAAAGCTTTCCAGTGTTACGGTGTGAAATACGGGTAGCAAGTTCTTGGAAAGAAACATAGGCAATGGTGTGCAACATATCGTTCTCATATGGTGTCTGATAGCCAAGAGACATATGTGCCATGCGAAGATCTTCGAGTACATATGGATCAACGCCACGAGTTGCCATCAGGTAATCACGAATCACAATGGCGTGGCGTGCTTCTTCAGCAGTCCAGCGTTCAATCCAATTACCCCACGCGCCATCGCGACCCATAGAGATAGCAATCTCGGTGTGATAGCTCGGCAGATTATCTTCAGTCAGAAGATTGAGAATCAGTGAATCCTGAGCAACGGGAGTTAGACGTGAATCTTTTGCTTCCCACGCATCGCCATTGAGAGGACCTGCATAATCGCGGCCTTCAGACCATGGGACATATTCGTGGGGATACCAGTTCTTTTGAACTGAGAGGTGGCGTTCGAGCTCAACTGCAACAACAGGTTCAAGATCACGAATAAGACGTGCTTGGATTGCTGCCGACTCTTCACTCATGGGCGCAACAGTACGGCAGTCACTCGGTTACTAACGAGTTAGAAATTATCTTCTGCCCTTTTTTGCGCCTGTTGTGTGCGCCATTTCGCAATTTCGGCATGGTTACCACTCAAAAGAATCTCGGGAACCGAGATTCCGCGCCACTCTTGAGGCTTAGTGAAATTCGGATATTCAAGATATCCCTCACTGTTATGTGACTCCTCTGCCAGTGATTCTGGATTGCCAAGAACTCCAGGGATCAAACGGGTGATTGCTTCAATCATGACCATAGAAGCAACCTCACCCCCACCGAGGACATAATCGCCGATAGAGACTTCATGCACACGAATATTGCGTGTTTGGAATTCTGGCTGCGAGTAATACTGGCGCACGCGATCGTCAATGCCTTCATAACGACCACAGGCAAAGATCAGTTGAGTAGATGTTGAAAAACTCTCAGCCATCTTCTGGTTGAACTTCTTGCCTGCAGGGGTGAGGATGATCAAATCAGCACCATCGGCAATCACAGAATCGATTGTTTTTGCCCACACCTCAGGCAGCATCACCATTCCAGCTCCACCACCATAAGGAGTGTCATCGACTGTGTTGTGATTGTCATTGGTCTGTGCGCGAAGATCGTGAACAGCAATATCAACAAGACCTGCGCTCTGCGCTTTACCGAGCAGAGATAGCTTCAGCGGTGAGAGGTATTCAGGAAATATCGAGATGACATCAATTTTCATCAGATACTCCCTGCAATCTCTGGTGGAATCACTGTCATCATCTTCTTCTTGATATCAACAACTGGAACCAATTGGCGAACAAAGGGAATAAGTACTTCACCCGTTGCAGTCTTAATGGATAAGACATCTTGGCCTGGAAGGTTGAGGACATCGCTCACAACGCCGAACTCATCACCGTCGACGAGAAAGGCTTTACAGCCAACAAGCTGTAGGACGTGATAATCATCTTCATCCACACCTGGAGCATCGATATCAACATCGCTATAGAGAAGTTCATTGCGAAAAGCTTCGATGGCGTTGCGATCTTCGATTCCTTCAAAGCCGAGCAACAAAATTCCGTTGTGTACACGTGCAGAAACCACGGTTAATTCACCGTGGTTTTCTGTCTGTAAGACTGCGCCGATGGCGAAGCGATCTTCTGCCTCATCTGTTCGGACTTCGATAGTTGCTTCACCAAGAATTCCGTGAGCTTTACCGATGCGGCCCACGTTTAATTTCATGGGTGCTAAAGAGTTAACGAACCTCGTCGGTATCGATGAGATCGACACGTACTGAGCGACCAGCAAGTGCGCTTACGACTGTGCGAAGCGCCTTTGCTGTACGTCCATTACGACCGATTACCTTGCCGATATCGTCAGGATTAACACGCACTTCGAGCGTTGTGCCACGACGGTGTGTTTTTTCCTTGACATTGACATCGTCAGGGTTATCAACGATTCCCTTTACGAGATGTTCGAGAGCTTCATCAATCATTATTCAGCAGGAGTTTCCGCTACAGGTGCTTCTTCAGCAACAGCTTCTACTGCAGGAGTCTCTTCAACTACTACTTCAGCAACAGGTGCTTCAACTACTGCTTCTTCAGCAACAGCTTCAGCAACAGGTGCTTCAACTACTGCTTCTTCAACAACTGGTGCTGACTTTGCAGCAAGCTTCTCTTGCGCCTTCTTCTTCAAAGTTGTTGCACCTTCTGCAGGTTCTGCAGCAGCAGCCTTAACAGCTGCTTCATATGCAACGCTCTTTGCAGGCTTTGGAGCTGCAAATCGAAGAGTGCCTTCAGTTCCTGGAAGACCCTTGAACTTCTGCCAATCGCCTGTCACCTTCAGAAGCGCCTCTACAGCCTCTGATGGTTGTGCGCCAACGCCGAGCCAGTACAGAGCGCGCTCTGAGTTAACTTCGATGATTGATGGCTCTTGTCCTGGGACGTAGCGACCGATCTCTTCAATAGAGAGTCCGTTACGTGCCTTGCGTGAATCTGTAATAACAATGCGGAAATAAGGTGTGCGAATTTTTCCCATGCGCATTAAACGAATTTTTGTTGACAAAGAAGTAGTGCTCCTAAAAAGTGTGTCGTACCAATTTGCTACAGCGGGGTGCGTAGCCAAGAGGTCCAACTTTGGATTGGATTGTTACCGGGGTAGAGGGCCCTGTAACAGGTGGCTAATCTTGCCAGTTACGCTCACAATGTGGAAATCAGCCGTTTTCCAACGCTCGTTTAGCGGGATTTCCTGACTTCGACTTCTTCTTCTGAATCGGGGCAGCCTTCTTGGGCCCTTGCGGCATCGGTGGCATTCCTGGGGGCAGCGCCATCCCAGCAGGCATTCCCCCGCCATTGCGCATCTGCTTCATCATCTTCTGAGCTGCTGAGAATTTATCCACGAGGGCATTCACGTCAGAGACTTTGCGACCAGAACCAAGAGCGATGCGCGCACGACGTGAACCGTTGAGCACTTTGAGATCTCGACGTTCAAGCGGCGTCATTGACTGCACAATCGCCTTAGTGCGAGTGATCTCTGATTCATCAAAGTTATCTATCTGCTTCTTCATCTGACCTGCACCAGGCAACATTCCTAGCAACTTACCCATCGAACCCATCCTGGACATCGCCTCAATTTGTTCAAGGAAATCATCGAGTGTGAAGTCTTCTCCTGCCATGAATTTCTCTTCGAGCTTCTTTGCCGAATCTCCATCAAATGCCTTCTTTGCTTGTTCGGCAAGAGTTGCGACATCGCCCATACCAAGGATGCGAGATGCCATACGTTCTGGATAGAAGATATCGAAATCACTGAGTTTTTCACCAGTTGATGCAAACATAATTGGACGACCGGTAAGTGCTGCAATCGAAAGTGCCGCACCACCTCGTGCATCACCATCGAGCTTGGTAAGAACTACACCATCAAAGCCAACGCCGTCTTGGAAAGCCTTTACTGTGCGAACAGCATCTTGACCGATCATCGCATCGACAACAAAGAGAATTTCATCAGGTTTAACAGCATCGCGAATAGCGATTGCTTCCTTCATAAGCTCTTCATCAATACCCAGGCGGCCTGCGGTATCAACAATGACAATGTTGTGAAGTTTGGACTTTGCAAATGCAATTCCATCTTGCGCAACCTTGACGGGATTGCCCACACCATTTCCTGGTTCAGGAGCAAATACGGGAACTCCTGCAGATTGACCAACTACTTGAAGTTGATTGACTGCATTTGGTCGCTGAAGGTCGGAAGCAATAAGGATTGGTGTATCGCCCTGATCTTTATAGAACTTGGCAAGCTTTGCCGCAAGTGTTGTCTTACCAGCACCTTGCAGACCGGCAAGCATGATGACCGTTGGTGGGCTTTTAGCAAAGCGCACACGACGAGCTCCACCACCGAGAATTTCGGTGAGCTCTTGGTTTACGACATCAAAGATTGCTTGCGCCTGATTGGTTCCTGATTGCAGAGTCGGAAGGACTTCCAAAGCTCTCTGACGCACTTTTTGAGCAAAGCTTTCAACCACTTCAAGTGCAACATCTGCCTCTAGAAGCGCCTGACGGATATCTGCCGTAGTTGCATCGACATCCTTCTCAGATATCTTTCCACGCGAACGCAGGGTGCTAAAGGCACCAGCGAATTTGCCTGAGAGTGTGTCGAACATAGTGGTGGAACTCTACTTGAGCACCGACCTGATCTTGGACACGCTACCTAGATAGCTTCGGCTCCTTCTTCACCTGTTCGCACACGTACAACTTGCTCAACGGGAGTAGTCCAAACTTTTCCATCTCCAATAGACCCTGTAGACGCTGCTTTAACGATTACATCTACTAGTGAAGCTGCATTCTTATCATCGACAAGAACTTCGAGTCGAACTTTGGGCACGAGGTCGACGGTGTATTCAGCACCACGATAAACCTCTGTATGTCCAAGTTGACGGCCAAAGCCACTGGCTTCAGAGACCGTCATACCTGTAACGCCCGCAGCTACCAAAGCATCTTTTACATCATCTAACTTAAATGGTTTAAGAATTGCAGTTATTAACTTCATAGTGATGAACCTCCACGAGATGAGCTAGCTAATTCATAAGCAGATTCAGCATGTTCCTTGAGGTCTATGCCTTCGATTTCAACCTCGCGTGTAACACGGAAGCCGATTGTCTTTTCGATTGCAAAACCGATGATCAGAGTTGCAATGAAAGAGTACGCCGCCACTAGGCCAACGCCAAGTGCTTGCTTCGCCAGGAGATCGGAGCCTCCACCATAGAAGATTCCATCGACACCAACGCTATTGACGACGCTAGTTCCAAAGAAGCCTACTGAAAGAGAGCCCCAGATTCCGCCCACTAAGTGAACGCCAACAACATCGAGGGAATCATCCAGACCGAACTTGAACTTAAGTCCAACTGCCAAGGAGCAGAGGATGCCAGCGATGAGGCCAATAACAACGGCAGCCCAGGGGGCAACGAATGCGCAAGCCGGTGTGATCGCCACAAGACCCGCAACAACACCAGATGCTGCTCCGAGCGATGTGGCATGTCCGTTGCGAATCTTCTCAACGAGCAACCAGCCAAGTACTGCGCCAGCTGCTGCAACTTGTGTATTCATAAATGCAAGACCAGCAATGCCATTTGCAGCAAGGGAAGATCCAGCATTAAATCCAAACCATCCAAACCACAAGAGACCTGCGCCAAGCATCACGAGTGGAAGTGAATGTGGACGCATTGATTCCTTACGCCATCCGATGCGCTTTCCAAGAACGATGGCAAGTGCAAGTCCTGCTGCACCGGCATTGATGTGAACAGCAGTTCCACCAGCGAAGTCTTCAAGACCCTTGCCTGCAAGATAGCCAGTTCCTGTAACGGTATCTCCAACTTTGTTTCCAAAAGCAAATACCCAGTGAGCCACTGGGAAATAGACAACGGTTGACCAGATAGCAACGAATACTGCCCATGACGTGAACTTCGCGCGATCAGCAATTGCTCCGGAAATCAGCGCAGGAGTAATAATTGCAAACATCAATTGGAATGCTGCAAAGACAAGAACAGGAATTGGATACACGCCACCATTATTGGTTAAGTCATTTACCATTCCACCAAAACCACTAAACCCAATTCCTCCATACCAAGGTGAATCTCCAGAATAGCCAAAGGCTAATTCGAATCCATAAATGACCCACAGAATGCTGACGATTCCCATTGTCACCATCGACATCATCATCATATTAAGAACACTCTTGGTGCGAACCATTCCTCCATAGAAGAATGCCAATCCTGGAGTCATAAGAAGTACAAGTGCTGTACTCGCTAACATCCACGCAGTATCACCGCCGTTAAGAACTACGTCTTCCATATCTAATTCCATTTCCAAAGATGAGGGACACTCGTCGTTGAGATGGCGTAAAGATGCATCAGCTGGGTTACAGAGAAAGGATTCTCAGGTTAAGGCGGGGTCACAAAAGGCCACCTTTTGTTACAAGTGGGTTACGCGAGCAGGCCTTCTATGTAGGAATCGGGCTCAAAGGCGGCAAAATCCCCAGCAGACTCCCCTGTACCAATAAATTTGATCGGGATATCCAGGGAGCTTTCAATCGCGAGAGCAACCCCGCCCCTGGCACTTCCATCGAGTTTGGTAACAATCAACCCTGTTACTTCAACAGCCTCACTAAATATCTTTGCTTGAGCTAAACCGTTCTGACCCGTGGTGCCATCAATAACTAAGAGAACTTCGGCAAGCGGTGCACCTTTTTCAATCACACGCTTTACTTTTCCAAGTTCATCCATGAGATCACTCTTATTGTGAAGACGTCCTGCTGTATCCACAATTAAATACTTGCTACCGATTTCAACCGCTCGCTTAACGCTGTCGAATGCAACAGATGCCGGCTCTGCGCCTTCCTTGCCAGCGATGACTTCAACGCCAATGCGCTCACCCCATGTGGTGAGCTGATCTACCGCTGCAGCTCGAAAAGTATCTGCCGCAGCCAAAGTGACAGAGTCACCATTGCTATGCAGAAGAGTTGCCAGTTTTGCAACCGATGTCGTCTTACCTGTTCCATTCACACCAACAACCATGATCACATTTGTTGGCAGCCCACTGCTAATCGCACGATCTTTTGAGGACAGTTTTGAAACGAGGATCTCTTTGATCGCTGCTTCTGCATCATCACCGCGCATCTTCTTGGCAGCTGCAAGTAGCTCTGTGACAAGTGCTGGACCTAGATCAGAGGCAAGAAGTTCAACCTCAATCTCATTCCAATCGAGTGCTGAGGCGCTCGATGTTCCACGAACTTTGGCAATTATCCGATTAAAGAGACCCATCGCTTACACCCTGATAAAACTAGGCAGTTTCAGATTCGCGAAGGCGCTGCGAAATTACTTCAGTGACACCATCTCCGCGCATCGTCACGCCATAGAGCGCATCAGCAATCTCCATAGTGCGCTTCTGGTGAGTAATGATGATCAACTGTGAACTCTCGCGAAGCTCTTCAAAGATTGTGAGCAGTCTTCCGAGGTTGACATCATCGAGCGCTGCTTCAACTTCATCGAGCACATAGAACGGGCTAGGGCGCGCTTTAAAGATCGCAACGAGCATTGCAACCGCGGTGAGTGACTTCTCTCCACCTGATAGAAGTGAAAGACGCTTGACGCGCTTTCCTGGTGGACGCGCTTCCACATCAACACCAGTATTAAGAAGATCATCAGGATTGGTAAGGAATAGACGACCATCTCCACCTGGGAATAAGCGAGAGAAAATATCCTTAAAGTGTTCAGCTACTTCTTCATACGCTTCCATAAAGATCTGCTGCACGCGATCATCGACTTCCTTGATGATGTCCAGGAGATCCTTCTTGGTGCGTTTTAAATCCTCAAGCTGTTCTGCCAAGAACTTCAAGCGCTCTTCCAGTGCGTTGTATTCCTCGAGTGCAAGAGGGTTAATCTTTCCAAGCAGAGTTAGAGAGCGCTCAGTTGCAGCAAGGCGCTTCTCTTGTTGATCACGGCGATAAGGAATGAGCTCAGTTGCAACAATTTCACCCAACTCAGTCTCAATAAATGTAGGAACATCCTTATCTGGACCGTATTCAGAGATCAGAGTTGGGATATCAATACCAAGTTCTTCCACAGCCTTGGTCTGAAGTGCTTCAACACGCATACGTTGTTCAGCGCGAGCAATCTCATCGCGGTGAACGCTAGAGGTCAGTTGATCAAGTTCTTGAGTGAGTTCGCGGTTACGAGAACGCACGGTGAGCGTCTCACCTTCACGATCGGTGCGAGCAGTCTCAAGTCGTGAACGCTCTACCTGAGCTTTTGCAATCGAACGCTCGATGTTAATCAACGCTTCATATGCCGCCTCTGCAATTGCTTGAGAGATGACTGCACCGCGCGCACGAGCTCCGCGTCGAGATACTGCGCGCTCAGATGCTTCACGCTCTGCACGAGCAGATTCTTCTAGCGCAAGTGCTCGTGCTGAAATTGATGCAACGCGCTCTTCTGATGTGCGCACAGCAAGGCGGGCTTCAACTTCTGTCGTACGCGCATTCGACACTTCATTACGGAGAGATTCTGCGTGAGCATGATCAGGTTCAGCAATCTCACCATGATTTTGCATCTGGTTGGAAGCAATAGAGAGTTCATTCTCATCGCGCGACTTTGCAGCCGTTGCTTCATTAATTGCTGTAGTAAGGCGATCTACTTCAGCAGTTGCAGATTTGATGTTCTGCCCAGAGACAGCAAGTTGTTCAGTTAAAGCTGCAATGCGAGCATCGGATTCATTGAGTTTACCCAGTGCTGCATCAAATGCTGACTGCTTTGCATCAACATCAGTTGCTGCTGTAGAGATTTCAAATTTAAGACGATCACACTTGTGATTGAGATCTTCAAGCTTCTTCGCTAGATCTTCAATAAGGGCTCTGATTTCGATCAGAGATGTAGAAGATGCTGATCCACCACGTGCACGGTGAGATGTGATGACATCACCATCGCGAGTAACAACTGTGACTTGTGGATGCTGGGAAAGAATGGATTCTGCTGCGCGCGCATTATCTACAACAACAGTTGTAGCAAGAAGGGATGTGAGAAGTTCAGATATCTGTGATGAGCGAACATGGCTCAGCAGTGAGGTCTGACCTGCAGGTGTCTGACCCCCAGCGCGCTGTCCTGGTTCATAGACCAAGACATCTGCTTGTCCTAAGTTTTCACTGCGAAGAGTTGTAAGCGCACTCACGGCAGATGAAAGATCCTTCACAACGACAGCGTCAGCAAGTGAGCCCAGTGCCGCAGCAGTTGCTGCCTCCCAACCAGAATCAATCTGAATGAGGGATGCAATGCTTCCAAGAATCTGAACTCCACGAGAATCTTTAATGAGGGCTGCGGCGCCATCTCGAGAATCTGAAGTTAAGCGCATCGCCTCAAGCTTGGATTCAGTTGCATTACGTTCACGATCTGCAGCACGCTCTGCATCAACTAATTCAGTGTGTGCTTTCTTCGCTGATTCAAGTGAGTTCTTAGCTCCCTGGAATTGTGAATCTAGGCCTTGCTCACCAGCATCGGCGTTACCAATCTCCATCTCAAACTTTGCATAGTCACCCTTTGCAGAATCAACACGAGATTGTGCTTCTGCGCGAGCTGCTGCAAGGCGTGAGATTTCTTCTGTGATTGCTTCAAGTCGAGCTGCAAGAGATTTGATGTGACCTTCTTGGCGCGCAGTGCCTTCGCGTTGATCTGCAATGGCGCGCATTGCGGCCGCAATCGTGTCTTCTTCAGCTTTCAGAGCCGCTTCAGCGCTTGCAAGTGCAGCAGTAGATCGTGCAAGTGCATTCTGCGCCTCAAGTACTGCTGCGCGAAGTTGAGCTTCCTCTTGGCGAAGGGCAGCAGCTTCTTGATCCAAAATTTCTGGGTCGCGACCTGCACTACGTGCTTCCTCTGCTTCTTCTGCAAGAAAGCGTGAACGCTCTTGCGCCAGTGATTGAGTACCGCGGAATTTTTCACGAAGAGCGCTCAGTGAGTAGTAATTCTCTTGAGCCTTGATAAGAAGTGGACTTTCAAATGCAGATTGGGCATCGAGTTCTTCTTCCCGCCTGCGCACCTTGTCGAGTTCACCTTCGACTTGAGAGCGACGCTCACGCAACGCATTCTCATCGGCTACTTCAGCATCAACCGTCTTTGAAAGAGAGATGTAATCATCTGCCAATAGGCGAAGCTTTGCATCACGCAGATCTGCTTGAATCGTTGCTGCCTTCTTCGCAACTTCGGCTTGCTTACCCAATGGGCGAAGCTGGCGACGAAGTTCAACAGTGAGGTCGTTAATACGTGCAAGGTTTGCCTGCATCGAATCCAGCTTACGAATCGCCTTCTCTTTACGTTTGCGATGCTTAAGAACTCCCGCTGCCTCTTCGATAAATCCGCGACGCTCTTCAGGTGTTGCCATCAAGATTGCATCGAGCTGGCCTTGGCCAACGATTACGTGCATCTCGCGACCGATTCCGGAATCGCTTAGGAGTTCTTGAATATCCAGAAGTCGTGATGCTTCACCATTTATTTGGTACTCACTCTGTCCATTACGAAAGAGAATGCGAGAGATAGTTACTTCGGTGTAATCAATCGGTAGTGCGCCATCGGTGTTATCAATGGTGACGGCAACTTCTGCGCGACCAAGAGGAGCACGGCCGGAAGTTCCAGCGAAGATGACATCTTCCATCTTTCCACCGCGCAGAGACTTCGCGCCTTGCTCGCCCATTACCCAGGTCAGAGCATCAACAACGTTAGATTTTCCAGAACCATTGGGACCGACCACGCAGGTGATGCCGGGTTCGAGGCGAAGAGTGGTCGCCGAAGCAAAGGATTTAAATCCCTTGAGGGTCAGACTCTTCAAATACACGCGGTAAACCTACCGTTGCACGCCTCATTGGTATAAAACCAACTCGGTTCAAGTTCTACTTGAGGGTTGTTCGTTAAATGGGCTGTTGTTGAGAAAGTATTTCAAAAGCAGTGCGTGCAGCTGATTGTTCAGCCTCTCGCTTGCTCTTTCCAAGGCCTTGCGCGATTGCTTCTCCTGTAACCATTGCAACTGCCGTAAAACTTTTATCATGATCTGGACCTGTCTCAGTCACCAGATATTCAGGTGAGCCCTTACCAAGGGAGGCAAGTAATTCTTGAAGAGCTGTCTTTCCATCAAGGCCAGCGCCCTTTGCCATGGCACTTTCGAGAGTATCTGCAATTAATCGCTTCACTACTTCGGTGCATTGCGTAAAGCCACAGCCGAGATAGATAGCGCCAATGAGCGCCTCTAAAGCATCTGCAAGGAGTGAATTCTTATCGCGACCGTTGGTGACTTCTTCACCTTTTCCAAGGCGAATGTATGTGCCCAAATCAAGGGTGCGAGCGATATCTGCGAGCGCACGCATATTGACAATGCCTGAACGCAGTGGAGAGAGACGACTTTCATCGAGATCGGGATACTTTAAGTAAAGCTCTTCGGTAACAATCAGACCTAATACAGAGTCACCGAGAAATTCAAGACGTTCATTGGTAGTTGTAATACCGGTTTCATAGGCGAAAGAGCGGTGGGTAAAAGCTAACTCGAGCAGTTCAGGAGAAAGTTCAACACCTAATTGCTCAAGAAGTTTTGAGAACAGATCAGACCTCGAGAACCTGACGGCGGTTATATGTTCCGCATGTAGGGCATGCAACGTGGTTGAGCTTTGGCTGCTGGCACTGCTGGCAGGTTGAGATCGCCGCTGCAGTTGTCTTCCACATGCTTCGACGTGAACGTGTCTTCGAACGAGACATCTTTCGCTTTGGTACTGGCACGGTAATCGTCCTTAATCTTGGAGCTACAAATCTAAATTTGCTGCTGGTGTTGCGATGGGGGTAAGTATCGCTTATTTCTGGTTAATTGCCAAAATCGAGCTTTTCAAGGCCAGACCAACGGGCATCGACGACCTCATGGGCATGGCCCTCGGGAAGCTTCTCCCACTTCTCCCCGCAGTCAGGGCATAGTCCAAGGCACTCCTCTGAGCAGAGCGGATTGACCGGCAAGGCCAAGATGATGGCATCGATAATCGGAATCTCAAGGTTCATCACATCGCCCTCCATCTGAAGTTCATCCTCCATATCGAGATCAACATCATCTTCTTCACGTCGCTTCTTGCGTCCCTTTTCATTGGTCGGCTCATAGCGATAGAGCTCTTGAATCTTACGTTCGACTACCTGCTCAACTGGATCTAAACAACGGATGCATTCACCGATAGCAACTGCATAGATATCTGCGCTCAATAAGACGCCTTCTGTCACAGATTCAAGGCGCACATCTACTTCAATGACATCGCCTTCAGGAACAGCAATGAGCGGAACGCCAATACGGGCGTTGGATTCAATATCAAGCTGATACTCCTTCATCTCCCCTGTGCGACGCGGGAGTTCGTGAGTATTCAGTAGGAAAGGGTTGGCAGATTTAGTCATCAGCATTGAGCTGCGAAAGTACATCTTTATCGTCAGCGCCTTCAAGTCGTTCGCGGCCACGTGCCACAGCTTCCATCGTCTTATTAAGAATTACTTCTAGTGTGGCAAGGCGACCATCGATATAGGCCTCAACCTCGCGGCGCTCATCTTCGGCAACATCGCGAGCTTCATCCAAGATGCGCTGAGCTTCATCGCGAGCTGCCTGAACGATTGATGTCTGCTCCACCATTCGTGAAACATCTTCACGCGCTGTGGCAATCATCGACTCAGCGCTGGTGCGCCCCTCTTCAATGATCTGATCACGCTTGGCAATGATGTCCTCTGCGCCAGATAAATCTGCTGGAAGGAATTCACGGGCACCTTCAAGAATTTCAAGCATCTCACCGCGGTGCACAACGCAGGATGCAGAAAGTGGAACACCGCGAGCTTCTTCAACGATGGCGATTGCTGTGTTCAGTTTCTCAATTGAATCCATTGTCATTTCTTTACTCCTGCTCGTGCTTTCAGTGCTGCATTGACATTTGCTGGAACCATCGAAGAGACATCGCCACCGTAGTGGGCAAGTTCCTTCACAATGGATGAAGATAAGAATGAATGTGTGGGCGATGTAGCCATAAACATGGTCTCAACACCAGATGCTTGGATATGCACCTGAGCCATCTGAAGTTCGTAATCAAAGTCAGTGACTGCGCGAAGCCCCTTCACGATTGCCTGCACGCCGTTCTTCTTGCAATACTCAACAAGAAGTCCGCTTCCTGTATCGACTGAGACATTAGGAAACTTCTTCACATTTTCAGCAATCAAAGCCATGCGCTCCTCTACTGAGAAGAGCCCTGACTTATTGCGATTGACGAATACTGCAACGATTACCTCATCAAATTGGTTGCTGGCGCGCTCAATAATGTCCAAGTGGCCAAATGTGATGGGATCAAAGGATCCTGGGCACACAGCGCGTTTCATGGTGCAAACGCTAGCAATGATTCCAGCGGTTATCCATTCTCACCCTCTATTGCGCGTGGAACACCATAAAAGATTGTCGCTTGGCCGTAATTCTTTTCGCGCAATGGCTCAAGGCCATCGGGCCATGAAATCTCTTTCACTCGTGAATTTCGTTCGATTGCAATGAGTGCTTGTGGGTGGATGAAATTGCCATCTCGCAATTGAATGAGCGTTTCAATCACATCAAGGTCATCAACTTCATACGGTGGATCGATATAGATGAAGTGATAGGGCTGCGCAGCCTTATCTTGCAAGAATCGGTGAACACTCATTGCATATAAGTGAAAAGTTCCAGGGCATTGCGCACTCTTTAAGTTTTCGAAATTACTGGTAATCGCCTTTGCAGCCGCATCATCTTTCTCAACTGCGTGCACGAGGGCAGCACCACGTGAGAGGGCTTCGAGTGCAATAGCTCCCGTACCGGCATAGAGATCGAGAATATGAAGTCCGTCGAATTCACCAAATTCTGATGCAAGAGTAGAGAAGAGAGCCTCACGAGCGCGATCTGAGGTAGGGCGAGTTGATGAGGCAACAGCATCGATGGTGCGACCTTTTGCAAGCCCGGCAATGATTCGCATTCTTATGCCTTATCTATATATTCGGATGCAGCATCAGCTTGAATCTGTGCAAGCTCTGCAGCAAGAAGTGGATACCCGGAAATTCCAGATTCGATAATTGTAGATGCATCATCACGTGCTTGTTCAATCATCGATTCATCTCTCAATACTCGAAGAAGACGCAGATGAGAGCGAGATCCTGATTGGCTCGCTCCCAAAACATCGCCTTCTCGACGTTGTTCAAGATCAATACGAGAGAGTTCAAAACCATCAACAGTTCCAGCAACTGCATCTAGTCGCATCCGTGCAGGACTTTCTGGCTCTGCATTAGTCACAAGCAGACACAATCCAGGTGAAGTTCCTCGCCCCACACGTCCGCGCAACTGATGAAGCTGAGAAACACCGAATCGATCAGCATCCATAATCACCATCACTGTGGCATTAGGAACGTCCACACCAACTTCAATGACAGTGGTTGATACCAAAACATCTATTTCTTTATTGGTAAAGGCCTGCATTGTTGAATCTTTCAGCTCTGCACTCTGGCGTCCATGCAGTGGCGCCACTTTCACTGCCTTCAGCGCTCCCCCGGATAGCAGGGGCCCAAGCTCTTCTACCGATGCAATCTCTGTTGAACTCTCGCCCATCAAGAAATCCATATCGCTATCTTCTGAAGTTCCTGCAGCAATTCGAGGAGCGACGATGTATGCCTGATGCCCTTGCGAAACTTCTTCGGTTATCCGCTCCCATGCACGTTCAAGAAATCCTGGCTTTTCTAAGACAGGAATGACATGAGTTGTGATGGGCTGGCGACCCAAAGGCAGTTCGCGCAACGTTGAAACATCAAGATCGCCAAAGACAGTCATCGCAACTGTTCGTGGAATAGGTGTTGCAGTCATCACCAGAAGATGTGGTGGAATTGTCGCTTTACTCTTGAGTGCATCACGTTGTTCAACTCCAAAGCGATGTTGTTCATCGACAACAATCAAACCTAAATCCTTAAAGGCCACACTCTCGCCAAGGAGCGCATGCGTTCCAATCACAATACCTGCAGCTCCTGATGCTGCAAGTGCTAGGGCATCTTTGCGCGCAGCAGCGTTCTGGGATCCCGTAATGAGAGTTACCTGTGTTGCTAATTCAGATCCACCCAGCATTCCACCTTGAGCAAGTGGACCAAGTAACTTCTGCATGGTGCGCAGATGCTGCGCTGCAAGAACTTCAGTCGGTGCAAGAAGGGCTGCCTGTCCCCCGTTATCAATGACAGTCAACATCGCACGCAGTGCAACCACTGTCTTACCAGAGCCAACTTCGCCTTGTAGCAAGCGATGCATCGGATGTGGTTGGGCCAGATCATGTGCGATCTCTTGCGCCACAGTGTTCTGACCTGCCGTGAGCTGGAATGGAAGTTGTGCATCAAATGCATCTAGTAACCCACCAAGGTGGGCAGGCCGTGCAACAGCATCGAGATTTTTCAACTCTTTTCTGCGAGAGAGCAGAAGTAGTTGGAGCATAAATGCTTCATCGAAGGTCAGGCGCTGACGTGCTTTCTCGGCGCTATCGAGATCTGCAGGGTTATGTAGCTGCACGAGAGCTTGGTGCAGAGTGGGATAGCCATACTTCTCTCGCACAGATTCAGGAAGATAGTCAGGAACTTCATCGAGTGCACCGATTGCAAGTTCAATGCACTGTGCAATCTTCCACGAAGGCAACTTCGCGCTTGCCGGATACATCGGTAAGTACTTGCCAGCAAAGCCCTCCACCGCAGCATCAACATCATTGCCATCGGGAATGAGTTCGTAATCAGGATGTGCCAATTGCCGTTTGCCGTTAAAGACTCCCACTTTTCCCGCAAAGAGGGCTTGCTTTCCCACCTTTAAATCTTTCTCGCGCCATGCCTGGTTAAAGAAGGTGAGTGAAAGTTTTGCAGAGCCATCGGTCACAATGACTTCAAGAATATTTCCTTTACGCGCATGCAAGCGTCTACTGGTTGCGCTGAAAACCTCAGCAAGAATGGTGACTTCATCGCCCTCATTGAGTTCTGCGATATCAGAGAGCTCACCGCGCACGAGATAGCGGCGGGGGTAGTGATGAAGTAAATCCCCTACGGTCACATATCCAAATAAGTCGCGAAGGACTTTAGTAGTGCGATCGCCCACGACACTGACAAGTTTGGAGTCGAGGGTGGCCATGGCGTTATTCTCTCGTTACTAGCGCCTACTCGCCCTTCTTTATGCACGGATTTTGGCGGATTCGCCCTACCCCGCCCCCTCTTGCTACCCTTACGCCCTGTTCCTCACAGGAACGAGAATTCTTTAGATCTAAGGAATTTGTAATCTAGAAGGAGTACCAACATGGCATCTTCATGCGACATCTGTGGCAAAGGCCCAAGCTTTGGCAATAACGTTTCACACTCACAGGTGAAGACACGTCGTCGTTGGAATCCAAATATCCAGCGCGTTAAGACAATCGTTGCAGGCGCATCAAAGCGTCAGAACGTATGTACTTCATGCCTTAAGGCTGGCAAAGTAACTCGATAACTCTTTTTCTTACTGAAAGTGGCTCCAGGAGACTGGGGCCTTTTTCCTTTCTACACCAGAAACTCCTACGCCTGCGAGCACCGAACCAATACGGATTCCAGGCAGATTAACGCCCGTTGCAAGCAGAACATGATCTTCTCCCCCAGCAAGAATCCACTGAAACACATCAACCTTCAGTTCATCAGCAAGGCTAGATAGCTCTGCAAATTCACTTGCTTGGGAAATCAGGGATTGATCCAGCGCGAGTTGCACGCCAGATGCTTCTGCAATCTGCTCAGCTTGAATAAGCACTGAATCACTGACATCAGCCATCGCAGTTGCCTTGCTGAAATCACATGTGTAATCCAGGGTAGGTGCAGAAAATTCTGAGAGTGCTCTTTCAGCAATGGAGCTATTGATTGAAACTTCGCGTGTGAGTAATTCAAGTCCAGCAGCTGACCATCCTGTTAATGAGGAGAGATAGAGGCCATCTCCCACCTGTGCACCACTTCGCAGAATTGGCGATTGCGCACTTCCCACAGCAGTCATCGAAATAACAATCTTCGGACCACGTGCAATATCTCCACCCACAATGAGCGCACCCGCTGAATCTGCCTCATGTTTCATTCCACGCGCAAGGTTTTCAATCCATTGCATCGTCTCATTGCCAGTCAGTGCAACCGATGCGGTGAGGAAGTCACACTTTCCACCCATCGAGAGGATGTCAGCAACGTTGGCTGCCGTAATTTTGCGCCCGATATCAAATGCTGAAGACCATTCCAGCTTGAAGTGCACATCCTCAACGGCCATATCTGAGGTGAGAATCGATTGAGATTGCGTTGCAACTACCGCTGCATCATCACCAATACCAACTTTCAGGCGAGGATCAGCGGTTGCGAATATCTTCTGCAGCGCAGTGACAACTTCGCGCTCAATTAAACCCATAGCCACAAGACTAGGTCATGAGATAGCGTTAGGTCGAAGCGAAAGGAACCCACATGTCAGTACACGCTTACATCTTGATTCAAACAGAAGTCGGCAAGGCATCATCGGTTGCGACTGCAATTAGATCGATCCCTGGAGTCTCACTGGCTGAAGGAGTTACTGGTCCTTACGATGTCATCATGCGCGCTGAGGCACCATCAATGGAAGAGTTCGGTCACACAATCCTGACAAAGGTGCAAGCAGTGCCAGGAATTACTCGCACCTTGACCTGCCCCGTAACTAATTAACGCGCTAACGCACTCTGCAATAGGTGCGTTATTACTTCTGTATAGCCAATACCGCTTGCAGCCCACATCTTTGGATAAGCCGAAGTTCTCGTAAAACCTGGCATGGTGTTGATCTCATTGATAATGATTTCTCCACCCGGCGTTACAAAGAAGTCCACACGCGCTAAGCCCTTTGCTCCTATCGATTTAAATGCAATGAGTGCAAGCTTCTGAATCTTTTCAATAATCTCTGCACTAAATGGTGCAGGGATATCTATCCGGGTTGCACCATCGAGATATTTAGCTTGATAGTCGTAGAACTCATATACAGGATCAATCCACACTTTTCCAGGAGTAGATGCCTGCGCACTGCCATCAATTTCTAGAACGGCACATTCAACCTCTGCCCCATCAATGGCGCTTTCAATCAATACTTTAGAATCAAAAGAGAGCGCCTCTTCCATTGCAGATGCAAAGGCAGCTAACTCTTTAACTTTGACAGTTCCCCGACTGGAACCACCACGGGATGCCTTTACAAATACTGGCATGCCAAGTGGCTTAATTGATTGCATGATTGCCTCAGGATTGCGCTTCCACTCAACTTCGGTGACGGTAACACTTGGAGCAATAGCAATACCTGCTGATGAAAAGAATTTCTTAGCATCTGACTTATCCATCGCCTGCTCAGATGCGACAGCTCCGCTTCCAACATAGGCAATACCGAGCTGATCAAGATCGCTTTGCAGCTGCCCATCTTCTCCATAAGTGCCGTGCAGAACAGGAAAAATCACATCAACTGCAAGCAAGGCGCCGCCAACGCTCATCCCATTTTTTCCTCGAATTACTTCAGGGAAATTCCCGCTCACGGATGGAAGTGTTCCGTTCTCAAGTGATAACGGATAATCAAGCGGCAGAGACATCCACTTTCCTTGAGGTGTGATGCCAATCAGAAATGGTTCATATTCATTGCGATCTATAGCTGAGAGAACGCCAGCTGCGGAGAGACAAGAAATCTCGTGCTCGCTACCAGGGCCACCGCATAAAATTGCTACGCGTCTCATCGAATGAAGTTCTCGCCCTTCGTTGTTATCTCCATCAACTTCTGGAGAGCATCTGCTGGTGACAATTGTTCACTGACAATCTCTGCAACAGCTTCAATGACGGGCACTTCAACGCCCACGCGGTGAGCAATTTCAACAACTGCCTGAGCAGAGGCAACGCCTTCAACAGTCTTTGCCACTTGCTCGCGGGCTTTAGCCATTGATCCGCTGCGTCCTAGAACTTCGCCAAAGGTTCGATTACGTGACAGAGGGGAACCACAACTTGCAACGAGATCTCCCATTCCAGCAAGGCCAGCAGCAGAGAGCGGGTCAGAGCCATGCGCTGCGCACAGTCGCGCCACTTCATTAAGTCCTCGAGTAATCAGCATCGCCTGTGTATTTTCACCAAAGCCCATACCAATGGAGATTCCCACTGCAAGCGCAATCACGCTCTTGATAGCACCTGCGAGTTCGCAACCCATCACATCGATAGATGTGTAAACGCGGTAATACGGAGTGCGGAAAAGATCACGAATGAACTCTGCAAGCTCTGTCGTCGATGCTGCAGCAACTGCACCAGCAGGCTGACGAAGAACAAGCTCATCAGCCAAGTTGGGCCCTGTAATGATGGCAATCTTGTGAGGGCCGAGAACATCCACAATGACCTCTGTCATGCGCATCTGAGAGCTGATTTCAATGCCTTTGAGAGTACTAACTATCGTGCAATCGCTACTGAAATTACCCTTCCACTCCTGCAAAGTGCTGCGTAATTGTTGAGCAGGAATTGCCAGAACATAAATATCAGTGAATTCAAAAGCAGATGCGAGATCTGTTGTTGCGGCAATGGCAGATGGCAGGACATGAGAGCCGAGATACTTGGTATTTGTGTGAGATGAGTTGATTTCATCAATAACTTGTTGGCTTCGACCCCACAGCAGAACATCATTACCGGCATCGCTTAAGACCTGCGCCATGGTGGAACCCCATGCGCCTGCTCCGAATACCGTTACTTTGCTCATGCTCTCTTCTTTTTGAAGTTTCCCGTGCGCGGCAGTTCTGATGTGTGAGGGTCAAAGATTACTTGAGGTCGCTTCTGCCCACGAATTTCTTCCAATAAATCTGTAATTGCCCGCATGATTGCAGCCGTTGCTTCAATCAGCGCCTGTGGGTCATCGCTCTTGCCATACCACTTCGACAAATCCACAGGCTTTCCTGCCCGAATGATGATCGTCTTTCGAGGAAAGAGGCTGAGCTTTTTTGTGTAATTAGGAACAACGAGTTGTGATCCCCATTGAGCAATAGGAATAACAGGGGTATTGGTCAAGAGCGCAAGACGAGCACATCCAGTCTTTGCCACCATCGGCCACATATCAGGATCACGCGTCAGCGTTCCTTCAGGGTAGACACCGAGCATGTGACCTTGCTCGAGAATAATCCTTGCGTGATCAACAGCCTTCTTAGCATCCGAGCTTTCGCGCTCTACTGGAACTTGTCCCGCTGCAAGAATGATCTTTCCAATAATTGGAACTTTAAAGACGCCAGATTTTCCTAAGTAGCGAGGGGCTCGCCCATTGCGATAGAGAAAGTGGGTAAAGACAAGAACATCAAGGTATGACATGTGATTGCTTGCCACAATAACTCGGCCCTGCGCTGGAATATTCTCGGCGCCCTTCCAATCCCTACTCATAAAGAGATTGAAGATTGGGATGATCAGATTTGCGCAGATTTTAAAGGTCAGATTTGTGCCGAGCGGATACCCTCGAGGCGGTTCGTATCGAACTTTGAACTGCGACATGTATGAAATCCTAGCCATAAAAAAACTGGGGCCACACGATGTGCGACCCCAGTTTTAATAAAGAAGATTTAACGCTTCTTTGCTGCCTTCTTAGCTGGCTTACGCTTTGCAGGAGCCTTCTTAGCTGCCTTCTTCTTAGCAGGAGCCTTCTTAGCTGCCTTCTTCTTAGCAGGAGCCTTCTTAGCTGCCTTCTTTGCAACTGGCTTTGGAGCAGCCTTTACCTCTGGCTTTGGTGCTGGACCGAGCTTACGATCGCCAGCAACAATCTCCTTGAGCGCCTTTGCAGGAAGGAAGCGAGCCTTCTTTGAAGCTTTGATCTTGATGGTCTCGCCAGTAAATGGGTTACGTCCCATACGTGCCTTGCGATCGACCTTCTTGAACTTACCGAAATCGTTAATCATGACATCGTTTCCAGCTGACATGTTGCGTGTAATTGTGTCAAAAACGATATCTACAGCGTGTGTAGCTTCTCTCTTGCTGCCGTTGAAGTGTGGGGCCAACGCAGCGATAAACTGGGCCTTATTCATTCAATTCCCCTTAAGTTTACGCGTAAATAATTAAGCTTTTGCCTAACTGCGTAAAACTTAAACCTATTTATAGGGTGAGAGCGTTATTGACGCGTGCGTGTCGCAAGTAAATATTTTGCGAAAACTCCACTATTTATGCGTAAATAACTCTCATTCTTTCATTGAGACTTTTACACATTTCACTCACCCCACAAGAAAAATTAGCGATTTACGCTCACTTTTCTTACCTTAAATGCGGATAGGAAGTGTTGTTGGCTTATACGCAGCGCGCTTGGCCTCAAATACATCGATGGAATCAGTGTGTTTCAAGGTTAATCCGATGTCATCAAGACCTTCCATCAGACGCCAGCGGGTGTAATCATCGAGTTCAAATGGCACGCTGACATCGTTATAGGAAACGGTGCGAGTATCAAGATCCACAGTGATTGCAGTGCTTGGCGCAGCCTCTACAGCCTGCCAGATAGCTTCTACAGCCTCCTGAGGCAAGATGACGGTGAGTAGGCCGCCCTTGAGTGAATTCCCACGGAAGATATCTGCAAAGCGGCTTGAAATCACTGCCTTAAATCCATAGTTCTGCAGCGCCCACACAGCGTGCTCGCGCGATGAACCAGTACCGAACTCAGGACCTGCAACCAGAACTGTGCCGCCCTTGTATTCACCCTTATTCAGAACGAACTCAGGATCGTTGCGCCAAGCTGAGAAGAGACCATCTTCAAAGCCATTACGTGTCACACGCTTTAAGTAGACAGCCGGAATGATCTGGTCGGTATCGACATTGCTGCGACGAAGAGGAACTCCAGTGCCGGTGTGCTTAATGAATTTTTCCATTGTCATATCCCCCTCTTACAAATCTGCCGGTGATGAGAGTGTGCCGCGGATTGCTGTTGCTGCTGCAACCAGTGGGCTAACCAGGTGAGTACGCCCACCCTTACCTTGACGACCTTCGAAGTTTCGATTTGATGTTGATGCAGAACGCTCGCCAACAGCTAACTGATCAGGGTTCATACCAAGACACATAGAGCATCCCGCATTACGCCATTCAGCACCGAAATCTAAGAAGACCTTATCTAGGCCTTCCTTCATCGCTTGCTGGCGAACGCGCTCAGAACCAGGAACTACCAACATGCGTAGCTTGGGAGCAATCTTCTTTCCTTCAATCACAGATGCTGCTGCGCGCAAATCTTCAATACGGCCGTTGGTGCAGGAGCCTAAGAAAACAGTGTCAATAGCTATCTTTTTTAGTGGTGTGCCAGCTGTAAGACCCATATATTCAAGTGCGCGCTCTGCAGCACCACGCTCTTCTGCATCTTTAATATCTGCAGGATTGGGAACGGATGCATTGAGCGGCAAGCCCTGTCCTGGGTTAGTTCCCCATGTAACAAATGGCTCTAGTGTGTTGGCATCAAGTGTGATTTCAACATCAAACTTGGCATCGCTATCGGTAAAGAGAGTCTCCCAATAGCTTTGCGCAGCTGCAAAATCTTCAGGCGCATGTGGCTTACCCAAGATGTAATCAAAGGTCTTTTGATCAGGTGCGATAAGGCCAGCACGAGCACCTGCTTCAATCGACATATTGCAGACAGTCATGCGGCCTTCCATGGAAAGCTCGCGAATTGCTGAACCGCGATATTCGATGATGTAGCCCTGTCCCCCACCTGTGCCGATTTGAGCAATGATGGCAAGGATGATGTCCTTTGCAGTAACGCCAGTCTTGAGAGTTCCTTCAACGTTAATCGCCATAGTCTTGGGACGACTTGATGGAAGGGTCTGTGTTGCAAGTACATGTTCAACTTCAGATGTACCAATACCAAATGCGATTGCGCCAAATGCGCCATGTGTTGATGTATGGGAATCTCCACAGACGATGGTCATGCCAGGTTGAGTAATTCCAAGTTGTGGTCCCACAACGTGCACAACGCCTTGATCAGCATCTCCCAAGGAGTGGATGCGGATACCGAACTCTTTTGCATTATTACGCAAAGTATCGATCTGAAGCTTGGAGACAGGATCTGCAATCGGCTTTAAAATATCAAGGGTGGGAGTATTGTGATCTTCAGTTGCAATCGTTAAATCAGGACGGCGCACCTTGCGACCTGCAAGACGCAATCCATCGAATGCCTGTGCGCTTGTTACTTCGTGCACAAGTTGGAGATCGATGTAGAGAAGATCTGGCTCTCCCTCGGCCTGTCGAACGATGTGGTCATCCCATATCTTCTCGGCTAGCGTCTTACCCATCAGCTGGTGTGCTCCTTTAAAACTTGAATATTTTGCATCTCATTAGATGGGATGCTAATATCACTCCGTGGATAAGAAGAATAGCGGAGTCGGCGTATTAGATAAAGCCGTGGGCATCCTTGCAACGCTGGAATCTGGGCCTCACTCCCTCGCAGAGCTTGTTGCTGCAACGGGAATAGCCCGCCCTACCGCCCATCGCCTTGCTGTTGCCCTTGAATTTCATCGCCTCGTAGCTCGCGATCTCAACGGTCGATTTATCTTAGGTCCTCGCTCTGCCGAACTTGCAGCAGCAGCTGGTGAAGATCGCCTTATTGCAGCTGCAGCCCCTGCACTGGCTGCCCTTCGCGATGCAACAGGTGAATCAGCCCAGCTCTATCGCCGTCAAGGTGATATCCGTATCTGTGTTGCAGTCGCTGAACGTCTCTCAGGTTTGCGTGACTCAGTTCCTGTTGGAGCATCGCTGACAATGCAGGCAGGATCTGCGGCTCAAATTCTTATGGCGTGGGAAGACTCAGAGAAGATTCATCGCGGTTTAAAGAATGCTCGTTACACAGCCGCTCACCTTGCTGCAGATCGTCGCCGTGGTTGGGCGCAATCTGTCGGAGAGCGCGAAGCAGGCGTTACATCTGTTTCAGCACCTGTGCGCGGACCGAATGGAAAAGTTATTGCAGCTGTCTCTATTAGCGGTCCAATTGAACGACTTGGACGTCAACCAGGTCGATTACATGCTGCAGCCGTTGTTGCCACTGCTGAGCGCCTTACAGAGCATTTAAAGCAGGGCAAGTAAGTTAGTTATTGACCAGATCGAGTTCGCGAAGGACTCTTGAAATAATCGTAAAGTTAAATCCTTTTCGCGCAAGTAGCGATTGAATTCGTCTGATCTGAACATCAGGTTCTAGGCGTGACATGGTGTTGTATTTCTTAAAGCCTAAATCAAATGCAACGCGGTATTCAGATTCATCATCAATGCCATCGAGGGCTTCATCGATCTGCTCTTGAGTAACGCCCTTTTGGCGAAGCTCGCCAGCAATGATTCGCTTGGATAATTTCTTATGTGAATGGCGCGATGTTGCCCAGGCAGCAGCGAACTCACGATCGTTAACAAGACCAGTCTCCTGCAGACGAAAGACGACAGCTTGCGCAATATCGTCTTCGACGCCACGGGTTTTCAAGTGAGCGAGGAGCTCGCCCTTACTTTTCGCTCTCGCCACAAGTGCGTTGAGCGCAATTGTGTGAGCTACTTCGTAAGGGTCGGAGCCTTCGCCTCTTTCAACCTTTGCAAATTGCAGTGAAATTAGAAGTCAACCTCTGCTGCAGCTTCATCGATCTCTGCAATCATCTCCGCATCGACCTCAATAGGTACGAAGCTGGCGCGGATCTTAGATTCGATCTCATTGGCAAGATCTGGATTATCGATAAGGAATGCACGTGAATTTTCCTTACCTTGGCCGAGTTGATCAGCTTCATAGGTATACCAAGCGCCAGACTTCTTCACGATTCCAAGCTCAACGCCCATATCGATAAGAGATCCTTCACGAGAGATTCCAACACCGTAGATGATGTCAAACTCTGCCTGCTTAAATGGTGGAGCCATCTTGTTCTTAACAACCTTCACGCGTGTGCGGTTACCAACTGCTTCAGTTCCCTCTTTAAGAGTTTCAATGCGGCGGATATCAAGACGAACTGATGCGTAGAACTTCAGCGCCTTTCCACCTGTTGTTGTCTCAGGTGAACCGAAGAAGACACCAATCTTCTCACGAAGCTGGTTGATAAAGATTGCAGTGGTCTTTGATTGATGCAGCGCGCCAGTGATCTTACGAAGGGCTTGTGACATCAAGCGTGCTTGAAGACCCATATGTGAGTCGCCCATCTCGCCTTCAATTTCAGCGCGAGGAACAAGGGCAGCAACTGAGTCAACAACGACGAGATCGAGAGCACCAGAGCGAATCAACATATCCATAATTTCAAGTGCTTGCTCGCCAGTATCTGGCTGTGAGACAAGAAGAGCATCGATATCAACGCCGAGCTTCTTTGCATACTCTGCATCGAATGCGTGTTCAGCATCGATAAATGCACAGATGCCACCAGCTTTCTGTGCATTAGCAATTGCATGCAGCGTCAGAGTTGTCTTACCTGAAGACTCAGGTCCATAAATTTCAACGATACGACCACGTGGAAGGCCGCCAATACCAAGTGCAATATCGAGTGCGATAGAGCCAGTTGGAATAACTTCGATTACTTGTGCTTGTCGTTCTGACATCTTCATTACTGAGCCCTTACCAAACTGTCGTTCGATTTGAGCTAGTGCGGTATCTAACGCCTTCTGGCGATCAGAGACATTCTTATCTTCAGGCTTTGCTTTTTCTGCAGCCACTGTCTTCTCCATTTCATCTCGAACGTCTGCGAGCGCAGCCGTTGGTATTCGGCCCAGAAGGTACGGAAATTCTCTGCGACGGCCCTGGCGTTATAGAGACGCTGTGGGCGGAAAGCTGAGCACCGCTCTGGTTGAACTTGCTTAGGGTATCCGAACATCTGTTCGAAAGGTAGCAGGAGCCACTGACAAGTAGGGTGTGTCGCATGCTGATCCTGCTTCCCCCTTCCGAGAAGAAGATCCAGACCGATAAACCCACCCCCGCCATGAGCGTCTATGCGGGCGTCCTCTACCAAGCCCTGGATTGGGCCTCGCTCTCCCCTGCTGCGAAAAAGCGCGGTGAGCTAGCCGTAGCCATCATCTCGGCCAAGTACGCAGTTGTTCGCCCATCCCAGCGGATTGAAAGTTATAAAGAGAAGATTGATAACAAGGCGATGCGAGAGCCAGTAGCTGCAGTCCTAGATCCCATTAAGACAGGGCTCATAGTCGATTGCAGGTCCTCTACCTATAAAACTGTCTGGCACGCACCCGTTGATATCACTGTTGAAGTACGCATCTCAACGGTGGTCGATGGCGTTCGCACCGTTGTGACACATATGTCCAAGAAAACTCGCGGTGAAATCACTCGGTGGTTACTGCAGTCCCGCTCAATTCCAAAGACTGCCGAAGATCTCTATGCCATCGTCTCTGAGAAATATCCCTGCGCACTTACTCCATCAGATGGAGTTGAACCGTGGATCTTGGAAGTAATCGCCGTTTAAATCAGGGGCGTGAGAAAGCTGTCTTCTTAATCAAATCAACGGTGAGTTTTGGGTAGTTCCACATAATCACATGGGCACAGTTATCAACAACTATCCATCGTGAATGCCGTGGCGCCACTTCTCGCTCTTGCGCTCTTGGATGTGGAAGCGTTAAATCGTAATCACCAAAGATGATTGAGACTGGAATGCTTTCTGGGATTGATGCATCAAATTTCTGAAAGCGCAGTGCACGCCAGATTGGCATATAGCCCACTGAACGGGCCATCGCAATGACAGAATCTTTGCAGGACTCAAAGGAGAGTTCTCTCCAGAGATGGGTAATCTTCTTATAGCCCATAGCTTTCAATGGTGGCAGATGATAAGCAAGGCGAAGAAAGTGTTGTGAAATCTTTGCAAGGATGCGCGCTAATAAACTCGGTGGCACCTTACCTGTGGGGCCTTCATGCCATAGCCCAGCTGGAGCAAGGGCAGTCACGCTCTTGATGCGATCTGGATAGTGCGCAGCAAGTTCTAGCGCAATCCATCCACCTAGCGAATTACCTGCCACATGGAATTCCTTCACTCCATGATCTTTCTCCAGCGCTGTAACAATTGCGTGAGCAAGTGAGCGTGGATCAAGGCTTTCATCATGAAGGGGCGCACTTCCATGGCCCGGAAGATCAACGGGATAGATCGTAAATGTTGACTCAAGCCCTGCATGCAGCGTCTTCCAGATATTTCCTGCAGAGCCAAGGCCGTGCACGAGCACAAGTGCTGGAAGTCCGGGCGCTCTTGCAATGACTTCAGATGTAACAGGCATTAGTAACGATATTTCTGGGTTTCAGTGGGGCACTGCTTACACACTGCTCGCCAAATTTCATCTGCTTCGCGCCCTGCAGTGAGCGCTTCATTAACTGTCATGGAGCCAAGTTCGCTGATGGCGATATCTTGTGAGAACGATGGCGCCCATGCTTCACCAAATGAGAGCACAAGTCTTTCCCGTAGATCTGAGATGCGCATACGCTAAAAGAGCGTGCGCTCTACAAGGAGTTCAGCTTGTTCGCGAGATTGCTTAGGTGAGATTGGTTGCATGACCTGCCCCAATAACCAACGCATAGCGAGTCCGGTTCCTGCCTCAGATTTCGTTGCCTCATAAATACATGTTGCAAGAACGAGATAGAGCGGATTTTCAGCGTGAGACATGATTGCAATAAGCATTTCAGCATCGTGGATGCGCATGGAAGCAAGTGCGCTATCTGATGAAATCGCCTTTGATAAAGTCTCGAGGGCATCCGCTGGAGTTCCTGAGCGCTGCGCAAGCTCGACTAACTTTTCTACCTCTAAAGTTACGAGAGCTTCAAGAACTGCGTTCTTATCGCGGTAATGGTTATAGAGAGTTGCGCGAGATACTTCAGATGCATCAGCAATATCGATCATTGAAATATGAGAGATACCGTGGAGAGCAATCAGTGATTTGGTGCCTTCGAGAATTGCGCTCTCGGTGCGACGATGAATTCCGCCTTGCAAGGCGTACTTAGGCTGCGTCGACAACGGAGAGCTTTGCGCTTTCACGAGATTTGAGTTCGTGTGTAACGCCAGTCATCACAGATGACAAGGTAAGACCGAGTGCTTCACAGATTGCATTAAGTAACTCTGATGATGCTTCCTTCTGTCCACGTTCTACTTCTGAGAGATAACCCAGTGAGACTCGTGCTTGACGCGCAACATCACGCAACGTGCGAGATTGTGAGGTGCGGGCATCGCGAAGTGTGTGACCAACTGCTTCACGTAATAGCGCCATTGCCTGCCTCCTTTACTTCTTCTGCGTTAGCTAAGGATACGGGCAAAGGTGCCTATCGCGCTGGATATAGCCCCTTCTCGCACGCCATCACGCCCGCCATCGAGGGTGAGTTGAAGGGTCTGGTTCACAGGTCCTGCGATGGCGATCCAGACTGTTCCTTCTCGGATTCCTAAGTAATCGCCAGGGCCAGCAATGCCAGTTGTTGAAATTGCCCAGGTACTTCCAATTTTCTTTCGTGCACCTTCTGCCATCGCTATCGCAACTTCTTCGCTGACAACGGTATACGCCTCAATTGTCGAACGTGGAACTCCAAGGAAATTTACTTTCACATCTGTTGTGTAGGCGATGATGCCACCAAGGAAAACTTCAGATGCGCCAGGAATCCGAGTGAGCTCATGCCCAAGTCCTCCGCCTGTCAGAGATTCTGCAACAGAGACGCTCTCGTTGCGAGAGCGAAGTTTTTCGATAATGGTCCGCGCATGGGCCTGTGTTGGCATAAGCATGAATCTATCGCTTCTTATACCAAGAGCGTAAGTAGTCATATCCTGAAGTAATCGTCAAGATAATTGCGATGCTGATAAATCCATACTTAAACCAGTCAAGCCATGATGGAAGAGGAAGGATAAAGAAACCGACTCCAAAATTCTGCATGAGCGTCTTGAGCTTGCCACCCTTACTTGCAGGAATCACTCCACCTTTAATGACAAATAAACGAAAGAGCGTAATTCCAATTTCACGAGTGAGAATGAGGATTGTTATCCACCATGGAAAGCGATCGAGAATCGACAGAGAAATCATCGCAGCACCGATTAGGGCTTTATCGGCCACCGGATCTAGGAAGGTGCCAAGTGCCGTAATGCGATTTGATTGTCTGGCCCACTTGCCATCGACAATATCGGTCATGCCTAAGGTGAAGAAGATTGCATAAGAAATCAACTGATAGGAAGTGTTATCTCCACCATCGTAGAAAAGTGTGTAAACACCAAAGGGAATAAGAAGGATGCGAGTAACGGTCAGAGTATTGGGAGTGATGAAGGATGGAACTCTCATTGCACTTGCGCAACCAAATCTGCACCCATTGAGTCGATAACCACAGCATCAATATATTGGCCTACTTCAAAATTAGTGCCAATAAAGGTAGTTGTTCCATCGACTTCAGGGCCTTGGTGGGCAGCTCGACCTTCTTGTAGTTCAGCATCCTCAATCAGCACTCGTACTGATTCACCAATGCGAGCCTGGGCGCGAAGTGAAACCATTTCATCTGCAAGGGATGAAAGTGCTTCAACTCTTTCACGAATGACTTCTTCCTCAACTTTATCGCTGAGATCGAGAGCCTCTGTGTTGTCCTCATCCGAGTAACCAAATATGCCAACAGCATCAAGCTTTGCTGCCGTGATGAAATCTGCAAGGTCGTCATAATCAGCTTGCGTCTCCCCCGGAAAACCAACAATAAAATTAGAACGAATTCCTGCCTCAGGAGAGAGTGCGCGAATTTGTGAGATCAGATGAAGGAATTTCTCAGAGTCACCAAAGCGTCGCATGCGACGTAAGACGGTGGGGCTTGTGTGCTGGAAGGAGAGATCAAAGTAGGGCGCGACCTTATCTGTCTCGATCATTGCTTGAAGCAGTGATGGGCGCATTTCAGCTGGCTGTAGATAGGAAAGTCTGACTCTCTCCACGCCTTCGATCTCTGCAAACTCATGAAGGATCTTCTCCATCAATTTGAGATCACCTAAGTCTTTGCCATAGGAAGTTGTGTTTTCACTGACTAAGAAGAGTTCGCTCACGCCATTTTGTGCAAGCCATGCCCCTTCCTGCAAGATTTCAGTCGGACGTCGTGAGATGAATGAGCCTCGGAAATATGGGATTGCACAGAATGAACATCTGCGATCGCAGCCTGATGCAATCTTCAGAGGTGCCCACGGTGCATTTCCTAAGCGCTTACGAAAGAGTGAGCCACCAGCACCCAGGGATGATGCATAACTCTCATCGCGAGCAGCAGCGCGCTCTACCGGTGCAATAGGAAGCAAGGCGCGACGATCACGTGGAACGTGAGGCGTGTGTGCATTACCGCTAACAATTGATTGAAGTCGCACTGAAATATCTTGATAGTCATCAAAGCCTAGGATTGCATCAGCCTCAGGTAGCGCTTCTGCTAACTCTTTTCCATAGCGCTCAGCCATGCATCCCACAGCAACTACTGCGCGAGTTACCCCATGGCCTTTAAGGGAATTAGCTTCAAGGAGGGCATCAACTGAATCTTTCTTTGCTGATTCAATAAATCCACAGGTATTAACCACAGCAACTTCTGCTGATTCAACATCTTCAACAAGTGTCCAGCCATCGGCTGCTAAACGGCCAGCAAGCTCTTCGGAATCTACTTCATTGCGCGCGCACCCCATAGTGACAATAGCGACGGTGCGAGACATGAGGGTGATGCTATCGGAAGGTGCGACGAACCTCTTCATTTTGGCCACCCAATGGAGGCAATTGCTTTCCATTGAGAGTCAGATCAAGTCCTGCTGGGTTACTCAGATAAATACTTACAACATTCTTGCCGGTAAATGATTTCGTTTCGCCTTGAAATAGCGAGCCTTTCTCAGCCGTTTTCCCATCGACAATAATGTGGATATAGGAATTTCCACGGGATGCAACAAGAGTGAGTGAGACTGGACCGCTCTTACTTGTGACTGCAGGAGTAGGCGCTGCACTCTCAGTTGTTGCGGCACTCTGACTTGGCGTCGGTGCTGGTGCTGCACTCTTGCTCGAAGAGACAGTTGGAGCAGGAGCTGGAGAAGAACTTTGATTTGAAGTAACAATCTGCGCAGATGCAATGACGAAGAGAACTGTTACAGAGATTAGAGCTGGAACTTTCCAAGAGATTGTCTTCTTCTCACGGGGTACCTGCATAATGTTATTTTCGACAAGAAGATCTTGCATCGCTCGCTTCTCAGTTGAATGCTGATCGTCGTAGAGATCAAGAAGAATTTGTGGATTCAATCCAATGCGGTTTGCAATATTTCGCAGATGACCACGGGCGTAAGTATCTCCACCGCAGTGCTTAAAATTATTATCTTCCATCTCTGTTAAGAGACCCATACGAATACTGGTTGAATCTGAGAGCGACTCAAGAGTTATGCGCGCGGCTTCGCGAGCATCGCGAATTGTGCTTCCTAGAGTCATGAGTTGCCGCCTTGCTATGGGGAATTACCTGTGGCTAATTCTAACTTTAGACTGATGGGTGATTAATAGGAAGTGTCCCCTATTCGGTTAAATCACCCCTAAATTGCACCCAACAGAAGATGAAATTTAGTAGTCGCGCAGGGTTGCAAGGACTGAATCGAGTTCATCGGGTTTTACCATCACGGTGCGAGCCTTGGAACCTTCTGATGGCCCGACGATTCCACGAGATTCCATCAAATCCATTAAACGTCCAGCCTTTGCAAAACCAACACGAAGTTTGCGTTGCAACATAGATGTTGATCCAAATTGAGTTCCAACAACAAGCTCTACGGCTTGGATCAGAATTTCAAGATCATCACCGATCTCTTTATCAATATTCTTACTGGCTTGAGCTACTTGAGTGACATCATCGCGATATCGCGGAGAAAGTTGCTTCTTCACATGGCTAGTAACAGCTTCAATTTCACGCTCTGACACGTAGGCGCCTTGAATACGGATAGCACGGCTTGCACCCATAGGAATAAAGAGGGCATCACCTTGTCCGATAAGTTTCTCAGCGCCCGGGCTATCGAGAATAACTCGTGAATCGGCCAAGGAAGAAGTTGCAAAAGATAGACGGGAGGGAACATTTGCCTTAATAAGACCGGTCACAACATCTACAGAAGGACGTTGAGTTGCAAGAACTAAGTGAATACCGGCAGAACGAGCAAGCTGAGTGATGCGCACAACTGACTCTTCTACTTCACGTGCTGCAATCATCATCAGATCTGCAAGTTCATCGATGATGACAAGAAGGTATGGATAAGGCTCAACAATACGATCAGAACCAGGAGGTGCAACAACTTTCCCAGCTCGCACAGCCTTATTGAAATCATCGATATGCCTAAACCCAAATGTTGCTAAATCTTCGTAGCGAAGATCCATCTCACGCACTACCCATGTCAGCGCATCTGCCGCCTTCTTTGGATTGGTAATAATTGGAGTAATCAAATGTGGAATACCTTCATAGGCGGTGAGTTCAACACGCTTTGGATCAATCAAAATAAGGCGAACATCATCAGGTGTAGCGCGCATCAAAATCGATGTAATCATCGCGTTAATCATCGAAGATTTACCAGCACCTGTTGCACCTGCAACAAGTAAGTGCGGCATCTTTGCAAGGTTTGCACAGACAAAATTGCCCTCAACGTCTTTGCCAAGTGCGACCAGCATGGGGTGGTGATCTTGGCCTGCAACGCTTGAGCGCATCACATCACCAAGGGCGACGATTTCTCGGTCAGCGTTTGGAATCTCAATTCCGACTGCTGATTTACCCGGAATGGGCGAGAGGATGCGAACTTCACTGCTTGCTACAGCATATGAAATATTCTTTGAAAGAGCGGTAATGCGCTCTACCTTCACAGCATTACCCAGCTCCACCTCATAGCGTGTAACTGTTGGCCCACGCATAAAGCCTGTGACCTGAGCATCAATATCAAATTGTTTAAAGACTTCTGTTAGCGAAGCAACAACGACCTCATTTGCTTTGCTCTTAGCCTTTGCAGCCGGTCCCAATTTAAGGAGATCATGGGAAGGAAGCTCATACTTCACATCACTTGTCAGCAGTAGTTGTTCTGGGCGGCGATCAGATTTAGGAGCTTCCTTAAGTTGTGCCTCCAGTGGAATTCTGGGCACTTCAACGGTGAACTCCTGATCAAATTCTTCTTCATCAATCTCATCATCTGCTTGATTCCACGCCACAACAGGTGATTCAAAGGGCGGTGTATCTGAGATTTCAAAGTCATCCTTGTTACGGGCAGGCTTTTTTGACCAGAGCCAGATAGCAATAACCTTCAGTCGTATACCAACTTTTGATATTGGCGTACCAGTAATGATCAGTAGGCCGAAGAAGAAAATAACAAAGAGAACTGGATATGCCAGCAGTGATGTCATAAGTGCTACGAGAGGTTTTGCTACCCAATATCCAAGTAGCCCTCCCCCATCACGGATCGCAGTTGCACCAGTTGGATTGATTGCACCCAGTGAGCCGTTGAGTAAATGCGTTAGCCCTGTTGCACTCACAAGAAGTGTCAGAGTTCCAACAGTGATGCGACCTGTTGTGTGCTTATCATCTGGTTTTCTAAATAGGCGCACCGCAAAATAGAGAAGGACTAAAGGAGCTAATAGACCGATTCGCCCAAATGCCCCGTAGAAGAAGGAGTACAAATTTCGTCCGACATAGTTATCTGCCTTAAACCATGTTCCTGCAAAGGCTGAGAGAGAGAAGAGGAGAACAAGAAGGGCTGCGCCATCTCTATGGTGCTCAGGATCGAGATCTCGAGCTCCACGTGCAACAAAGCGGATGGATGAACCTAGAGTTTTAGCTAGAAGGCGCCAGAGAGTTGTGAGGGCAGAACCAATTACCTTAAGAAAAGACTTCTTAGTTGTGCGTTTCTTCTTGGTAGCCACACCTTCAATCTTAGGTGGAGGGTATTTTTCAAGCCCGTAGGCGCGCCGACTTAGACCTCAACGACAACGGGAACGATCATCGGACGGCGGCGGTGTTTTTGACCGACCCAACTACCGATAGTTCTACGAACTACTTGTGAAAGTTGATGAGTTCCATTTACTCCATCTGCAACTGCAGCTGTTAGCGCCTTCTCGATTTGTCCTCGAACCTCATCAAAGAGCGCTTCATCTTCATTAAATCCTCGAGCATGAATATCAGGGCCAGCAACAATCTTTCCAGTCTGCGATTCAATAACAACAATGACTGAGATAAATCCTTCTTCTCCCAGAATGCGACGGTCTTTCAGTGATGACTCTGTAATGTCACCAATACTGTGGCCATCGACATAGACAAATCCGCATGGAACAGAGCCAACAACTTCTGCCTCATGGTTAATAAGATCTACAACAATTCCATTTTCGATGATGAATGCATTCTCACGTGGCACACCTGCCTGTATTGCAATCTCAGCATTGGCCTTGAGGTGGCGCCATTCACCATGGACAGGAAGCACATACTTAGGCTTTACGATGTTGTAGCAATAGAGAAGTTCGCCAGCTGCAGCATGACCTGAAACGTGCACCATGGCATTAGCTTTATGGACCACCTTGGCACCAAAGCGTGTGAGTTCGTTGATCACTCTAAAGACAGAGTTCTCATTCCCAGGAATGAGGGAGGAAGCAAGAATCACAGTGTCACCATCGCCCACACGAATCTGATGATCACCATTTGCCATACGTGAGAGTGCAGCCATAGGTTCACCTTGTGAACCAGTACAGATAAGTACTACGCGATCATCATAATTATCGAGCTCTCGTGCATCAAAGAGAATCCCTGATGGCACATTGAGATAGCCCATATCTTGTGCAATCTTCATATTCCGAATCATGGAGCGGCCAATAAATGCCACCCTGCGATCATGTAGAGCCGCGGTATCAATGACTTGCTGAACGCGGTGCACATGAGAAGAGAACGATGCAACGATGACGCGTCGTTTAGTTGATGCAATCACTCTATTGAGCGCTGGCATGATTTCGCGCTCAGAGGGAGTAAATCCAGGAACATCAGCATTCGTTGAATCAACGAGGAAGAGATCCACGCCTTCTTCACCCAAGCGTGCAAAGGTGCGAAGGTCTGTGATGCGACCATCTAGTGGCAACTGATCCATCTTGAAATCACCGGTGTGTAGAACTGTTCCAGCCTTGGTATGAACTGCCACAGCAAGTGCATCAGGGATGGAGTGATTGACTGCAATGAATTCGAGTTCAAAGGGGCCAACATCTTCGCGATTGCCTTCGCGGACTTCATGGGTAAGAGGCGAGATGCGGTGCTCTTTACATTTTGCTGCAATCAAAGCAATAGTCAGCGCTGATCCATAGACAGGAATATCCCCACGTTCGCGCAAGAGATAAGGAACTGCGCCGATATGGTCTTCGTGGCCATGTGTAAGAAATAGTCCAACAACATCATCAAGGCGATCACGGATATAACTAAAGTCAGGAAGGATCAGATCAATTCCTGGTTGATTATCTTCAGGAAAGAGAACACCGCAATCGATAATAAGTAGCTTGCCATTGGTCTCATAGACAGTCATATTGCGACCGATTTCAGAGATTCCACCGAGTGCAACTATGCGCAGTCCCCCATTAGCAAGCTTGCCTGGAGTACCGAGGTTGGGATGGGGATGTTGTGTCATAAAGAGAGTGCGTTAATTCTTTAGCGTGACGCCACCGGCAGTGAGATCTTTACGTAATTGTTCGATCTGTGCTTCGGTTGCATCAACGAGTGGCAGACGTGTTGTTCCTCCGGGTAGCCCCATGAGAGACATCGCTGCCTTGGTCAAAATTGCACCTTGTGTGCGGAATGTGCCGGTGAATACTGGCAAGAGTTGCTGATGAATCTCAAGTGCTTTAGTTGCATCTCCTGCAAACCAAGCATCGAGCATCGCTTTGAGTTGAAGTCCCACTGTGTGGCCACAGACAGAGACAAAGCCCACTGCGCCTACTGAGAGGAAAGGCAAGTTCAAGATGTCATCACCTGAATACACAGGAATACCGCAGCGCTTAATGACCCATGAGGTTGCAGCGATATTTCCCTTTGCATCTTTGAGGGCAACGATGTTCTTTACTGATTCAAAGAGTTTGACGATGGTGTCAGATTCAATTTCAACGCCTGTGCGGCCTGGAATGTCATACATCATGATCGGCAAGTCAGTTACAGCAGCAACTGCGCGAAAGTGCGCCTCAATTCCCGCTTGCGGTGGTTTGTTGTAATACGGAGTAACGACGAGAAGCCCATCTGCACCAGCATCTTGTGAACGCTTTGCTTGCTCCACTGTGTAAGCAGTTTCATTATCGCCAGCACCTGAGAGAACCTGAATCTTTGACCCAACAACTTTCTTCACAACCTTGATGATCTCAAGCTTCTCAGAAGACTTTGTCGTTGGTGCTTCACCTGTTGTGCCATTGACTGCAATACCGTCATGGCCAGTATCAACGAGATGTTGTGCAAGTTTTTCAACGCCAGCCCAGTCAATTGCCCCATCCTTATCGAAGGGGGTCACCATTGCGGTGAGAAGTCGACCGAAAGGCGCTTGCGTACTCATTTGGTCATCTTATCGCTTAAGGCGCGATACGACCAGATTTTTCAAATGCCCCGTATGTAAGAGGCATTAATTTCGCGAATTCGGCTTCCATTTTTTCAGCCACCATCTCAATTTCACGTTGTGGATAGCTAGGAAAATGTGAACCCTCGCGCGCTGTGCGAAGTGATAGGAAATTCATCAATGCGCGCGCATTCATAGTCACATACATAGAAGAGTAGGTAGCAACAGGAAGCACTGCGCGAGCTACTTCACGAGCAACGCCTGCCTCAAGCATCTTCTGATAAGAATCGTAGGCAACGAGGTATGCCTCTTTCATCGCAGCTACTGTGATATCAAATTGCTCTTTCGTTCCATCAACAAATGTATATGCACCGGTTTTGCCAACTTGAATCAATTTACGTTCCTTGGAGGGAATGTAAAAGACTGGCTTGAGTTCGCGATAGCGACCAGATTCTTCGTTATAGGAAGCGATGCGATGGCGCATAAATTCGCGGAATACAAAGATCGGAGCTGAGATAAAGAATGTCATCGAGGTGTGTTCGAACGGTGAGCCATGGCGTTCGCGTGCGAGGTAATTAATCAACCCAGCAGAACGAGCCGGATCCTCACCAATCTCATCCATCGATTGCTCGCCGGCAGTTGATACGCGAGCGGCCCAAATGACATCAGCATCGCTAGCGCTAGCTTTGATGAGTTCGACGGATACATCGTCTCTAAATATTACGGTCTCAGACATGTGCGCACCTTATCTTTCAACCCCCCTCCACCCTTCGGATATCTAGGGCACAATAACCGCGTGTCCAAAGTGAACCGCGCCACCGCAACGCAAAGTCTGAGCGTCTCCTTCACAGTCGGCCTCTATGGAACCGCTTTTGGAGCAGCTTCTATCGCAGCTGGATTCTCAATTCTTCAAACATGCCTGCTCTCACTCCTCACCTTTTCAGGGGCCTCGCAATTTGCGATCGTTGGCGTCATGGGCGCTGGTGGAAGTGCGATTTCAGGAATTGCGACCGCTTCCTTACTCGGTATTCGAAACGGTCTCTATGGATTGCGCATGGCGCCACTTCTTAAAGTCCGTGGAGTAAAGCGCGTCATCGCAGCACAAGTAACCATCGATGAATCAACAGGTGTTGCCATCGGCCAAGAAGATCTAGGTATCAATGCAATGAAGCAGGGCTTTTGGTTAACGGGCTTTGGAGTCTATATATTCTGGAATTTCTTCACATTGCTGGGAGCTCTCGGTGCGCAAGCGATGGGTAATCCTTCTGCATGGGGCCTTGATGCCGCAGTTCCTGCTGCATTTCTTGGACTCGTTTGGCCTCGACTTACAGGAAGATATGAGCGCACACTCGCGGCATCTGCCGTCACTCTGGCAATTGTCTTAAGCCCCATCATTTCTGCGGGTCTTCCGATTATTGCCACAGCATTACTTGCAGTTGCATTCGGTTGGAAGGTGCGCTCATGAACGCGTTGTGGATAGGAGTTCTGGGAACGAGCGCTATCGCATTTACCCTTAAATATCTCGGGCACTCAATTCCCGAAAAGTATTTGACCAACCCTCGCATGCTGAGAATTAACACGCTGATTCCTATTGCACTCTTAAGCGCACTTGTCGGAGTGCAGACAATTACTGAAAAAGGTAAGTGGGTCATTGATCAACGTCTTGCAGGAGTTGCAGTAGCACTGATTGCACTGAGCCTGAAAGCACCGTACTTCGTAGTGGTTATCTCTGCAGCCATTACATCGGCTGCGCTTTATAGACTTTAGATTATCCCAAGGGATGTGAGCTTTGCCTTCAAGTCATTATCTGAAGGTTCAGTCATATGAGTTCCATCAGAGAAGACGAGTACGGGAATTGATTTCGCTCCCCCATTGATCTCTTGCACTTTGGCAGCAGCTGATGGATCGGCTTCTACATCAATGTGATTGACCTGAACATCAAGCTCTTCAAGAAGACGCTTTGAGCGACGGCAATCTCCGCACCAATCAGCGCCATACATTGTGATATCTGCGTGTGCCATTTCAATCTCCCTACATAAAGTTTTCAAGGCCGAATGTCAGCCCTGGATGTGTAATTACCTGACGAACGCCAAGAAGTACTCCTGGCATAAAACCTACTCTGTCGATGGAGTCATGACGAATTGAAAGTGTTTCACCAATTCCGCCGAGCAATACTTCTTGGTGAGCAACAAGTCCACGCACACGAACTGAGTGCACCGGAATATCTCCCACAGTTGCACCACGTGCACCATCAAGTGATGACGTTGTCGCATCAGGCATGGGTGCTAGCCCTGCCTCTTTACGAGCTTTAGACATGAGATCTGCTGTACGCGCTGCTGTTCCTGATGGTGCATCGACCTTATTAGGGTGGTGCAGCTCAATAATTTCTGCAGATTCGAAGTACTTTGCAGCCTTTGTTGCAAACTCCATCATCAAGACAGCACCGATGGCAAAGTTAGGCGCAATCAGAACGCCTGACTTAGATGAGGCTAAGAGACTCTTAATCTTTGCAATACGCGCATCATCGAATCCAGTAGTTCCGATGACTGCATTTATGTTCTTTGAAATCAAGAATTCAAGGTTAGCCATCACTGAATCTGGAGTGGTGAAATCAACGACTACCTGTGCTCCGTTTGAAACTAGAGCGTCAAGTGAATCACCGAGATCGAGCGCTGCTACGAGTTCAAGGTCAGAGGCTTCATTAACAGCCTTAACAACTTCAGAACCCATGCGGCCACGTGCACCGAGTACTCCTACTTTGATCATTTTTGAAGCACCTTCTCAAATTTAGATTCGTTCTTAAATGGACCGACAAGAGCAAGGGTAGGCGTTTTGACCAAGAACTCGCTGGCAATTTCATGAATGTCTTGGGCGCTCACGCGAGAGATAGCTTTGAGAATGTCATCAAAATCCATAACTTGGCCATAAACGATTTCATTCTTGCCGATGCGGCTCATCCGTGAGCCCGTATCTTCCTGGCTTAAGACCAGAGAGCCACGGACTGCGCCCTTTGCGCGCTCAATCTCTTCATGTGTCATTCCATTATCGGCAACATCAGATAAGACGCTTCGGATAATTTCGACAACTTCAATAGCCTTTGTTGGATTACACCCTGCATAGAAACCAAGAACGCCAGAGCCTGCAAATTGCTGAGCATAGGCATAGACAGAGTAAGCAAGGCCGCGCTTCTCACGGATCTCTTGGAATAGACGCGATGACATTCCGCCACCGAGAGCTGCAGAGAGAACGCCCATTGCAAAGCGACGATCATCTGCTCGAGCAACGCCTTCCATGCCATAGAACATATGAGCTTGTTCGCTCTTCTTATACATCAATCCAACTGATTGCTGCTTCGTATTCTTAATAGGAATATTGGGACGGATCACAGGAGCTGCCATCACATCAAGGAAGTTATCCCTTGAGAGAGCTTGCTCAACCATTGCAACGACACGCTTATGTTTGATATTTCCGGCAACTGCCACGACAAGGTCCTGCGGAAGATACTTCTTCTTATAGTAATTAAAGACAGTATTACGAGACATTCCCTTGATGGAATTAACGGTTCCAAGAATCGGGCGACCGATCTGGGTATCTCCATAATAGGTATCGCTAAAGAGATCATGGACGAGATCGCTCGGATCATCATCACGCATTGCGATCTCTTCTAGAACTACCTTGCGCTCTGCATCGACATCGAGTGCAGTCACAATGGATGAAGTAATGAGATCGCTGACAACCTCAATTGCCATTGGAAGATCTGTGTCGATTACGCGTGCATAGAAGCAGGTGTATTCCTTGGAGGTAAATGCATTCATTTCGCCGCCAACAGATTCGATAGAAGATGAGATATCTAGCGCTGTGCGGCTTGTCGTTCCTTTGAAGAGAAGGTGCTCTAAAAAGTGAGAAGCACCAGCAGTTGCCGGTGCTTCATCACGTGAACCTACATTGACCCAGATTCCCACAGCAGCGCTGCGCACTGACGGAACTTCTTCCGTAACAATGCGCAGGCCACTTGAGTGAACTGAGCGTTTGACTGACATCTACTTATTCAGCAGCTGGAGTCGTTCCATCTTCGAGAACTGGAACCAATGAGAGCTTGCCCTTTGGATCAATCTCGCCGATTTCAACCTGAATCTTGTCGCCAACCTTCATGACTTCTTCAAGGTTTTCAATGCGCTTTCCACCATGCATCTTGCGAATCTGAGATACGTGGAGCAAGCCATCTTTACCTGGCATCAATGAAACAAATGCACCGAATGTTGCAAGCTTTACGACGGTTCCGAGGTAACGCTCTCCCACTTCTGGCATCTGTGGATTAGCAATGGCATTGATCTGTGCGCGAGCAGCTTCTGCTGAAGGCCCATCGGTTGCACCGATATAGATAGTTCCATCATCTTCAATAGAGATATCTGCGCCAGTTTCATCTTGAATCTGGTTGATGATCTTGCCCTTAGGCCCGATTACTGCACCAATCTGATCTACAGGAATCTTTACAGAGATGATGCGAGGAGCGTATTGGCTCATCTCATCCGGTGTATCGATTGCTTCGTTCATGACATCGAGAATCGCAAGACGCGCTTCCTTTGCCTGGTGAAGTGCGCCAGCAAGAACAGATGCAGGGATTCCATCGAGCTTTGTGTCCAGCTGTAGAGCTGTAACGAAGTCCTTTGTTCCTGCGACCTTAAAGTCCATATCTCCAAATGCATCTTCTGCACCGAGGATATCTGTAAGAGCTACGTACTCAATCTTTCCATCGACAGTATCTGAGATCAGACCCATTGCAATACCTGCAACAGGAGCCTTAAGTGGCACGCCTGCTTGAAGCATTGACAGCGTTGATGCACAGACAGATCCCATAGATGTTGATCCATTGGAACCAAGTGCTTCAGAGACCTGACGGATTGCGTAAGGGAACTCCTCACGTGTTGGAAGTACTGGAATCAAAGCACGCTCAGCAAGTGCACCGTGGCCGATTTCGCGGCGCTTAGGTGTACCAACACGACCTGTTTCACCAGTTGAATATGGTGGGAAGTTGTAGTTGTGCATGTAACGCTTTGATTTATCAGGGCTCATAGTGTCGAGCTGCTGCTCCATTTTGAGCATATTCAGAGTTGTTACTCCAAGAATCTGAGTCTCACCGCGTTCGAAGATTGCTGAACCGTGAACGCGAGGAATCACTTCAACTTCAGCTGAGAGCGCACGGATATCGCGAAGACCGCGACCATCAATACGGATCTTGTCGCGAAGTACGCGCTGACGAACAAGCTTCTTTGTCAGTGAGCGAAACGCTGCAGGAACTTCCTTCTCGCGGCCTTCAAATGCTGCTGAGACAGATTCCTTAGTTGCAGCTGAGATCTCATCGATCTTTGTTTCGCGCTCTTGCTTACCTGAGATCGTAAGTGCCTTTGCAAGGTCATCCTTGGCAGCCTTTTCAACTGCAGCAAATACATCATCTTGGTAATCAAGGAACACTGGGAATTCAGCTGTTGGCTTTGCAGCAACTGCTGCAAGCTTTGACTGTGCTTCACAGAGAATACGAATAAATGGCTTTGCTGCGTCCAGTCCCTGCGCAACGATCTCTTCAGTAGGCGCCTTAGCGCCTTCTGCAATAAGACCAATTGTGCGAGTTGTTGCTTCCGCTTCCACCATCATGATTGCTACATCGTCAGCTGTGACGCGACCTGCAACGACCATATCGAAAACAGCGTTCTCGACCTGTGAATGGTTAGGGAATGCAACCCACTGCCCTTCGATAAGTGCAACACGCACTCCACCGATAGGACCTGAGAATGGCAAACCTGCAAGCTGTGTAGACATTGACGCTGCATTGATAGCAATGACGTCATACATGTGGTCTGGATCGAGTGCCATAACTGTCACAACGATCTGAACTTCATTACGAAGTCCCTTAATAAATGATGGACGCAATGGGCGGTCGATCAAACGGCAGGTAAGAATTGCCTCTTCTGATGGACGACCTTCACGACGGAAGAATGAACCAGGAATCTTGCCAATGGCATACATCTTCTCTTCAACATCCACTGTAAGTGGGAAGAAGTCGAATTGATCCTTAGGTGTCTTTGATGCTGTTGTTGCTGAGAAGATCATTGTCTGATCATCGAGATACACAGCTGCAGCTCCTGCTGCTTGCTTTGCGAGACGTCCTGTTTCGAACTTAATCTCGCGCTTTCCGAACTTTCCGTTATCGATAACGGCTACTGCTGTCTTAACGTCTTGACCCTCCATGGGTCCTCCTTTGTTTCAAATTCCAAGGCACGTAGATTGCACCTTAGAGCGGTAACTACACGCGAGGCGAAACAAATGAATCTTCGATCGAAGTTCACAGATGCAAACATCTGGAAACCACTACCGAGGACCATTGTCCCCCGGCGTGTAATTAATTCTTAATTAGCGGCGAATACCGAGCTTCTCGATAATTGCGCGATAACGATTGATATCTGTCTTCGCGAGGTACTGAAGGATGCGACGACGCTGACCTACGAGCAACAAGAGACCACGACGGTTGTGGTGGTCATGCGGGTTGGTCTTGAGGTGAGTTGTAATGTCTTCGATACGACGGGACAAAAGAGCGACCTGAGCTTCAGGGCTTCCTGTATCAGTAGCTGATGATCCGTACTTCGCAATGATTTCTTTCTTTACTTCTGGTGTTAATGACATATCTGTATTTCCTTTTCATGTTAAGTACATCAGTACTGTTCAAGAGGCTTCCCGGTTTGAATCACGGGAAATCACTTTCTCGTTGGACAGAGGGAAGTTTACCTGTGGGCTATGGATAAGTGAAATTGAGGCTGGAATACGCCTATTTCTCCGTTAATTCTCGGGCCTGATCGCAATCTTTCTTCATCTGCTCAAGAAGTGGTTCAAGACCATCGAATTTCAGAGTCGGACGTAAATACCAACCAAATTCAATCGATGCGTTCTTGTCATAGAGCTCAAGACCTTCTTGATCGAGTGCATACGCCTCAACTTGACGACCACGAGCACCTTCAAATGTTGGATTCGTACCAATTGAAATTGCAGCTGGCCAGAAATTAATGCCAACCGTCAACCAACCTGCATACACGCCATCTGCTGGAATTGTCTGCCCATCAATATTTCCTAGGTTTGCAGTGGGATATCCAATTTCACGCCCACGCTTTTCACCATGAACAACTACTCCATCAAGGCGATGGGGGCGAGATAAAAGCTCACGCGCCTTCTCAACATTTCCTTCAATCACCAGTTTGCGAATACGTGAAGATGAGATGACTTCAGTATCTGCCTTAAGTTCCTGCACATCAACTGTGAAGTTGTGTGTGAGTCCAGATTTGATCAAGGTATCAACGCTTCCAGCAGCTTTATGTCCGTAGGTGAAGTTCTTTCCCACAATCACGGTGCTTGCATGAAGCTGATTGACCAACACAGTCTCTACGAAATCCTCCGGTGACATCGCAGCAAACTTCTCATTGAACTTCATGACAGCTACTTGATCTGCGTGATGAATCTTGAGTAACTCAACGCGATCTGCCAAGGTGGTAAGCATTGTGGGCGCTTTATCGGGTGCAAAGACAGTTGTTGGATGAGGATCAAAGGTAAGTGCCACAATCGAACGTCCATCAGCAATCTCTTTGGCGTGATTGAGCAGAAGTTGATGGCCCTTATGGACGCCATCAAAGACGCCTATGACTACGACGCTGCTCTGGCTCATACTCGAATCTTGCCTTACCTAGTTCGCCGCTGCAAAGACAGCAATCGGCTTAGCCTTGCCGCCTTCATCTTTCAGAAGTGCAATCAGATGATTATCCGGAGACATTGCAGCGTTAATGACTGTATTTCCATTTTCAGATAGTGGGCGACCAAATGAGAGTTCTTTGACTTCATCAACTGATAGCTCACGGGGCGTGAAAGTCACACGAGCAACATCGGAAAGGCCCAGCGCCGTGAATTTCTGCGCTTTCAGATCTTCAAAGCTCACAGCATCTTTCTCGCTAAAGCCAGCAACGCGCGTGCGGCGCAGAGCGCTGAGGTGTCCCCCAACGCCAAGACCATCACCTAAGTCGCGAGCAATGGCGCGAATAAATGTGCCGGCAGAACATGTAACTCCGATATCTACTTCAGTAGTTGCAGCAAGGTGGCGAATAGCAAGAATATCGAGTTGAGAAATAGTCACACTGCGAGCTTCGAGTTCAAATGTCTCACCTGCTCGAACGCGATCATATGCACGCTCTCCCCCGACTTTAACGGCAGAGACTGATGAAGGGCGTTGTGCAATCGTTCCAATCATCGCTTTAAGAATCTTTTCAATATCGGCATCTACAACCTTTGAGGCATCGGTACTGGTAAGTACTTCGCCCTCTTTATCATCTGTGACAGTAGATGCGCCAAGAACAATGGTTGCAACATAGGACTTGTCACCATCGGTGATGTATTGCAAAAGACGAGTTCCATTACCGAATCCCAGTACAAGAATGCCTGTGGCCATTGGATCAAGAGTGCCCGCGTGACCTACTTTGCGTGTGCCCAATGCTTTGCGTCCCACCGCAACAACATCGTGGCTCGTCATTCCGCCCGCTTTATCGACAACAAGGAAGCCATCAACCATGAGAAATTACTTACTCTTCGATTTTAATACGTGGGACCTTATAAGCATCTTCAACAACTGGCTTTGCATTCTCGCGCGCCTTTGCAACCTCTGCATCGAGTTGGTGAACTCGCTCAAGGAGAGTGTCTAGTGCTTTGGCAGATTCTGGAAGACCATCAAGGATAAATTCAAGAGAAGGCGTAATGCGAGTTCCCAAATCTTTGCCCACAGCGCTACGAATAACACCTTTAGCTGACTCAAGTGCTGCTGCAGTTGCAGCACGCTCTTCTTCGTTACCGAGAACGGTATAGAAGATAGAGGCGTTCTGGAGATCTCCAGTCACACGCGCATCGGTAACAGTGACAAAGCCAAGACGCGGATCTTTAATCTTTGTCTCAAGCAGCTGTGCCACTACTACCTTGATGCGGTCTGCAACCTTGTGGCTGCGATGTGAATTTCCCATTGTTAAGCGCGCTTCTTCTCACGCATCTCGAAGACCTGAATGATGTCTCCAACCTGAAGGTCTGCACCCTTACCGACGCCGATACCGCACTCAAAGCCTTCTTTGACTTCAGTGGCGTCATCCTTAAATCGCTTGAGAGATTCGATTGTGACCTCTTCTGCAATGACTGCTCCATCACGCATAACGCGTGCCTTTGCATTACGTCGAATGATTCCTTCGGTAACGATGGAACCGGCAATGGTTCCAACCTTAGAAGATTTGAAGAGATCGCGAACTTCTGCGCTACCCAATACAACTTCTTCGTATTCTGGCTTGAGCAGACCCTTAAGGGAGAGCTCAATCTCCTCGATAGCGTTATAGATAACAGAGTAGAAGCGAACTTCAACACCTTCTTGATCAGCGAAGATTGCTGTCTGTGGTTCAGGCTTAACGTTAAAGCCGATCACAACTGCAGTAGATGCTGATGCAAGAGTGATATCGCTCTTGGTAATTGCGCCTACGCCGCGGTGGATAACACGAAGATCAACTTCTGCTCCAACATCGAGTTGCATAAGTGCATCTTCGAGGGCTTCCACAGAACCTGAAACGTCACCCTTGAGGATGAGGTTAAGAGTTGAGACCTTGGACTGCTCCATAAAGTCTTCAAGTGAAACCTTCTTACGAGCCTTAGCAAGCTGAGCATTACGTTCTGCTGCCTGACGCTTCTCAGCGATCTGACGTGCGGTGCGGTCATCTTCTGCAACGAGGAACGTGTCTCCAGCGTTTGGAACAGAGGTGAATCCGAGAACCTGCACAGGACGTGATGGACCTGCAACATCAACATTTTCACCGTGTTCATCGAGCATCGCACGAACGCGACCAAATGAACCACCGGCGACAATTGCATCTCCGACCTTCAAAGTTCCGCGTTGAACAAGAACTGTTGCAACAGGGCCACGACCACGATCGAGGTGAGCTTCAATAGCAACACCACGAGCATCATCGGCAGCGATTGCGCGAAGATCAATTGCAGCATCTGCTGTGAGGAGAATGGATTCGATAAGTGCATCGACTCCTTCGCCCTTCTTTGCAGAGACGTTTACGAAGATTGTGTCTCCGCCGTACTCTTCTGCGATCAAGTTGTATTCGGTCAATTGCTGGCGGACCTTATCTGGGTTCGCCCCTTCCTTATCAATCTTGTTGACTGCAACAACGATTGGAACATCAGCTGCTTGAGCGTGGTTAAGCGCTTCAATTGTCTGAGGCATGATGCCGTCATCTGCTGCAACAACGAGCACAGCAATATCTGTGACCTTTGCACCGCGAGCACGCATCGCCGTAAAGGCTTCGTGGCCCGGTGTATCGATAAAGGTGATTGCGCGGTTAACGCCATCATGATCATGGTGAATTTGGTAAGCACCGATGTGCTGAGTAATTCCACCCGCTTCGCCCTTAATGACTTCAGTCTTACGAATTGCATCAAGAAGAGATGTCTTACCGTGATCAACGTGACCCATGACAGTTACTACTGGTGGGCGCGCAACGAGATCATCAGGGTTCATATCTTCTAGCTCTTGAGCCAGATCGATATCGAAGTCCTGCAAGAGCTCACGATCTTCATCTTCAGGAGAGACAATCTCGATCTGATACTTAAGCTGTGCTCCTAGAATTTCAAATGTATCTGCATCCACAGATTGTGTTGCAGTAACCATTTCACCAAGGTGGAATAGCGCTGAAACTAACGCTGCTGGATCTGCGCCAATCTTCTCGGCGAAGTCTGCAAGCGATGATCCACGACGCATACGAATCTTTGTCTTGCCATCGCCGTGAGGAATAACTGCGCCACCAAGTTGTGGTGCCTGCATATTGTCGAACTCTTCGCGCAGCGCCTTACGAGACTTCTGCTTACGCTTTGAAGATTTACTTGCATTCTTTCCAAACGCTCCTGCAGTACCGCCACGACCTGGACCGCGATTAGGACCGCCGCCGCCTGGACGTTGTGGACCACCTGCTGCACCACCTGGTGCACCACCAGTTGCACCTTGTGAACGATATGGACCTGATGATGTTGGTGCTCCACCTGTTCGTGGTGGGTAATTACCTGTTCCTGTTCCAGCACCTGCAGGACGCGCTGCACCTGGACGCGCTGCAAAACCTGGACGCACAGAACCTGGACGCGCTCCTGCCATTCCTGGACGAGGTGCTCCCGTTCCTTGTGGTCGTTGTGGTGGGCGAGGAACTGCGCCACCTGTTGAGAAAGGATTATTTCCAGGACGTGGTGGGCGCGGAACCGCACTGCCTGTTGAGAAAGGATTATTTCCTGGACGAGGCGCCGCTGGAGTTGTTGGTGTTGTTGGTGCAGGAGTTGCAGCTGCTTCACTTGCTGCAGCCTTCGCCTCTTCATGTGCAACCTTTTCAGCATCGCGTGATGCCTTCAGCGCTGCAAGATCGACACCAAGTTCGGCGGCAAGTTCTGCAGCTAACTCTGGGTTTACTTCGGCAGTCTTCTTTGAGGCAGCGGTCTTCTTTGCAGCTGCCTTCTTAACTGGCTTCGCATCGGAAACTGGCTTTGCATCTGGATAGAGCGCAACTAACTTGCGGACTACAGGTGCTTCAACAGTTGATGAAGCTGATCGGACGAATTCGCCCATTTCTTGGAGCTTTGCAAGGACTTCCTTGCTCTCCATACCGAGTTGTTTTGCCAACTCATGTACGCGGACCTTTGACACATTTCTCCTGTCTTGGCCCGCATAAATACTTGTGGGATGCGAGCCCTAGTTGTTCGACCTCATGATGTAAACGAGCTCATTTGAGTTTCATATCTTTCGCATCCATTTCGTTAATAACGCGGCGCTTGCGTGCCTGCGTAATGTGCCTAGTCTAGCGAATCAGGGTGGAATTCCCTATTTCATGCGGGGGTTATGCCGTTGGTAGCGGGGTATCAGGATGGATATCGATACGCCAGCCTGTAAGGCGAGCTGCAAGACGAGCATTCTGCCCATCTTTACCGATAGCTAATGAGAGTTGGTAATCAGGGACAATTACCTTTGCTGAGCGCGATAGTTCATCAACGATTGTCACGCTACTGACTTTGGCCGGAGCCAGAGCATGTGCAACATATTTGGCTGGATCTTCATCGTAATCGACGATGTCAATCTTCTCTCCATTGAGTTCATCCATCACAGCGCGAGAGCGTGCACCGAGTGGTCCAATGAGAGAACCCTTGGGTGAAACACCAGCACGATGTGATTTCACAGCAATCTTCGTGCGATGGCCAGCCTCTCGTGAGACGCCCATAATTTCAACAATTCCATCTTTAACTTCAGGAACTTCCAGAGCAAAGAGTTGCTTCACAAGGCCCGGGTGGCTGCGAGATAACATAATCTCTGGACCTTTTAACCCTTGCTTTACTTCAACAACGAAACATTTAATGCGTTCACCGTGTGTATAGACCTCACCTGGAACTTGTTCTTGAGGCGGAATCTTTCCTTCAATACGACCAAGGTTGACGTGAATCATCTTTGGATCGCGACCTTGCTGAATAATTCCTGAAATCACATCTCCAACAGATGCCGTGAACTCACCAACGATTTCAGCATCATTAGTAGCACGCATCTGCGTCTTGATGGTTTGGCGCGCAGTCGATGTTGCCATGCGGTCAAAACCTTCAACTTCAAGAACATCTTCACTCACACGCTCGCCTAGTTCATTAAAGGTCGGAACATAGATTGCAATATCGCCTGTCTCACGATCGAGTTGAACGCGCGCATAACGATTAGCTTCAGGAGTCTCTGCATAAGAGGTCAGAATCGCTGCTTCAATCATTTGAATCAACTGTTCAAGGGGCATGCCCTTTGCATCGGTCAGAAGTACCAGTGCTGGAATATCGACGCCCATTACTTGTCGCCTTCTTTGCGATTAAATTCAATTTCAACTTGTGCGCGCTTAATATCGGCCAAAGAGATAACTACTTCTTTCACATCCTTCTTCTCAGTCACAGATAGAGTCAGGTCGCTATCGGTATTGGAAAGAATTCGACCTGTGATGACAACGCCATCGGTCTTGGTCACCTTAAGAAGACGGTCAACATTCTTAGCAAAGTGGCGAGGAATTGTGAGCGGGCGATCGATTCCAGGAGATGTCACTTCCAGGGTAAATGGAGTCTCCCCCATAAAAGTTGCCTCATCGAGAAGTTCTGAGACGAGCTTTGAAGCCACGGTAACTTGATCAAGATTAAGTGCGCTCTCGCCATCGACGATGACTGTGACGATGCGGTGCTGTCCTGGAGAAACAAGATTGACATCTTCAAGAAAATATCCAGCTTTCTGTAGCGCTGGAGTGATGTATTCAGAAATCTGGTCTTTAAGTGCCATCTTCGTGCCGTCCTATTCGATTGTTATTCAATTGTTTTTTTGGTGCCGTGCAGAGACAAATTTACTCTAAATAGAGCGAGTATCCAAGTCGCAGAATGAGAAGGCCTGTAACAATCAGATAGAAGATTCGGATAAAGGATGAGCCCTTCTTAATCGCCATATGCGAACCCATATATCCACCTGCAAGATTTGCCACTGCAAGAACAAGCCCAAGCTTCCACATCACACCAATGGTCAGTCCAACAACGATGATGGAAGCTAGATTCGTTGTTGCATTAACGACCTTTGCAATTGCCGATGCGCCCACGAAGGCAAAGCCCATGAGCGCAACCAGGGCAATCATCAAGATTGTTCCTGTGCCAGGCCCGATAAGTCCGTCATAGAAGCCGATGATGAAAGCAGCAACGGATCCAATAACCATTAACTTCTGTGGCGAATGCTTTTCGACATGCTCTTTCCCAAGTTCAGGCTTCACAAGCGTATAGAAAAAGATTGCAATCATGACGAAAAATATTGAGCTCTTATAACTTCCAGCAGATATTCGAGATGCCAAGTGCGCGCCGATACCTGAGCCGATAAAGGCTGGGATGACCATCGCAATGAGTAACTTGGGATCTGTCTTGATAAATTTACGGTACTGAATGGCCGCAGTAGTTGTTCCAAAGAAGGCGGCAGTCTTGGAGGTTGCAACAACTTCTACAGGGTTACGGTCTGGGAATGAGAGCAACATCGCAGGGGTCTGAATCAGCCCTCCCCCGCCAGCAATGGCATCGATAAAGCCAGATGCAAACATCGCAACGCCAAGCAGTATGAGATTTAGTGCAGTGAGATTTTCAAGCATTAGCTCAATGTAGGAAGCAGGCCAGCGATGAAATCAACTGCTGATGCAACTGCAACTTCAGATTTATCCCCGCTCCTGCGAACACGGATTTCAACATTTCCTTGTTCCAGAGCCTTGCCCACAACGACAATCACAGGGATACCAATCAACTCAGCATCTTTAAACTTAACTCCAGGGCTTGTGCCACGGCGATCATCGATCATCACGCTAATTCCGCGAGCTTCAAGATCTGCCGAAATCTTCTCTGCTGTTTCAAAGACTGCATCTTCTTTTCCAGTTGCAACAACGTGGACCTTGGCAGGTGCAACCTCAACAGGCCATGAAAGACCAATCTCGTCATAGCTCTGTTCAGCAATTGCTGCTACCGCGCGTGAAACACCGATTCCATAAGAGCCCATAGTGACAACCTGTGATTTGCCGTTTTGATCTAGAACTGTGAGGCCAAGTGCATCTGCATACTTGCGCCCTAGTTGGAAGATGTGGCCGATTTCGATAGCGCGATCAATAATTACTGGTGTTTCACACTTAGGGCATGCATCACCTTGTTTAATCTGTGCAGCTTCCACATAGTGATCGACAGTGAAATCGCGACCGCTGACAACATTGCGAGCATGCTTATCTTTAGCATTGGCACCTGTCACCCATGATGTTCCTGGTGCAATACGAGGATCTGCATAGACAGTGATGCCGTTCTTCTTCGCATCTTGTGGTCCGATGTACCCCTTCACAAGTCCTGTGAACTTTGCAAAATCTGCATCCTCAAAAACGCTGATGTCATTAACGCCGGCAAGATTTGCCTGCAAGCGCTTGAGATCTACTTCGCGATCACCTGGAACGAGTACGGAGATAGGAGTTTTATCTGCCATCAACATGACATTCTTAAGCGTCATTGACCCGTCATATCCCCCACCGAACTTTGCATTGAGTAATTCAACAAGGGTGTCGATAGTGGGCGTATTAGGTGAATCAAAGACTTCAAGGGCTGCAACACCTGATGCATCACTTGCTGCAACAACTGTCGTCATCGCCTCAACATTTGCGGCATAGCCACACTTCTCACAGAGAACGTATGTATCTTCACCGGTCTCGCATGGCGCTAAGAATTCCTCCGATGCAGATCCACCCATCGCGCCAGAGACGGCGCTGACGATGTTGTATTTCATACGAAGGCGATCAAATGTCTTGATATATGCCGCGCGGTGGCGCATATAGGACTCAACAAGGCCTTCATCGGTAAGGTCAAATGAGTAAGAATCCTTCATCACAAATTCACGGCCGCGGATAATTCCAGAACGTGGGCGCGCTTCATCGCGATACTTAGTCTGGATTTGATAGAGAGCAAGGGGTAAATCTTTATAGGATGAATACTCACCCTTGACCATCAGGGTAAACATCTCTTCATGTGTCGGGCCTAGTAAGTAATCAGCACCCTTGCGATCTTGAAGGCGAAAGAGATCTGGGCCGTAATCATTCCAGCGACCTGTTACTTCGTATGCATCTTTAGGAAGTAGTGCTGGAAAGTGAACTTCTTGAAACCCAGCCTTATCCATCTCATCGCGAACAATGTTCTCAATGTTTCGAAGTGTGATGACTCCCAGTGGAAGCCATGAATAGACACCTGCGGCAATTCGGCGAATATATCCAGCGCGGACTAGAAGGCGATGGCTTGGAACTTCAGCATCTGCTGGGTCATCGCGCAACGTGCGCAAGAAAAGGGTGGACATTCGCAACATATCGCGAACCCTACCCGACCTTTAGGAGGTTGTGACGGAAGGTACTCCTGATGCAACGCCTGCGGCTTCCATCTCTTCAGCAAGACGCATAGCTTCTTCAATTAAAGTTTCAACAATCTGAGCCTCTGGCACTGTCTTAATGACTTCACCCTTAACAAAGATTTGCCCCTTGCCATTTCCAGATGCAACACCAAGATCTGCCTCGCGTGCTTCACCGGGACCATTCACAACACAACCCATGACAGCAACGCGAAGTGGAACAGTCATTCCCTGAAGTCCCGCCTGTACTTTCTCAGCCAGCGTGTAGACATCTACTTGTGCGCGACCACATGAAGGACATGAAACGATCTCAAGTTTACGTTGACGCAAATTCAACGATTCAAGAATAGAAATACCAACCTTGACCTCTTCAACGGGAGGCGCTGATAGAGAAACACGAATAGTGTCGCCAATTCCTTCTGCTAGAAGGATTCCAAATGCTGTTGCAGATTTAATCGTTCCTTGAAAAATAGGGCCAGCTTCAGTCACACCAAGGTGCAACGGATAATCACACTTTGCCGCCAAGATGCGATAAGCATTAACCATAGTGACAGGATCGTGATGCTTGACAGAAATCTTAATATCGCCAAAACCATGTTCTTCAAAGAGGGATGCTTCCCAGAGCGCAGATTCAGCTAGCGCTTCAGGAGTTGCCTTTCCGTATTTTTTAAGAAGTCTTGGATCAAGTGAACCTGCATTAACGCCAATGCGAATAGGAATTCCAGCATCTCCTGCAGCCTTAGCAACTTCCTTGACCTTGTCATCAAATTGCTTAATGTTGCCTGGGTTCACACGTACTGCGGCGCACCCAGCATCAATAGCTGCAAAGATGTATTTAGGTTGAAAGTGAATATCTGCAATGACAGGAATCTGTGACTTCTTAGCAATCTGTGCGAGTGCATCTGCATCATCTTGTGATGGAACTGCAACGCGCACGATCTGGCAACCAGAGGCGGTAAGTTCTGCAATCTGCTGCAGCGTTGCATTGACATCAGATGTCAGCGTTGTACACATCGACTGAACGCTGACCGGTGAATCAGAACCTACGCCAATAGATCCAACCTTGAGCTGTCGCGTCTTGCGACGCGGATGCAAGGTAGGAGGTGGTGCGCTAGGAATTCCAAGATCAACCATGACCCGTATTCTGCCTTATCTCTAGAGATTGAGCGAGACGGGGTTGAGAATGTCTGCGATAAGCAGGATTGCCGTCAGTACTACAAGCACCGCAAAGACTGTCATCGTAATTGGTGTTAGCACATTCACATCGATTCCAGCAGGTCGAGGCCTTCCACGAAGACGAGCAAAGAAGGCACGAATCTCATCTGCGATAGCAACTGCCATATGTCCACCATCGAGTGGAAGAAGTGGAAGCAAATTAAAGAGGCCAACAAAGATATTTAGACTTGCAATGAGAAGCAGGAATGTTCCAAGGCGTTCGGTGTTATTGAGCTTATTGCTGCTGACCGCATCTCCTGAAACACGTGCGGCGCCAACGATGCCAACTAGTCCATTGGGATCGCGCTTCTCATCTCCAAAGGTCTGGCGAATGAGTTGAGGAATTTTTGTGGGAAGGGAAATCAGCGCCTTAACGGATTCGCGAGTAAGAACTGCAGTGGCCCGACCTGACTCTTTCACTGATGTAAGAAGTCCCTCGCGCTTAATCCCGATCTTGGTGACAACACCCAGCATGTAACGCTTTTCAGAGGTCAGATATGTAGGAGCTGCAGTAATCGAAATCTCTTGCCCATCGCGCAGGACGGTAAATGTCAGTTCATTTCCTTCTGAGGCAGCAATCGCCTGCGAATCCTGATACCAATCAGTGACTTCTTCTCCATCAATTGCAATGATCTTATCTCCTGGCTGGAATCCAGCGGCAGCTGCTGCAGAATTTGGCGCAACCTTTGTCACATCAGAGAGAAGTGCATTAACGCCAACTCCAAAGAAGATAGAGAAGATAAGCAGGAAGCCGATTACGAAGTGGGCTGTAGAGCCTGCACCGAGAACGATTAACTTGCGCGTTGTTGTTGCGCCATAGAAAGCGCGAGATTCTTCACCTAAAGGCATCTCATCTCGTGGCGTCATTCCCTCAATACGGCAGTATCCGCCTGCAGGAATGGCTTTAATTCCGAACTCTGTTTCACCTCTAGTAAATGACCAGATGCGCTTACCGAAGCCAAGGAAGAATTCAGTAACCTTCATATCAAAGCGTTTTGCTGTGATGTAGTGGCCGAATTCGTGCACCATGACAGATAAGAGCAGGGCTACTACAAATGCCAAAATTCCAAGAAGTTGCATTATCCGACCTTCTTCAATAGTTCGTGAGCTGTCCGACGAGCATCATCTTCGATGGCACTGACATCAGCTAGATCTCGAAGAACACCGCTGACGCTACCGCGCAACTTTTCCACAACTGCTGAAACCGTCTTAACAATCTCTGTGAACTTTATATCTCCATCAACAAAAGCTTGAACGGCAACTTCATTGGCAGCATTGAGTACTGCCGGTAACCCTGCCCCAATGGCGCCCACTTCACGAGCAAGTGCGATTGCTGGAAAACGCTTTGCATCAATCGGATCAAAGTTCCAGGTGTGGGATTGAGTCCAATCAATTGACTTCGTTGCACCAGGAACACGATGCGGATAGGAAAGTGCCAGCGAGATTGGCCCCTTCATATTGGGAGGCGATCCCTGTGCAATTGTTGAACCATCCACAAATTCGACCATGGAGTGCACGACAGATTGTGGATGAATGACAGCCTCAATCTGAGAGTAGGCAACTCCAAAGAGGTAATGAGCTTCAATAATTTCAAGGCCCTTATTCATCAGCGTTGCAGAGTTAATAGAAACAACGGGACCCATAACCCAGGTTGGGTGAGCCAGTGCTTCTTGCACGGTGACGCCTGATAAATCCGCACGGTCCCTAAATGGACCACCGCTTGCAGTAAGAATTAACTTAGAAATATCTGATTTCTTCTCACCCATCAACGCCTGCCAGATTGCAGAGTGCTCAGAGTCAACAGGAAGAAGTTGGTTCTCCTTGGCGCGAGCAAGAACCAAATCTCCACCTGCAACAAGGGATTCCTTATTGGCAAGTGCCACACGATTATCGGCATCGAGGGCTGCAAGAGTTGGTCCAAGACCAATCGAGCCCGTAATACCGTTGAGAACAACATCGCACGAGATAGCGGCAACTTCACTAGATGCATTTGGGCCATCGACTACTTCCACTCCTGGAAGTGCCCCGCGGATAACATCGCCGTTCTTAGCAACACCAACTACCTTGACCTTAAATTTCTTAGCCTGAGCAATCAGAAGATCAGTGTTAGAACCTGCTGCGGTAAGTGCCACCACAGTAAAAAGTGTTGGGTTAGCTTCTACGATTTCAAGAGCTTGAACACCAATGGAGCCGGTGGAACCCAGAATGATGATTTCGCGCGTCATGAAACTTTGCGCTTGCGACCCACAAATTGTCCGATGATGACAATAGCAAGTGCGAGGAAGAACATCGCAGAACCAATGACATTTGCTTGCGCCGGAATACCGCGGGCTGCAGATGTATAGACAAACTTAGGAAAAGTCGTCATGGTGCCTGAGTTGAAGTTGGTAATGATGAAATCATCGAAGGACAAGCTAAAGGCCAGAAGTGCAGCAGCTGCGATACCAGGAGCCACCAATGGCAAGGTCACTCGGCGGAAAGTCTCGCGCTCATTGGCATAGAGATCCATGGCAGCTTGCTCTAGTCGAGGATCAAGGCTTGCAATACGCGCCTTCACTGTAACCACAACGAATGAAACACAGAAAAGAACATGTGCAATCACAGTAGGCCAGAAACCTGGATTGATCTTAAAGACAAGAAAGAGTGAGAGAAGAGATGCACCGAGAACGATTTCAGGTGTTGCCATCGGTAGGAAGATCAGCAGGTTAGTAGTTGAGCGTCCCTTAAATTTATGTCGACCGAGTGCAAATGCAATCATCGTGCCAAGAATTGTTGAGAATACGGTTGCAAGAAAGCCAATCTTGATCGAGTTACCGAGTGCGCTACAAATCTCTGGTGCTCCACAAGGGTTCTTCCAATTATCGAAGGTAAATCCCTTCCACACCAAGTTGCTCTTGCCTGAATCGTTAAAGGAGAAGGCAAATGTGTATGCAACAGGGATAAAGAGGTAGGTGAAGGCAACGACTGCATAGATACGGATGAGGTTGCGCCCAAACCAGCGAGATAACTTCTTCATACAAGCTCCTCAGTTCCGGCCTTGCGGACATAGACCGTCACAAGTATCAAGATGGCAGCCATCAAGGTAAATGAGAGCGCTGCAGCTGTTGGGTAATCAACGATCTTGAAGTAGCGAGACTCAATAACATTTCCCAGCATCTTCGTCTGCGGACTACCAAGAATTGCAGCGTTGACATAGTCACCAGCTGCTGGAATAAAGGTAAGTAGCGTTCCTGCAACAACACCTGGCATGGATAGTGGCAGAGTCACTTTGCGAAAAGTTGTAAACCCATTTGCATAGAGATCCCCAGATGCCTCAAGTGTGCGAGGGTCGATGCGATCGATGGATGCATAGAGCGGCAAAGTCATAAATGGAAGGAAGTTATAGGTCATACCCGCAACGACTGCAAAGGCGCTGGATGTGAGGGTTGTGCTCTCGGAGATGATTCCAAAGGTTCGAAGCGTTGGAACGACAAAGCCCTCTTCACCAAGAATCTGCTTCCATGCAATGGTACGGAGCAAGAAGGATGTAAAGAACGGGGCGACTACCAAGACGAGCATGAAGTTCTTGTACTTGCCACCCTTAAATGCAATTGCGTAAGCCAGTGGATAGGCAATCGCTAAAGCTACAACTGTTGCAATCGTTGCATAGAGAAAGGAGCGACCAAACTGTTCTCTATTTTCCACAAATGCATCGATGTAATTCTGAAAACGGAAAGTCTGTTCGTATTGGCCTGTATCTCCCCCACCGACTGGTGTCTGTGTAGAAGTTTGCGCAAGGTTAAAGAGGGGAAGGAGAAAGAAGGTAAAGAGGAACCCCATCCCCGGTATGAGCAGGAGATAAGGAGTACTTATTTTCTTCACTCGTCGTCCAGATCCTCATCAGGGTTCACTTCTGTCCCAGCCTCAGCATCTTCATCACCGCGAAGACCAAATGTGAAGATTGGCTCCCATGAGATATTGACTGGCTCTCCCACGCTAAATGGTGCAACGCCATCATCATTTTGCTCAAAGACCATCAGCTCTTGTCCCCATGGCATCAACACTTGGTACTGAGTTGAAACACCAATGTATGAAACATCTTCAACTTTGCCACCTGTAAGAATATTTCCATGGGTTTGAGTCTCAAGGCGAGAGATACGAAACTTCTCAGGGCGAATACCTGCATAGATTGAGTTATCCACGCCATGTGAGCGATCTTTCTGCAGCGAAATCTTCTGTCCGAAGAGATCGACAATCTGATTGGCTCCATCATTGCCAGAGACAGTTCCCTTAATCAGGTTTGACTGACCAAGGAAGTTAGCAACAAATGCAGTCTCTGGATTGTCATACAAATCTGCAGGAGAGCCCATCTGTTCGATCTTGCCCTCATTCATCACAGCGATGGTGTCAGCCATTGTCATGGCCTCTTCCTGATCGTGAGTAACGTGAACGAATGTGATTCCCACTTCTTTCTGGATCCACTTCAACTCAATCTGCATCTGACGACGCAGTTTGAGATCGAGCGCTCCGAGTGGTTCATCAAGGAGGAGAAGTGCGGGGCGGTTCACGATGGCGCGAGCAAGTGCGATGCGCTGCTGTTGTCCGCCGGATAACTGCGTTGGCTTACGTTGTGCCAAATGTGGAAGTTCAACAAGATCTAGTGCTTTATTGACCGCATCATCCACATCTTTGATTCCGCGACGGCGAAGACCGAATGCGATATTTTCAAAGATTGTTAGATGTGGAAAGAGGGCGTAGTTTTGAAAGACAGTATTGATAGGACGCTGATAAGGCTTAGTATCCGTAATATCTGTTTCACCCAATGCAATGGTGCCCTGGGTTGGTTCTTCAAGACCTGCAATCATTCGAAGAGTTGTTGTCTTGCCACACCCAGAAGGTCCAAGTAAAGCGAAGAATGAACCTTTGGGTATGACAAGTGACAAATCATCTACAGCAGTGAAATCACCATATGACTTGGTGAGATTCGAAAGCTTGAGATCTCCTCGTGCACCTCTTGCAGTATCTGACACTTAGTTGCCGGCGGCCTTCTGGAAAGCCTCGGTCCATGTTGTCTCTTCAGTTGGTGTGAGAGAACGGAAAACGCTCAAGTTCGCCATTGTCTTCGCACTTGGGAAGATGAATTCACTCTTTGCTAGATCTGGATCAATCTTCTCCATCTCAGCTTGTGCACCCTTAACAGGACATACGTAGTTCACATATGCAGCAACTTCAGCTGCAACAGATGGCTCGTAGTAGTAGTTAATGAGCTTTTCAGTATTTGCCTTAGCTTCGGCAGTCACAGTTGATGGAATCATCATGTTATCGCCTGAGATTGTTCCGCCTGATTCTGGGATAGCGAAGTCAAACTTGCCTTCATTTTCAGATTTGAGAATAAACATATCGCCCGACCAACCGATAACAGCTGTGGCATCTCCTGATGTGAGATCTTCAGCGTATTCGTTGCCCTTAACTCCACGAATCCAGCCATCTGCAATCTTCTTAGCAAGGAAGTCGACAGCGTTCATGAATTGATCTTCTGTCACAGTTGCAAGGCTGACGCCCTGTGAGCGAAGAATAATTCCGACGGTGTCGCGCATTTCAGAGAGAACAACGATCTTTCCCTTATTTCCTGGTGAGAAGAGATCATCGAGTGTGCGAATACCCTTTGGGTTCTTGGCTGTATTCCAACCGAAACCACCCATGATGCCCTGCCATGTCAATGAACTTTCACGCTTTGGATCAAATGATGGGCTTGCAAGTGTGTCGAGAATATTTGAGGCGTTAGGAATATTTGCTGCATCAAACTTCTGTGTGTATCCAAGACGGATCCAACGAGCTGACATCCAGTCTGTTGGGCAGACAAGGTCATAGCCAATATCTTTTCCAAGCTTGAGCTGTGCTTGTACTTTTCCGAAGAACTCATCGTTATCGTTGTAATCTTCAAAGTACTTAACATCAATGCCAGTCTCTTTAGTAAATGCTTCAAGAGTTGGGTACTTCTTACCTGAGTCATCAACATCAAGGTAGAGAGGCCAGTTGCCCCAGCGGACAGCGTTCGATGAATCTGAACCTCCGCCAAATCCACAGGATGCGAGCGCACCTGCTCCAGCTACTGCACCTGCACCTGCAAGTACTGTGCGACGTGAAACTTTTGATTGAAGAATTGAACGTGCTTCTTGTGAGAGTGGTTGCTTAGCCATGTGGCGGGCTCCTTTTTATGCCGGTGTAAGGGACGGTGTTGCAGGGCTCATTATGTAACCATTTTGAGGGTGAGCCAAACCTAAATCGAGGAAATCTTCCTGTGATTTAGGGCTGGGGTTAGGCGTTGAGGTTGGTCATCACATGCTTGATGCGGGTGTAATCCTCAAAGCCGTAGTTGGAGAGATCCTTGCCGTAGCCGCTTCGCTTAAAGCCTCCATGTGGCATTTCAGCAACGATAGGGATGTGGGTATTAATCCAGACGCAGCCGAAGTCAAAGGCCTTGGACATGCGCATCGCACGGGCATGGTCCTTGGTCCAGACAGATGAGGCCAGGCCGTAGTCGACGCCATTAGACATCGCAACTGCTTGCTCTTCATCTTTAAACTTCTGGATGGTGATGACTGGTCCGAAGATTTCAGATTGAATCAACTCATCGCTCTGGGTCAGATCTGCAATCACTGTAGGGGCAACAAAGTAGCCGGGAAGGTTGGTTGGTTGGCCACCAGCGACAATGCGAGCATGTGATGGTGTGCGAGAGATAAATCCTGAGACACGTTCAAATTGGGATGCATTATTGACCGGCCCCACAATCACATCTTCATCAGGCATACCCATGCCGATGTGGTTAGTTGCCTGATCTGCAAGTAACTTCACCATCTCCTCATAGACACCTTCTTGCACAAGGACGCGAGTAGCTGCTGTGCAATCTTGACCTGAGTTGAAGAATCCTGCGATAGCAATTCCTTCAGCTGCTGCCTGAAGATCTGCATCGTTAAAGACAACAACCGGTGCCTTGCCACCTAGTTCTAGGTGAACGCGCTTGAGTGATTTCGATGCAGCAGATGCCACTTCCATACCTGCGCGCACAGAACCTGTTACTGAAACCATCGCAGGTGTTGCGTGGTCAACCAGTGCAGCACCTGTTGCACGCTCTCCAGCAATAACGTTGATAACGCCATCAGGAAGAAATTCACCCATGATCTGTGCCATAAAGAGAGTTGTAACAGGTGTTGTATCCGAAGGCTTAAGAACCACAGTATTTCCTGCAGCAATGGCAGGTGCCCACTTCCAGACAGCCATCATCATTGGGTAGTTCCATGGTGTTACCTGTGCGCAGACACCGATTGGTTCGCGGCGAATAAATGAAGTCATGCCGTGCATATATTCACCAGCAGAGCGGCCTTCAAGATTTCGAGCAGCACCTGCAAAGAAGCGAATCTGATCCACCATGGGTGGCATTTCCTCCGATGCAGTCAGGCTCTTTGGCTTTCCACAATTTTCTGACTCTAAGTTAACGAATTCATCTGCTCGAGCCTCAATGGCATCTGCAATCTTGAGTAGTGCGCGCTGGCGCTCTGAAGGAGTGGAATCGCGCCATCCAGGAAAGGCCTCACTTGCTGCCTTCATCGCCTTATCAATATCTGCAGCGTTCGACTTGGGAGCGGTGGCAAAGGCAACACCTGTTGAAGGGTTGATCAGTGTTGTGGTCTCACCTGATGCTCCATCAACTGATTTTCCATTGATGAAATTCTGTAACTTCTTCACCTTTTATGCCTGACCCTTCGTTGCGCGAACCATCTGATCACCATGATCGTATGGGTGTTTTGTATAAGTCTCGAGCCAGCGAGCAACAGAGTACTTACCCGCTTCTGTGTGTTCACCAAATTTTTCCAGATCACTCTCTTCTAAGCGCTTGACCACATCAAGGGAGGCAGCACGAACCGCTGCATAGACAGCGATGGAATTTGCAACATCGCCATCTGCATATGCAAGCTTTGCCTCATTTGCCCAAGCAGCTTCGTCATAACCTTGAATAATCGAACCTTCAGGTTCAGCAATAAGTCGACGAAGGCGCGCATAGGACTGAGCTTCAGAATCTGCCATGTGGTGAATACATTGACGAGCAGACCATTCATTCTCGGCGTGAACATCCATGAGTTCTGGTGTTACTGCGCGAGCGAGATTGAGAAAATACTGTGATGCTGCTTCATATGCTGCAGCTGCTTCCTTTAAATCCACGGATGTCATGGAAGTGATACTAGTTAAATCTTTTCCTTTTCACTAGCGGCAAGTTGGCCGCAGGCCCCATCAATTTCACGGCCTCGCGTATCGCGCACAGTCACCGGAACTCCATAGCCTTCAAGGATTCTTACAAACTCTGCTTCATCTTCGCGGCGAGATGCCGTCCACTTCGACCCAGGTGTTGGGTTCAGTGGAATCAAGTTCACATGCGCATTGCGGTTTTTGAGCAATCGACCCAATAAATCTGAGCGCCATGATTGATCATTGATATCACGAATCAGTGCATATTCAATGGAGTATCGACGACCCGTCTTCTTCTCATAGGCATCAGCTGCTGCCAATACCTCACGGACATTAAAGCGATTATTGATTGGAACAAGGCTGTCGCGCAGTTCATCATCTGGCGTGTGAAGGGAAACTGCCAGGGTGCAGTTAATGCCTTCATCCATCAGCTTTTCAATTCCAGGAACGAGTCCCACAGTTGAGACAACGACTGAGCGAGCTGAGATTCCAAGGCCATCCGGGTTGGGATCTGTGATGTTACGAAGTGTGCGAACGACTGCGTTGTAGTTAGCAAGCGGTTCGCCCATTCCCATAAAGACAATGTTGGAAAGTCGAGTCGGTCCCCCAGGCATTTCACCATTGGCGCATGCACGAGCTGCAGCAACGATCTGATCGGTGATTTCACCTGCTGAGAGATTACGAGTGAGCCCTGCTTGCCCTGTTGCACAGAATGGACAGTTCATGCCACATCCAGCTTGAGATGAAATACAAACAGTTGTGCGATCTGTGTAACGCATGAGGACAGATTCAACGAGAACTCCATCATGGAGCTTCCATAAATCCTTACGAGTCATTCCGCCATCTGTGGTGCGCGTAGTAACGAGTTCAATAAGTTTTGGAGTCAGAGCCTGCGCAATAGATTGACGCTCTGCAGCGGGAATATCTGTCCACTCATCTGGCTCATTGGACAGATGAGTGAAGTAATGCGTTGCTACCTGTGCGGCGCGAAATGGTTGGAAACCAAGTTCCTTCGCAAATGCTTTACGCTCTGCCGGAGCAAAATCAGCTAAATGCTTCGGTGCTTTCTTGCGCTGTACTGGTTCATCAAAGACTAATTTAAGTTCTGTCGGACGTTCAGTTGTCATAGAAGACCTGAGTCCTGTGCGCGACGCACCACTTCAAGTGCGAGCCACAGTGCAGGGGCGGCAAAGAGAACAGAATCTAGGCGATCCATAATTCCGCCATGTCCTGGCAGTAAATTGCCCATATCCTTAATAGCCATATCGCGCTTGAGCGCTGACTCGATGAGATCACCTGAGGTTGCTGTAAATACTGTGATGACTCCGGCAAGTGCTCCAAGCCACCAATGTGAGTCCATGATGAAATGAAATGCCAGTGATCCACCAATGACTGTAAAGATCAGTGAACCGATAAGACCTTCAATGGTCTTCTTTGGGCTGATCTTCGGAGCAAGTGGGTGCTTACCTAAGAGAACACCTGTGAGATATCCAAAGGTGTCATTGCAACCAACCAAAACAACAAGAGTCATCACGCGCTCAAGTCCGTTATAGGGGCGAGCTAAGAGAATAAGAAAGCCTGCTAAAAATGGAAGATAGACGAGTGCTAGAGCAGAAGCTGAAGCAGTACTGACAAATCCTTCAATTCCTCGTGGAAGAAGTAGGACGAGCAGACAAGGAAATGCAATTGCTGTTGCAACGGCAAGTCCTGATACTCCACCAAACCAGGCTGCTGCAGAGAGTGCAATGGCAGATGTTGTCAGTGACCACAACGGGATTTCAATCTTTGTTGTAGTCAGCGCATGGTGTAGTTCACGTATTCCAAGAACAACAGCGAGAGTGACGAGGCCTGCAAAGATAACTCTGTAACTTACGAGTGAGAACCAGACGAGTGCGACAAGAAATAAACTGACACCGATTGAGGGCAGCAGCTTGCGACCTGCGCGCTTATTAATCGCCTCGTTAATCGAATGTAAGTCAGACACAATGGGTGGAACTTCAATGAAGTCTTTAGACTTCGAGAAGTTCAGCCTCCTTGTGCTTTAAGAGCTCATCAATCTTTGCCACATGATCTGATGTGATTTTCTCTAACTCTTTCTCACCACGGCTCAAATCATCTTTACCAATATCGCCATCTTTTTCTAACTTCTCCATCAACTCTTTCGCTGTGCGGCGAATATTGCGCATAGAAATCTTTGAATCTTCAGCCTTGGTCTTTGCCACCTTGATGTAATCCTTGCGGCGCTCCTCCGTCAGCTGTGGGAAGTTCACACGGATGATGGCGCCATCTGTTGCAGGATTAACGCCCAGATCTGATTCACGGATCGCCTTTTCAATAGATGACATCGCACCCTTATCAAAGGGAGAGACGACTGCCATGCGTGATTCAGGAATCTGAATAGAGGCAAGCTGTGAGAGAGCAGTCCATGTGCCGTAGTAATCGACCATGATCTTGTTAAACATCGCAGGGTGAGCTCGTCCTGTGCGGATCGCACCGAAATCATCTTTTGCTACTTCGACAGCCTTATTCATTTTATCGGTTGCATCTGCGAGTGCGCTTGTTACATCTGCCATGGTCTGTGCCCCTTAATCCTTAAATTACCTAGCGTTACTCTCGTTTAAGAAACGAGAGTTCCAATCTTTTCACCGCGAACGGCGCGGCCGATATTTCCATTGGTCATAAGATCAAAGACCACGATAGGTAGGTGGTTCTCGCGGCAGAGGCTAAATGCTGCAGCATCTGCAACTGCCAGTGACTTCTGAAGAACTTCATCGTAAGAAATAGTGTCGAACTTAGTCGCGCTCTTATCTTTGCGAGGATCTGCGTTATAGACGCCATCGACTCCGGACTTTGCAAGCAGAAGTGCACCTGCACCAATTTCCAGTGCGCGTTGCGCTGCAACGGTATCTGTTGTGAAAAATGGCATTCCAGCGCCCGCACCAAAGATCACAACGCGACCCTTTTCAAGGTGGCGGATGGCACGGCGTGGAACATAAGGCTCAGCAACCTGACCCATAGTGATTGCTGTCTGGACGCGAGTATCAACGCCCTCTTTTTCTAGAAAATCTTGGAGCGCTAAACAGTTCATTACTGTTCCAAGCATTCCCATGTAGTCAGCGCGTGAGCGCTCCATCCCGCGCTCAGAGAGTTCTGCGCCACGGAAGAAGTTACCTCCGCCGACAACGATTGCGATTTGAACGCCGCTTCGAACGACATCTGCAATCTGCTTTGCCACATCTGCTAAAACATCGGGATCAACACCGATGCCCTTCTTGCCACCAAAAACTTCTCCAGAAAGCTTAAGGAGCACTCGACCATAGTTACCTCTGGTACCTGGCATGAGTGCTCCCTTCGCTTCTTAGAGAAATTCTAACTTTTCTTGAGTCTATTACCCTCGATAGAAAAGCTTATTGACCCACGCGGAAGCGGTGGAATGCCTTCACGGCTGTTCCTGCTTCATCGAGAATCTGCTTGACGGTCTTCTTCGCATCCTTAGCGAAAGCCTGCTCGATTAGTGAAACTTCCTTCACAAAACCGGTGACGCGACCTTCGATGATCTTAGAAAGTGATGCTTCTGGCTTTCCTTCTGAGCGAGCTGTCTCTTCTGCAAGACGACGCTCTGTCTCAATCAGGTCTGCTGGAACATCTTCACGATTAACGTAGCGAGGAGCGAATGCTGCGATGTGCTGTGCAACATCCTTACCAACTTCAGCTGCTTCCTTTGCAAGAGAGACCAAGACGCCAACTTGTGGTGGCAAATCTGGGCTTGTCTTGTGAAGGTAGAGACCAACTGGTCCTTCGATCACTGCAACATTGCGGATTTCAATCTTTTCACCAAGTGTTGCATTACCTTCATCAATCACAGACTGAACGGTCTTGCCGTTAGCCATTGTTGATGAGAGAAATGCTGCAACATCTGCTGACTTTGATGAGAGAAGGTGTTCAACAAGCTCATCGCCAAGTGCGATAAAACGCTCGCCCTTTGCAACGAAGTCTGTCTCGCAATTGAGTTCAAGCATGACACCAAGGTCACTTGAAACCTTTGCAACAACTAAACCATTTGAAGTAAGGCGACCTTCGCGCTTTGTAACGCCCTTTTGTCCCTTAACTCGAATGATTTCAACAGCCTTGTCGTAATCACCATCTGCTTCATCAAGTGCCTTCTTGCAATCGAGCATTCCTGCTGCGGTCGCTTCGCGAAGGCGCTTTACATCTTCTGCTGAATAGTTAGCCAATTTACTTATGCCTCCACTGCTGCTTCAGTTGCAGCTGGTTCTGCATTTGCAAGAATTTCCTTCTCAAGCGCTTCAGCTGCTGCAGCTTCTGCTGTTGCAACTGGTGCTGGAGCTGCTGCAGAGCGTGCCTTAAGGCCTTCTGCAATTGCATCGGTGATGACGCGTGTAAGAAGCTCGATTGAGCGAATTGCATCGTCGTTACCAGGAATCTTGAAATCAACTTCATCTGGATCGCAGTTTGTGTCAAGGATTGCAATCACAGGAATACCAAGCTTCTTAGCTTCGGCAACTGCAAGGTGCTCCTTCTTAGTGTCAACAACCCAAATTGCTGAAGGCAACTTAGTCATGTGACGAATACCGTCGAGGTTCTTAAAGAGCTTTTCGCGCTCACGGCGAAGGACAAGAAGTTCCTTCTTTGTAAGCAAAAGGTCATTTGCTGTCTCAAGAGCTTCAAGCTCCTTGAGGCGCTGAATACGCTTATAGACAGTTGGGAAGTTTGTAAGCATTCCACCTAACCAGCGCTCTGTAACTGTTGGCATGCCAACGCGAGCTGCTTGATCGATGATTGGCTTGTGAGCCTGCTTCTTTGTTCCTACGAATAGGACGTGGCCACCCTTAGCTACTGTCTCCTTAACGAATGCATATGCAGAGTCGATAAGTGCAAGTGATTGCTGGATGTCGATGATGTAGATGCCATTGCGTTCTGTGAAAATAAAACGCTTCATCTTTGGATTCCAACGACGAGTCTGGTGTCCGAAGTGGACTCCGCTGTCGAGGAGTTCGCGCATTGTTACTACTGCCATGACGGCACGCTCCTTCTTAGGTTTATTGTGCGCAGCACTAAAAAACCTGCTCGGTTTATGTCTTAGCAATTTACTAAGACCGTCGCACCTACAACGCCGACCGCTAATTTCTATGCGGACCGAAGTGGCTTGTATTCCCTGCAAAGCAGTTCATACATAGATGCTGAGATGTCATCAATCTCGCGATTGATGCAGGGCAAATCTTACCTGCCGCTGGGGGGTGCAAAATCCACCCGTATTCCCAGAATTACGCCCTTGGGTGAGCCTGTTTAAAAGCTTTCTGAAGTCTCTCCGTCGACACATGGGTATAGATCTGGGTTGTGGCAAGGGATGCATGGCCCAGAATTTCTTGGACGGTTCGAAGGTCTGCGCCGCCTTCAAGAAGATGTGTTGCAGCTGAATGTCGCAGAGCATGTGGTCCCATTCGCTCAACTCCCTCTAACGCAGAGAGTGCTTCATAGACAACGGTGCGCACTGTGCGCTGATTAATGCGACCACCACGTGAACCTAAGAAAACTGCGCGAGCAGACTTATCTGTTGCAACAGATGGACGAGCATTCTTAAGCCAATCATTGAGAGCTTTGATTGCAGGGCCTCCCAAAGGAATTGTGCGCTCCTTATTTCCCTTACCCAATACCCGAATTGTGTTGCGGTTGTAATCAACATCATCAAGGTCTAGGCCACAGAGTTCTGAGACGCGGGCACCGGATGCATAGAGCACTTCAACGATTGCGCAATCACGCTTTGACAGTGGTGTCTCCTCCTCAGCAACACGAGTAGCAAGTGAATCCATTGCAGTGGATGCATCTACAACAGATAAGACTTCAGGCAGGGTTCTATGTCCTTTCGGTGTTGCAAGGGTTGCCCCTACATCCTTATTTAGATATCCCTTTTTCGTTGCCCACTTGGTAAAGAGGCGAATAGATACCGCCCTACGTGAGAGCGTTGTGCGCGCTCCCCCTTTAACCTGCTGATTAGCTAGCCAAGAACGTATATGTGCAATGGTGATCGATGCGACATCATCAACTTTCTGCTTTTCTAGATGCTGAAGGAAACTTTCAAGATCTCCAAGGTATGCCCTGATGGTGTGCTCAGAGAGGTTGCGTTCCTTCTCGAGGTAGCGGGTGTACTCCACCTGCACGCTCTCGAAGGATGACATGTATAAAGAATATATCCACACCCGCCTGATTCCCCGTGTGAGCTTGATGCGTATACGCATCAAAGGCGATACGGTGAAGGCATGCGCATTCGAGTCTCGGATTCCATCGCGATTCCCTCACTGAGCCGAGAACTCGATGGCTCAGTGATTCTCTCCATCAATACAGAACTCTCCTTTGAAGACATCGAAGGTTTTGTTGGTGATCAGTTCGAACCAGGTGAGCGCGATATCGCCTTTGCACTCTGGGCAGATGATGAGAGTAAGAGAGTCTTTACGCCCATCCCAGGAACTACAGATTTCTATATCGATCTGCGCCCACAGGATTAGTAGCTACTTACTTTTTATCGAGAGCACCCAGCGCTATCAATAGCGTCTCGGGTGAAACTTCTAATACTTCACACAGTGGTGCAATGGCGCCAGTAGTTGGACGTCGCTCTTGTCTGAAATAACGCGAAATAGTTCCGCGATCAATTCCCACCAATTCAGCTAGCTCTTCATAGGTTGAAATGTCGAGCTTAAGCATTCTCTGAGCAAGCCACTCTGAAGATTCGGCTGGGGTATTTCGTCTACCCGCGGAATTCGCGCGCATAGAAAAAATTTATAACAGCAGGTGGGGAAAATGCAAGAACTTATTCGGGCTTGCGGCCCTGTCGCAAAAGTCCGAATGTGAGGGCATCTTCAAGAGCCATGGCCGATGCCGCAATAACGTTCTCGTGAACGCCAACGGTATTCCACTCGCCCTTGCCATCAGAAGTCTCAACAAGAACGCGGGTGATCGCGCCTGTGCCAAGGCGTCCTTCAAGGATACGAACCTTGTAATCGGTGAGTTCAAGTGCAGCCAGTTCTGGGTAGAGCTGGTTGAGTCCATCACGCAGCGCATTATCAAATGCGTTAACCGGACCATTTCCTTCACCAGAGCATGTGATCTCTTTACCTTGCGCAGTAACAGTTACCTCTGCCTTGGTAATGATTGAATTCTTAGCACCGCGCTCAGTTGTGGTGAGCCAATGATTGATGGTGAAAAATGATGGACGCTTACCTGTTGCTTCCTCCCGCAGAAGAAGTTCAAATGATGCATCGGCTGCTTCAAAGGTAAAGCCACGAGATTCCATCTCTTTCACGCGATCGACAACGCGACCAATAAGTTCGCGGTCTCCCATAAGGTCAACGCCAAGTTCCATTGACTTAAGTTCGATTGATGCACGCCCTGCCATGTCAGATACAAGCATGCGCATATCGTTTCCAACAGATTCTGGATCTTCATGCTGATAGAGCGATGGATCAACCTTGATTGCAGAAGCATGAAGGCCCGCCTTATGGGCAAAGGCAGATACGCCTGCATACGGCTGACGAGGTGAAGGAGAAATATTGGTCACTTCAGCCACTGCATGTGAGATGCGAAATGCTTCGCGCAGCGCATTCTGTGGAAGAACTTCCTTCTTCTTCTTCAATTCTAAGTTGGCAATAATGGTGACAAGGTCAGCATTTCCTGTGCGCTCACCGTACCCATTGAGAGTTCCTTGAACGTGGGTAGCACCTGCTGCAACTGCTGCCATTGAGTTAGCAACGGCGCATCCTGTGTCGTTGTGGCAATGAATACCTAGACGAGCAGATGTAGCACCCAGAACATCATGCACAACATCGGCAATTTCATCAGGGAGCATGCCGCCGTTGGTATCGCACAACGCTGCAACATCAGCACCAGCCTCCATCGCAACACGGATAACTTCAAGTGCATATGCGCGATTGGCGCGGTATCCATCAAAGAAGTGCTCAGCATCAAGAAATACGCGCTGGCCTTCTTGGCGAAGGTGAGTAACAGAGTCGCGAATCATTGCAAGGTTCTCATCGAGATTTGTCTTCAGGGCAAGATCAACATGGCGGTCATATGCCTTGGCAACCAGCGTTACCGCTGGAGCCCCTGAGTCACGGAGTGCGCCTAGGAGCACATCATCTGCAGCCTTCACATTAGGACGTCTTGTTGCACCGAATGCCACAAAAGTTGCATTCTTTAATTTCAATTCCTTCTTAGCCAGTGCAAAGAACTCTGTGTCCTTTGGGTTAGCACCAGGCCAACCACCTTCAATAAAGCCAACACCTAAATCATCAAGGTGGCGAGCAATCGTGAGCTTGTCATGGACAGAGAGATTAAGGCCCTCTTGCTGCGCACCATCACGCAAAGTGGTGTCATAGATATGCAGTGCCTCTTTATCAAATGACATTAGAGCGCAACCTTCTTGACCCAGCCATGCTTATCAGCAGTTGTTCCATGTTGAATTGCAAGAAGATGATTGCGAATCTGCATTGTGATCGGACCTGGTTGTCCATCGCCTGTGACCCATGTGCCCAGCGCTGACTTTGCTTGCCCCACTGGGGAAACAACAGCTGCTGTGCCACATGCAAAGATTTCGGAGATCTCACCTGATGTAACGCCTTCGCGCCAATCATCGACAGAGAGCATGACTTCTTCAGTCTTATAACCAAGATCTTTTGCAACAGAGAGAATGGAATCTCGAGTAATGCCGGGAAGAAGTGTTCCCGTCAGCTTTGGGGTGACGACAGTTGCATCAGCGCCCTTACCCTTAACGAAGTAGAGGTTCATGCCACCCATCTCTTCAATCCATTTACGCTCTACTGCATCGATCCAGACAACTTGATCGCATCCTTCTTTCGCTGCAGCTTTCTGTGCAACGAGGGATGCTGCGTAGTTTCCGCCGCACTTTGCCTCCCCTGTTCCGCCAAGGGCAGCGCGAACATACTCAGTTGAGATCCAGACAGAGACTGCCTTCGATGGATCAAAGTAAGCACCTGCAGGAGTTGCAATCAGTAAGTAGGTCGCTTTATTTGTTGGGCGAACACCAAGTCCAACTTCTGTAGCAATCATGAATGGGCGGATATAGAGCGCTTCGCCCACTTTTCCTGGCGTCCAACCGGCATCTTGTTTAACGAGTGCGTGAATAGTTTCAAGGAATAACTCCTCCGGCATTTCAGGAAGAGCAAGACGTGCTGCAGATCGCGCAAAGCGACGAGCATTTGCTTCAGGACGGAACAATGAAATTCCGCCATCAGGCTGGCGATATGCCTTCATGCCTTCAAAGATTTCTTGGCCGTAATGAAAAACCGCAGTAGCAGGGTCAAGTGAGATTGGGCCGTATGGCTTTAACTCTGGCTCTTGCCAACCGCCAGCCTCTGTCCACTCACACACAACCATATGGTCGGTGTAATACTTTCCAAAACCACAGTTAGCGACCTTTTCTTCGCGCTCGGCTGTTGGAACTGCATGTGGATTGAGAGTGATCTTCATTTACTTCACCAATGCCGCAAGCGCTGAACCGATTTCGATTGTGCCACGCTTTGAATCACCACGAGTTAACAAGTCAGCTGCAACAGCTTTTTCGACATCGCGAGCAGCATCCTTAAGCCCCAAGTGATCAAGCATCATCGCAACAGACATCACTGTCGCAGTTGGGTCTGCCAGGTTCTTTCCTGCGATATCAGGGGCTGAGCCGTGTACTGGTTCAAACATCGATGGGAATTTACCAGTTGGGTTGATATTGCCAGAAGCTGCAAGTCCGATGCCACCACAGATTGCTGCTGCAATATCAGTCAAGATATCTCCGAAGAGGTTATCTGTCACAACAACATCAAAGCGCTCTGGGTTGGTCACAAAGAACATTGAAGCTGCATCAACATGCAAGTAATCAGTTGTGACATTTGGGAATTCCTTTGCTACTTCATTAAAGGTGCGTGTCCACAATCCACCTGCACGTGTAAGAACATTGTTCTTATGTACGAGTGTGAGCTTCTTACGATCACGAGCTGCAGCGCGAGCAAATGCATCGCGGATAACTCGCTCAGCACCACGACGGGTGTTTAGTGATTCCTCCGTTGCAATCTCTGCATCAGTGCCTTCAGCTAAAACGCCACCTGCTCCAACATACGGTCCTTCAGTTCCTTCGCGCACAACGATGAAATCGATAGGCGCTTTGGTAGCAAGTGGACCTGTCACGCCAGGCATCAACTTCGCAGGGCGAAGGTTGATGTAGTGATCAAAGGCAAAACGAAGCTTAAGAAGTAATCCGCGCTCGAGAACGCCGCTAGGAACTGTTGGGTCCCCCACTGCGCCAAGCAAGATGACATCTGATTTCGCAAGCTCAGCCAGAACTGAATCTGGAAGAACTTCACCTGTGCGATGCCAGTAACCAGCACCCAAGTCATAGTGGGTCTTCTTAAATGTCACGCCGTATTTCGCAGCAATGACATCAAGGACCTTAAGACCTTCACCGACAACTTCGTTACCGATGCCATCGCCAGGAATGACTGCAAGATTGATTGTGCGTGACATTAGTTCACCAAGGTCACTGAACGAACGAGATCTGCACCAGTTTCCTTCTTTACTGCCTCGGCTACTGCATCTGAGACAGGAGAATCAACAGTGATAGCCATTAGTGCGCTTCCGCCTGCTGATTCACGAGCAACCTGCATTCCTGCAATGTTGATCTTTGAGCTACCGAGTGCGTTTCCGACTGCGCCAACAACTCCTGGCTTATCTGCATAACGCAAGAAAAGAAGGTTATCTGTTGGAGGAAGATCGAGATCAAAGTTATCAATAGCAATGATCTTCTCAACCTTGCGAATACCCATCAACGTTCCATCAACCTTGATTGACTTACCGTTTGAAAGAGCTGCGTGAAGAGAGATCATGCTGCGGTATTCAGGGCTATCAGGAGTTGTTGAAACATTGGATGTCACACCACGCTCTACCGCAAGTGCTGGTGCATTGACGTAGGTAACGTCTTCACAGCCTGATGCAACAAGAACGCCCTTCAGCGCACTGATAGCAAGAATTGAAGAGTCATGTCCTGAGATATCGCCCTTAACGGTGATCTCCATAGAGACAGGAGTCTCTCCTGCAATTGCAGTTGCGATCTGTGCCATCTTCTCCACAAGTGGAAGTGATGGACGAATCTCATCGTGGATAGCTCCACCCTTGACGTTAACTGCATCCGGTACCAATTCGCCAGCAAGTGCTTTACGCACTGAGACAGCAACAGCAATACCTGCGCGCTCCTGAGCTTCATCCGTTGATGCGCCAAGGTGAGGCGTTGCAACAACTTGATCAAGCTGGAATAGAGGTGAATCTGTGCAAGGCTCGGTCACATAAACATCAAGACCAGCACCTGCAACGCGACCTTCAACGATTGCATCATAAAGAGCTGCTTCATCAAGTACTCCACCGCGTGCGGCGTTGATGATGCGAACTTCCTTCTTAACCTTCTTCAGCGCTTCAACGCCGATGAGGTTTGCAGTCTCTTTAGTCTTAGGTAAGTGAATAGTGATGAAGTCTGAGCGCTTCAAGAGTTCATCGAGCTCAACGAGCTCAACCCCAAGCTGCGCAGCCTTTGCTGGCTGTAGGTATGGATCGTATGCAACAACGTTCATTCCAAATGCCTGCATGCGATGGGCAACCAACTGACCAATACGACCAAAGCCAACAACACCAAGAGTCTTTTCAAAGAGTTCAGCGCCTGTGTATTTAGAACGTGCCCACTTTCCTGCCTTAAGAGCAGCGTGAGCGGGTGAGATAAAACGAGCTGAAGCAAGAAGTAAAGAGATTGCTAGCTCTGCAGCGGAGACGATATTTGATGTTGGCGCATTAACAACCATGACACCTGCAGCTGTTGCAGCAGGAATATCAACGTTATCAAGACCCACACCCGCACGAGCAATGACCTTTAGGCCCTTTGCTGCGGCAATCGCTTCGCCATCCATCTTTGTTGCAGAACGAATAAGAACAGCATCAACGCCTGCACCAAGTGCTGCTAGAAGTTCTGCGCGGTTTGCACCATCGCAATTACGAACTTCAAAGTCAGGACCTAGAGCATCAAGCGTTGCAGCACTGAGCTCTTCAGCAATCAGTACGACGGGTTTAGCCACGCGCAGCACTTCCCTCTTTGTAATCATCTTTGTTGGTGTTCTTCATCCAGCTAAACATCTTGCGGAGTTCGCGACCAACGGTCTCGATTGGGTGAGCTTCACCCTTTGCGCGAAGTGCTGTGAATTCCTTAGCACCGCTCTCGAGATCATCGACGAAGCGCTTTGCAAATGCACCAGATTGAATATCAGCAAGAACTGCCTTCATATTCTCCTTCACGTGTGGATCGATAACACGTGGGCCTGATACGTAGTCACCGAATTCAGCGGTGTCAGAAACTGACCAGCGCTGCTTTGCGATTCCACCTTCATACATAAGGTCAACGATGAGCTTAAGTTCGTGCAAGCACTCGAAGTAAGCAACTTCCGGCTGGTAACCAGCTTCAACCAAAGTTTCAAAGCCGTACATAACCAACTGTGATGCTCCACCACAGAGAACTGACTGCTCACCGAACAAGTCAGTCTCTGTCTCTTCTGTAAATGTTGTAAGGATTCCGCCTGCGCGAAGTCCGCCAATTGCTTTTGCGTAAGAAAGTGTCAATGGCCATGCGTTACCAGTTGCATCTTGTTCTACTGCAACGATTACTGGAACTCCACGACCTGCTGCGTATTCACGACGAACCAAGTGTCCTGGACCCTTTGGCGCAACCATGCACACATCAACATCAGCAGATGGCTTGATGTAACCGAAGCGAATATTAAAACCGTGGCCGAAGAAGAGAGCATCGCCCTTTTCTAGGTTAGGCAAGATTGATTCTGCATAGATGTGGCGCTGCAAGTGATCGGGAGCCAAGATCATGATGACATTAGCTTCCTTGACTGCTTCAGCCACAGAAGTGACGCGAAGTCCTTCTGCCTCAGCCTTAGCTCGGGATGGTGAGCCTTCCTTAAGACCAACGCGAACATCAACACCTGAGTCGCGAAGGTTCAGTGCATGCGCATGGCCCTGTGAGCCGTAACCGATGATCGCGACTTTGCGACCCTGGATGATTGATAGATCTGCATCCTCTTCGTGATACATCGTTGCCACAGTATTTCTCCTTTAGTAGTTTCTTACTTAGTTTTGATAATCGGGTTGGGTGTCGTGCACTTCTTTTGCCTTAGGCGTCACATCTTTGATGGAGATAACGCTGACTAGCTTGTCGAGCTGAGCAATGACTTGCTCGAGAGAGTGGCCTTCGACAGCTACTCCAATAATCATCTTGGAAATTGATGAATTTTCGGTTGGCCCAACGTTCAGGGTTTCAATGTTGAATGCGCGGCGTGAAAAAAGGCCAGAAACGCGGGCTAGAACGCCTGGTTCGTTCTCAACGAGAACTTCAAGTGTGTGCTGACGGCGACTAGTAGTCATTAGAGCTCCTGTGAATCCCAGTCGGGCGCAGTAGCGCGGGCGATCATGATTTCATCATTAGATGTTCCAGCTGCAACCATCGGCCACACCATCGCATCACGATGAACGCGGAAATCCACGACAACAGGTTGATCGTTGATTGACATCGCTTTTTCGATTGTCTTATCAAGATCTTCTGGGCGTTCGCAGGAAAGACCAACACATCCCATGGATTCTGCAAGCATAGGAAAGTTTGGAACGCGCTTTGATTCAAGCGATGTATTGGAGTAACGGCTGTCATAGAACAAGGTCTGCCACTGGCGAACCATGCCGAGAGATTCGTTATTGATGATGGCAACCTTGATCGGAATGTTATTGAGTGCGCATGTAACAAGTTCTTGATTTGTCATCTGGAAGCAACCATCGCCATCGATAGCCCACACAGTTGTATCCGGTGCACCAACTTTTGCACCCATTGCAGCAGGAACTCCATAACCCATAGTTCCGGCTCCACCTGAGTTAAGCCATGTGCGCGGATGTTCGTAAGAAATAAATTGTGATGCCCACATCTGATGCTGGCCAACACCTGCAGTAAAGATGGTGTCAGTGCCAGAGATCTGTCCAAGACGTTGGATAACTAGTTGTGGTGATAGTGAGCCATCATCAGGAGTATCAAAGCCCAATGGGTAGGTAGATTTCAGTGAGTTCATCTGGCGTAGCCAAGCAGTCAAATCTGGCTTGTTCTTAGCAAGGGCAGCTTTGAGTGCAGGGATAAGTGCTGCAATCGTCTCTCTCACATCGCCAACAACTGCAACATCTGCATGGCGATTCTTACCGATTTCAGCAGGATCGATATCTGCGTGCAAGATCTTTGCATTCGGTGCAAATGTTGAAAGCTTTCCTGTTACGCGGTCATCAAAACGAGCGCCTAAAGTAATAAGTAAATCAGCCTTTTGTAGCGCTGTTACTGCAGCAACGGTTCCATGCATTCCTGGCATACCCATATGAAGTGGATGAGAATCAGGAAATGCTCCACGCGCCATCAGCGTTGTGACAACCGGTCCACCAAGAAGCTCAACGAGCTGGCGAAGTTCGGCATGTGCATTGGCTTTGATTACGCCACCGCCCACATAGAAGACAGGCTTAGAAGATTGTGCGATGAGCGCTGCAGCATCGGTGATTGCCTGCGCATCAGGTGTCGTCTTTGGGTTGTAACCAGCAAGTTTGATAGATGTTGGCCAGTTGTATTTTGTCATCTTCTGCAAAGCATCTTTAGCAATATCAACGAGAACCGGACCTGGACGACCTGTGGTTGCAATATGGAATGCCTCGGCGATTACACCTGGGATCTCATCTGGGTTTGTGACTAGGTAATTGTGTTTGGTAAATGGCATTGTGATGCCACGGATATCTGCCTCTTGGAAAGCATCAGTACCGATGGCCGCAGATGGAACTTGACCAGTGATTGCAACAAGTGGAACAGAATCCATCGCAGCATCCATCAGTGGTGTCACAAGATTTGTGGCTCCCGGACCAGAAGTTGCAATACAAACTCCTGCGCGACCTGTTACTTGGGCATAACCCGTTGCAGCATGTCCTGCACCTTGTTCATGGCGAACCAAGATGTGGCGAATTGTTGAGTCATAGATCGGATCGTAGGCAGGAAGAATTGCGCCACCGGGAAGTCCAAACATCACATCGACGCCAGCTGCTTCAAGGCTTTTGACAAGCGCCGTAGCTCCTGTCATTTCTGTGCCGTTCGCTGTTGGAACGTGTTTCGCCATCTTCTTGCTCCTTTCTCTCTCGATCTCTGTACAAGCGTTGTTAAATGAAAAAACCCTCAGATATCTGAGGGCGCGCGTGACGTTCAGGCACGCGCTATCGAATCACCACCACTGAAAGTTCTGAAGCGCGTGTTGAAGTCATGACCGTATTCTCCATCGGGGCAGGGCTATGAGTCAAGAGATGAGATGCACATCTCAATAAGTGAAACGATTAGTCGCAGACAGCGCCCTTGGAGGCAGAGCCCACAAGCTTTGAATACTTATGGAGAACGCCGCGGGTGTATTTGTGGGGCAGTGGCTTCCAGCCAACTTTGCGGGCTGCAAGTTCTGCAGGATCTACCAAGAGATCGAGTGTGCGATTTGGGATATCGATTCGGACTCGGTCGCCATCTTTAATAAATGCAATCGGCCCCCCATCAACTGCTTCCGGTGCAACGTGTCCCACACACAGACCTGTTGAGCCTCCAGAGAAACGACCATCGGTAAGAAGAAGAGTTGTCTTGCCAAGTCCCGCGCCTTTTATGGCGCCGGTAATCATTAACATCTCGCGCATTCCAGGTCCACCCTTTGGACCTTCATAACGAATGACGACAACATCGCCTGCTTGAATTGTTCCATTCTCTAGAGCATCCATCGCAGCTTGTTCGCGTTCGAATACACGAGCAGGTCCCTCAAAACTTTCAATACCAATTCCAGCTGTCTTACAGACGGCGCCTTCTGTGGCAAGTGACCCGCCCAAAATTGTGATTCCAATATCGGTAGAGATTGGTTTATCAATAGCACGTAAAACACTTCCGTCGGCAAGTGGTGGATTAATATCTGCAAGGTTTTCAGCCATCGTCTTGCCTGTCACGGTCAGAGTATCTCCGTGTAAGAAACCAGCATCGAGCAAGATGCGCAGAACAACGGGAATGCCGCCAACTCGGTCAACATCTGTCATCACATATTTTCCAAATGGCTTGAGGTCTCCTAGTAGCGGAACCTTGGAACCAATACGATGGAAATCATCAAGGGTAAGGTCAACGTCTGCTTCGTGAGCGATGGCAAGTAAGTGCAGAACTGCGTTGGTAGAGCCACCGAGAGCCATCAAGATTGTGATGGCATTTTCAAATGCCTTCTTCGTCAAGATATCGCGAGTAGTAATTCCCTTTGCGATTAAGTTAACAACTGCAGCTCCTGCTTGTTCAGCATAAGCATCGCGGCGGCGATCGACTGCAGGAGGGGCAGCAGATCCTGGAAGTGAAAGTCCGATTGCTTCAGCGATACTTGCCATGGTGTTAGCCGTATACATACCGCCACATGCACCTTCTCCTGGGCAGATAGCACGTTCAATTTGGTCAACGCGATCTTGTGTTATCAATCCACGAGCACATGCGCCCACTGCTTCAAAGGCATCAATGATGGTGACATCTTTGCCATCGACTTGGCCAGGCAAGGTAGAGCCTGCATAGACAAATACTGATGCAACATCGATACGAGCTGCAGCCATCATCATTCCTGGCAAGGATTTATCGCATCCTGCAAAAGTGACCATTCCATCAAGACGTTCTGCCTGCATCACTGTTTCAACAGAGTCGGCAATTACTTCACGAGAAACGAGTGAGAAGTGCATTCCTTCATGGCCCATAGAAATTCCATCAGAGACGGAGATAGTTCCAAACTGCATCGGGAAACCACCAGCATCGATAACACCTTTCTTCGATGCTTTAGCTAAACGATCCAGAGAAAGATTGCACGGAGTAATTTCATTCCAGGAAGATGCAATACCGATCTGCGGCTTGACCCAATCCTCATCGCCCATACCAACTGCGCGAAGCATTCCGCGTGCTGGAGCACGCTCTAATCCATCAGTGACTAATCCAGAGCGAGGTTTCATCTTCGACATGAGAGAATTCTATCCTTACATAAGCAATTTATGAGAAGCCCAAAAACTACCTTTTAGGAGATTTACCTGTGTCAAAGCAAGCCCAAGACCAGACTCTGGACCCAACTCGTTGGCGGACATTATTCGTTGTAGCTATTTCACAGTTGATGATTGTGCTCGATAGCTCAATCATGAATATCGCTATTCCCAGCGCGAAGATTGACCTCGGAATCTCTGATGCAAATCAGCAGTGGGTCATCACTGCCTACACCTTGGCATTTGGGTCACTTCTTTTACTGGGTGGTCGCATCGGTGACTACATGGGCCGCAAGAAGATTTTTATTATCGGACTTCTCGGATTTGCTGCAGCATCCGCACTCGGTGGCATCGCATCTACACAAGGCCTTCTCTTCGCATCCCGTGCTTTGCAGGGAGTCTTCGCCGCTCTTCTTGCTCCTGCAGCACTTGCAATTATCTCTGTCACATTTAGCGTTCCTTCAGAACGCGCAAAAGCATTCGGTGTATTCGGTGCAATCTCAGGTGGCGGTGCTGCAATTGGCCTGATCCTCGGTGGAACTTTGACTCAATACGCTTCTTGGCGTTGGTGCCTCGGCGTAAATACTCCCATCGCAATTCTTGCTGCAATCCTCGCGTTTAAATTTGTCCATGAATCAAAAGCATCAGGAGATAACACCTATGACATTCCTGGCGTAATCACGGCAACAGCCGGACTCTTCTCACTAACCTACGGATTCAATGAGGCAGCGACTAAAGGTTGGTCATCAACGACAACTATTTCATTCCTCGCAATTGCTGTCATTCTTCTCATGGTCTTTGTGGCCATTGAGAAGAAGGTCGCAAATCCACTCATGCCACTTCGCGTGATAACAGAGCGCAACCGTGGCGGTTCATATCTTGGTTCACTCGTTGTCGGTGCAGGACTCTTCTCAATGTTCCTCTTTCTCGGTCTCTACCTTCAGGTAATTCTTGGGTTTAGTCCATTGAAATCTGGCTTTGCGTTCTTGCCATTCACCGCAGGAATCATCGTCTTCGCTGGAATCGCATCACAGTTACTACCGAAGGTTGGACCAAAACCGCTGATGGTTCCTGGTCTTCTCTTCGCAGGTATCGGCTTATTGCTCCTTGCCCGCATTACTCCAGATACTGCATATCTGACTCATGTTGTTCCATCACTTCTCATCATGTCGAGTGGAATGGCGCTTGTCTTCATTCCATTGACTTCTACCTCACTTCACGGCGTCTCTAATCACGACACTGGGGTTGCAAGTGCGATGCTCAATACATCACAGCAGATTGGTGGATCACTTGGAACTGCACTTCTCAATACTGTGGCAGCAACTGCAACTACAACATATGCGGCGGCAAATACCGAGCTTGGAAAAGCAGTAATGCCATTTGCTATGACACATGGCTTCACTGTGGCCTTTAAATTCAGTGCTGGACTATTAATTGCTGGCGCAGTTGTGCTCTTCTTCTTTATTAATATTGGTAAAGAGTCACTCGTTGAAACAGAAGGCGTAATCGCCCACTAATTACTGAACGCCAAGGTGGCCAAGTAGGAGCTCGCGAACTCGCGCAGCATCTGCTTGGCCCTTTGTCTCTTTCATGACTGCCCCGATTAACGCACCAGCTGCAGGCAGGTGTCCCCCGCGAACTTTCTCAGCTGTCTCTGCTTGCTCGGCACATACCTTTTCAATAGCAGCCATCAGCGCACCATCATCATTAACGACTTTGATTCCGCGCTTAGCCACAACATCAGATGGCTTTCCTTCTCCGGCAATAACACCTTCAACAACTTGGCGAGCAAGTTTGTCTGTGAGTTCACCCTTAGCAACAAGTGCCACAAGTTCTGCAACATCAGCTGGCGTGATTGCAAGTTCTGCAATAGCGACGTTCTGATCATTTGCAATACGTGAGATTTCACCAAGCCACCATGTGCGAGCCTTGGTGGGATCTGCGCCCAATAGAACTGTTGCTTCAACGATATCTAAGACATCAGCGTTGATCATCGCTTCCATCTCTTTATCTGGAACGTTCCACTCTTCTTTGATGCGCTTGCGTCGAAGTGATGGACGCTCAGGAAGTGTTGCGCGTAGCTCTTCAATCCAGCTAGCCGCGGGTGTGACGGGAACTAAATCTGGATCTGGGAAGTAGCGGTAATCCTCTGCTTGCTCCTTTGAGCGACCAGAGCGAGTAAGGCCAGTATCTTCTTGGAAGTGACGAGTTTCTTGCTTGACCTTCTTGCCCTCATTGAGCAGCTCTGCGTGACGAATCATCTCTCCACGAATTGCGCGTTCAACAGAGCGCAGTGAGTTCACATTCTTTGTCTCAGAACGTGTGCCTAATACATCTGAACCAATTGGCTTAAGAGATACGTTGGCATCGCAGCGAAGTGAGCCTTGCTCCATCTTCACATCAGAGACCTTCAGGCCACGCAAGATATCGCGCAGCTCTGCAACATATGCCTTAGCAACTTCTGGTGCGTATTTACCTGTGCCGGGAACAATCTTGGTAACGATTTCAACAAGTGGAATACCGGCACGGTTGTAATCAAGGAGTGAGTAGTCAGCGCCATGAATACGGCCAGTTGCACCACCTACGTGAAGTGACTTTCCGGTGTCTTCTTCCATATGAACACGTTCGACTTCAATACGGAACTGCTTAGGACCTTCTTCAGTATCAATCTCAACATCGACATAACCATCAAAACAGATGGGCTCGTCATACTGTGAAATCTGGAAGTTCTTTGGCATATCTGGATAGAAGTAATTCTTACGTGCAAAGCGGCTATAAGGAGCAATTTTGCAGTTCAGCGCAAGGCCAATGAGAATCGTTGATTCAATCGCCTTTTCATTGACAACAGGAAGTGCGCCAGGAAGAGCTAAGCAGACAGGACATGTTTGAGTATTCGGTGCGCCACCGAACTCTGTGGCACAAGAGCAGAACATCTTGCTTGCAGTATTGAGTTCAACGTGAACTTCAAGACCTAATACAGGATCCCACTTAGCGATGACTACGTCATATGTTGGAAGAGCCATTACTTCGCTCCCTTCAACTCAGGAGCTTTGGAAAGAATAGGAGCGCCCCACTTTGTAAGAAGTGCGGCCTCTAGTGCTGCGCCTACTTGGTAGAGACGCTGATCCTGCATGGCAGGAGCCATGATCTGGAAACCAACAGGCAAGTTATCTTCATCGGCCAAACCTGCAGGAAGTGACATTCCGCAGATGCCAGCAAGGTTTACAGGAATAGTTGCCACATCGCCCAAATACATAGCCATCGGGTCATCGACCTTCTCGCCAATCTTGTATGCAGTAGTTGGCGCAGTTGGAGATACCAAGACATCAGCCTTGGTAAATGCCTTTGCATAATCTTGAATAATGAGTGTGCGAATCTTCTGCGCGCTGCCGTAATAAGCATCGTAATAACCTGATGAGAGTGCGTAAGTACCGAGGATGATGCGGCGTTTAACTTCGCGGCCAAAGCCTGCATCACGGGTTGCGCTCATGACAGCTTCTGCAGATGCGCCATCAACATCACCCGTACGAAGTCCATAACGCATTGCATCAAAGCGTGCCAGGTTTGAAGAACATTCAGATGGAGCGATTAAGTAGTAGGCAGCAAGTGCGTATTCAAAGCTTGGGCAATCGACTTCAACAATTTCTGCGCCAAGGGATGCAAGAACCTGAAGTGATTCATCAAAGCGTGTCTGCACACCCTTTTGATATCCCTCGCCCTGTAACTGCTTGATAACGCCAATCTTCATTCCCTTAACATTGCCACTCTTTGCTGCAGCTACTACTGCAGGAACAGGTGCGTTAATACTTGTTGCATCCTTTACATCATGGCCTGCCATCACTTCGTGAAGCAGCGCAGTATCAAGAACAGTGCGACCAAAAGGTCCTGCTTGATCAAGACTTGATGAGTATGCAATCAAACCAAAGCGTGAGACTGCGCCATATGTGGGGCGAACTCCAACGATTCCAGTGAGCGCAGCAGGTTGGCGAATAGATCCACCAGTATCTGATCCGATTGCAAGAGGTGCTTCAAAGGCTGAGACGGCAGCAGCAGATCCACCTGATGAACCACCTGGTGTGCGAGTGAGATCCCATGGATTAAATGTGGGGCCGTAACCAGAATTCTCCGTCGATGAACCCATCGCAAATTCATCCATATTTGTCTTACCCATAATGACAACACCGGCAGCTTTTAGTTTGCTGACAACAGTTGAGTCATAGGGAGGAAGCCATCCCTGCAAAATCTTTGACCCTGCAGTAGTTGGAACACCTTTTTGCGCAAGAACATCTTTGAGGGCAAGTGGAATACCTGCGATTGGAGAAAGCTTTTCACCCTTGGCGCGACGTGCATCAACATTTTTTGCTTGTGCGAGTGCGCCCTGTGAATCAACATGCAAGAAAGCCTTTACTTGGCCATCAACTGCGGCAATGCGATCAAGATGTGCTTGTGTGAGTTCAACTGATGTTGTCTCCCCCTTTGCAAGGGCATCGGCCATCTGGGCTGCAGTACTACGAATCATTCTGCTTCACCCAAGATTTGTGGAACACGAAAACGTGACTCTTCTTGTGCAGGAGCTCCTGAGAGCGCATCTTCTGGTGAAAGGCTTGGAAGAACAACATCAGGACGAGCAATGTTTTCAAGAGGCTGTGGGTGGGATGTTGCCTTCACACCAGATAGATCCATCTCTTGAACGCGAGCAACAGCATCGAGGATTAATCCAAATTGTGATGAGAGTTCAACGAGCTCTGCCTCAGTCATCTCGATGCGGGCTAGGCCTGCAAGCTTTGCGACATCATCGCGGGAGAGGCTGCTCATATGGGGAGTCTATAAAAAGATGAGATTAAGAGCGAATCTGGCCGGTGCCAGTAACTATCCACGTGGTTGTGGTCATCGCTTCAAGGCCCATAGGTCCTCGTGCATGCAACTTCTGATTTGAGATTCCGATCTCTGCGCCAAAGCCCATCTGCTCACCATCAGTAAATCGAGTTGAAGTATTGACCATGACAGCAGCGCAATCAGAGAGTGCGATAAAGCGAGCTGCATTGGCCTTATTTTCAGTAACTATCGCCTCTGTGTGATTGGTGCCGTATTGAGCAATGTGATCGGCTGCAGCATCGACTGAATCAACGACTGCCACATTCATCTCAAGAACACCGTATTCAGTAGACCAATTCGCATCCGTTGCAAGAGTCGATGCAATCTTGAAAGTATCTGCCACTTTCTGAGCAGTTGCATCTGAGTGCAAGATAACGCCAGCATCACTCAGGGCCTTGAGCGCCATCGGCAAGAATGTTGGCGCAATCGCCTTATGCACTAGAAGAGTCTCAGCTGCATTACAGACACTGGGACGATGAGTCTTTGAGTTAATCAGAATTGGTAGAGCCTTCTCAATATCTGCAAATTCATCAACATAGACATGGCAGACACCTGCGCCAGTTTCGATAGTTGGAACCGTTGCCTCATCAACAACCATGCGGATAAGGGCGGCGCTTCCTCGAGGAATAACAAGATCGACTTTCCCACGGGCTGTAAGCAGTGCCTTTGTAGTTGCGCGATCCTCCGACGGAATCAACTGCAGAACATCAGGTGAAATCTTCGTTGTTGCTAGCGCATCCTTCATAACGTTTACGAGAATCTCATTGCTATGGTGGGCAGACGAAGAGCCGCGAAGTAGCGCAGCATTACCTGACATCAACAAAATCACGGCAGCATCTACTGTGACATTAGGTCGCGCTTCATAGACCATTCCGATTACTCCGAATGGAACTGAAATCTGTTCCAACTCAAGCCCATTGGCAAGAGTTGATTTACGTAGAGTCTGACCCAGTGGATCAGCAAGTGCTGCTACCTGGCGCGCTCCCCCAGCAATTCCTGCAATGCGCTCTGCTGTAAGAAGTAAGCGATCTTGCATCTGTGGATGCATATCTTCAGCACGCGCACTAGCCATATCGAGAACATTGGCCGCAAGAATTTCAGCGCTGCGAGATTCAATTGCTTTAGCAATCGCTTCAAGTGCCGCCTTACGCTCAGCACCTGTTGCAGTAGAAAGTGAGCGCGAAGCCTTACGGGCTTTTTGCGCTAGCTCAGCAACTACTGCTTCGGCGTTCATAGGAGAACTAAATCATCTCTATGCACGAGCTCGCGCTCATATTCAGCGCCTAATGCTGCAGCAAGTTCTTTCGTAGAACGCCCAAGCATTTGTGGGATTTCTTCAGAATCAAATGCAACTAGGCCGCGCGCAATTACTTTGCCTGATCCAGATGCAAGTTCAACGGTATCGCCTGAGATGAAGTCACCTTCGACTGCAGTAACTCCTGCAGGAAGTAACGAGACGCCACGTTCAAGAATTGCAGTGACTGCGCCATCATCAAGGATCAGACGACCACGAGGAGTGGATGCATGAGCAAGCCAGAGCAATCGTGAATTTGCCTTTGATGTATGCGCTTCAAAGAAAGTTCCGAACTCTTCACCAGCAACAGCATGTCCTGAATCCTGCAGAGATGTCAGAAGCATGGGAATCCCGGCACTCGTTGCAATGCGCGCAGCTTCAACTTTGGTAACCATTCCCCCACTGCCAACACCTGAAGATCCCGCACCACCTAAAGTGATGGATTCAATATCTGAAATATTGGCAACATAACGAATCGCTTTAGCTCCAGCTTGTGTTGGCGGTGCGTCATAGAGAGCATCAATATCAGAGACCAGAACTAGAAGATCTGCCTGAATAAGAAGCGCCACTAACGCCGCAAGGCGATCGTTATCTCCAAAGCGAATCTCTTGCGTTCCAACAGTGTCGTTCTCGTTAATGACAGGAACTACCCCGAGTGAGAGAAGCTTGGTAAGTGTCTGCTGGGCATTGGCGTAGTGTGAGCGACGAACAACATCTTCAGTTGTGAGAAGCACTTGTGATGAAATAACACCATGCGCTTTGAACTTCTCGCTATATTGAGCAATCAGTAAGCCTTGGCCGACAGAGGCAGCTGCTTGCTGTGTTGCTAGATCCTTAGGACGAACTTTCAAGCCAAGTGGTGACAGTCCTGCAGCAATCGCACCGGATGAGACAACAACGACTTCTGCTCCACGCTCTTTGAGTGAATAGGCAAGGTCGACAACCTTTTGCACTGCATGTGGATCAAGTTCAGATCCAGCAGATCCTGTAAGGGATGATGAACCAATCTTGATGACAACGCGCTTAGCGCTTGTTATAGCCCCGCGGTTCACTTGTCATTGCTTTCTGTATCACTCTCTTGGATTTCACTCAGAGTGAGCTTCATTTCAGGATTAGTTGGTTCTGCAACGTTGTACTCCCACTGACGAGCGACTTCATCATCAGAGAGACGATCGCGTTCTGTCTCCACCGTATTCCATGCGCCTTCGAGACGTGAATCTTCACCGCGGCGATGTAAGAAGCCAGCGAGTTGTTCTGCACCCGCCTCAATTGTTGGTTCCCACTCAAAGACAACTTCATTATCGCCAGAACCGATACGAACTTCAGAGCCAGCAACTGCACCCTTCTTGAACAATTCTTTCTCAACGCCGAGCTGTGCCAGGCGATCTGCAAGGTAGCCAATTGCTTCAGCATTCTTAAAGTTTGTCTGGCGAACCCAGCGAACAACTTTCTGTCCGCGCACGCTAAATGATCCATCACCATTCTTCTGAACAGTAAAACCTGAATCATCGACTGCAACAGGGCGCAAGATAATGCGAGTGCGCTCTTCCTTTGCAGCTTCCGCGCGTTCGCGCTGAACAAGGCGAGCCATGGAGTAAAGAAGTTCTTGCAAACCTTCACGACTTGCAGCAGAGACTTTATAAACCTCATAGCCCTTCTCTTTGAGCTGCTGCTCCACCATATCTGCCATAGCTTTTCCATCAGGCAGATCAACTTTATTCAAGGCAACAATACGAACACGGTCTTCAAGACCACCATAGAGTGCAAGTTCATTTTCAATAGCTTCGAGGTCATCAATCGGGTTGCGATCTATTTCAAGAGTTCCGCAATCCAGAACATGTACTAGTGCAACGCAACGCTCGACGTGGCGTAGGAATTGAAGTCCAAGGCCTTTACCTTGTGAAGCACCTGGAATAAGCCCTGGAACATCTGCCACGGTAAAGCGTGTGTCTCCTGCTTGAACAACACCGAGGTTTGGAACCAGAGTAGTAAATGGATAGTCAGCAATCTTTGGGCGTGCAGCTGAAATTGCTGCAATGAGGGATGACTTTCCAGCGCTCGGAAATCCAACGAGTGCAATATCTGCAACAGATTTGAGTTGAAGAGTAAGTCTGCGCTCTTCACCTGGTTCACCAAGGAGAGCGAATCCTGGTGCGCGACGCTTTGATGAAGAGAGAGCAAGGTTTCCAAGGCCACCATGACCACCGCGTGCTGCAAGGAATGTTGTTCCAATGCCGATGAGATCTGCGATTTGTTCGCCATCTTCATCATAAATAACCGTTCCATTAGGAACAGGCAGAATGAGATCTTCACCAGAAACACCATCTTTGCGATCGCCATAACCTTGATGGCCTGATGTTGCTTTGCGATGTGGTGAGTGGTGAAAATCAAGAAGAGTAGTTACTGATGAATCAACAACAAGGATGATGTCACCACCGCGACCACCGTTGCCACCATCAGGACCACCCAGTGGCTTAAATTTTTCGCGCTTGACCGAGACGCAACCATCTCCACCTTTTCCGGCAGAGGCATAGAGAGTGACGCTATCAATGAACGTTGTCATTGCTACTCCCTTTCCGTTAAGACAGTTGTAAAACTATTGAAAATAAAAAAGCGGACCGCGATAAATGCGGCCCGCTCTTTGTAGAGAAACCTAAATTAAGCTGCAGGGACTACATTCACTACGCGACGATCGCGAGCGCGACCGAATTCAACTACTCCTGCTGCAAGAGCGAAGAGTGTGTCATCTTTACCGCGTCCAACGTTCTTGCCTGGGTGGAAGTGTGTTCCACGCTGACGAACGAGAATCTCTCCTGCATTTACTTCTTGGCCACCAAAACGCTTAATACCGAGGTACTGTGGATTTGAATCGCGACCGTTACGTGTTGAGGAAACACCCTTTTTACTTGCCATTTGTTTGCTCCCTTAACCCTTACTTAGCACCGCTGATTGCGGTGATCTTTACTCGTGTGTGCTGTGCACGGAAACCTTGACGACGGCGATGGCCTGTCTTGTTCTTGTAACGAAGGATGTCGATCTTTGGACCCTTTACTTCGTCGATAACTTCTCCAGTTACCTTGATGCTTGAGAGAACCTTGAGGTCAGTTGTGACGTTTGCGCCATCAACGACGAGCAGAGCTGGGAATGAAACTGATGCGCCAACTGCAGCGTCGATGCGATCGACGGTGATGGTCTCGCCAACAGTTACCTTCTCCTGGCGGCCGCCAGCTTTAACGATTGCGTACATTCTTTATTGCCTCAGTTCTTCTTCATTAGTCATCAAGCTCGATTCACGCATAAGGCGTGCTCGGGCAGAGGCTAAGGGTACGGATTTCGCACCCTCGGGGTCAAATTGGCCGATTTGGCCTAATTATTTAGGCGGTAATAACCCCAGAGCTTGCTGCCCTGCGGCGGCGCTTTCCCTTGGGGGCGGCAACCTTCTCTTCGGTGACTTCCACCTCAAGACGATCTTCATTGAGAGTCTCGTGGAATTCATGGTCGGTAGCGCTGTCTTCATCAACATCTGGGTGATGTGCGCTCTGTGAATTTACCTGAGGCATTGGAGCTTTCATCTTCACAGGATCCATATGAATATGAATTCCGCGTCCATTACATGAATCACATGTTGTAGAGAATGCTTCGATTAGTCCCTGTCCAACGCGCTTACGTGTCATCTGAACAAGTCCAAGGGAGGTTACTTCTGCAACCTGGTGCTTGGTGCGATCGCGACCAAGGCTTTCAACCAAACGGCGCAATACAGCATCACGATTAGATTCAAGAACCATATCGATAAAGTCGATAACAACGATTCCGCCTAAGTCGCGAAGACGTAGTTGGCGGGCAATTTCTTCGGCTGCTTCCAGGTTGTTCTTGGTAACAGTCTCTTCCAGGTTTCCACCCTTACCGATGAACTTACCGGTGTTCACATCGATAACAACCATCGCTTCAGTGCGATCGATTACAAGGGAGCCACCAGATGGTAGATAGACCTTGCGATCAAATGCCTTAGCAAGCTGTTCTTCAACGCGGTAGTCAGCGAACAAGTCACCGCTACCTGAATACTTTTCAATCTTAGTGACGAGCTCAGGTGCGATAGAGCCAAGGTATGAACTGATTTCATCCCATGCTTCATTGCCTTGAATGATGAGCTTGCGGAAATCTTCATTGAAGATATCGCGGATGACGCGCACAGCAAGATCTGGCTCTGAGAGCAGAAGCGCTGGTGCATGGAAGTTTGGATTTGTTGACTTCTGATAGATATCTTCCCATTGCGCTTTCAGGCGCTCGACATCTGCTGTCAGCTCTGCCTCTGAAACTCCTTCAGCTGCTGTGCGCACGATGACGCCAGCATCTTCTGGAATAAGAGTCTTGAGAATTGCTTTCAGGCGCGTGCGCTCTGATTCAGGAAGTCGCTTGGAGATACCGCTCATTCCGCCGCCAGGAACATAGACAACATAACGTCCTGGAAGTGAGATTTGGCTAGTGAGGCGTGCGCCCTTTTGCCCAATCGGATCTTTCGTAACCTGAACAAGAACAGGCTGACCTGTCTTTAATACCATTTCAATTTTGCGTGGCTGTGATTCAGAGATACCTGCTGCATCCCAATTGACTTCACCAGCATAAAGAACCGCATTACGGCCCTTACCAATATCAACGAATGCAGCTTCCATCGAAGGAAGAACGTTCTGAACGCGACCTAGATAGACGTTACCGACATATGAAACGTTGGCATTACGGTTGACGTAGTGCTCAACCATCACATTATCTTCAATCACAGCAATCTGAATACGGTCTCCGACTTGGCGGACAACCATCTCGCGATCAACATTCTCGCGACGAGCTAAGAACTCACCATCTGTAATAATTGTTCCACGGCGGCGATATGGCTCACGGTATTCGCGTGAATCACTTCGACCACGATCGCGATCACGACGATTACGTGTTCCACGCTCTGTCTTATCGCGTGCTGGGCGCTCTGTCTTTTCACGGACTTCGCGGACCTTAACAACTGTTACTACGCCATCTTCATCAATGACTTCACCTGGTGTGACGCCATCTCCTGTTGCACGACGGCGACGACGGCGACGATGTGTTGTGCCATCAGCACTTTCTGCTGACTCATCAGATGAATCATCTGACTCATTCTCTGAATTCTCTTGTCCTTCTGCACCTTCACCATTGGGCTTACGGCGACCGCGTCCACCACGACGGCGACGGCGATTACGCCCACCGCGACCTTCAGAATCATCTGATTCACTAGCCGGCGCAGAAGATTCTTCTACCTCTTCAGACTTTGCTGACTTTGCAGCTTTCTTTGCGCGCTTAGGCGCAACTGCATCAGTCGGAGCTGCTTGAAAGATCGGAACGGGAATTGCTGCAGTCTTCTTTGCGCGCTTGGGCGCATCAGTTACTTCTGCAGCACTCTCTGCTGGCTCAGTAACCTTCTCTGAGCTCAGTGATTTCTTACTTGACTTCTTAACCGCGCGCTTACGCGGTGATTTTGGCTCAATAGCCATGGCACCAAATCCTTTAGCGCGTATCTCCAGATTGCTGGTGATACGCATTCTCGTGGCCCGAAATGAGTTTTCACTTCGAACAAAACCTTTGTGTAGTCCGCCGCAGGCGCGATAAGGATCGCTGGCCGCGCTGAACTGTTGACCTAATTATGGCAGAGAGTTGAGCCAAAAACCTATTTTGAGCGTGGTTTAGCTGCGATGACTTGCGTGAACATTCTGCAAGAGGCCAAAGCCGATGAGGTTGGCAAACATGCTCGATCCACCGTATGACATAAATGGCAGAGGAACCCCTGTCATCGGCATCAACCCCAAGGTCATTCCGATATTTTCAAATATTTGAAAAGCGAACCATGCAATAACACCGGTGCAGACAAGCATCCCGTAGGGGTCCGTCGATCGCCGCGCAATTGCAAATGCTCGCATCAAAATAAGAAAGAGGAGGAAGATGATGAGCCCACTACCTAAGAATCCAAGTTCTTCACCTGCAACGGTAAAGATAAAGTCAGTCTGCTGTTCAGGAACAAAGCGACCATTGGTCTGGGGACCATTAAAGAGACCTGTTCCAATGAGCCCACCAGAGCCCACAGTGATGCGCGCCTGCCTGAGTTGATAGCCAGCACCTTGTGAATCTGCATTGGGATCGACAAATGATTGAAGTCGCTTTACCTGGTAATCACTAATCACTCCGGCCTTGACTGCAACAAATCCACCGACGAGGGCTAGAAGAATCAATCCAACAACCCAGCGTGTGGGAGCACCCGATACTGCAAGCATGGTGACAACGGATGCGCTAATGATTAGGACTGTTCCCATATCAGGTTGAGCAAGGATGAGAAGAATGGGAATAGCTGCAACACCGAGAGCCTTTAATACATCTTGATGCGAAGGTGCATCATTGTTGTGTGTGCGCTCAGATAAGAGCATTGCAATGCCGATGATGATAGAAATCTTTGCGATCTCCGCTGGTTGAATCTGCAAACCTGCTGGCAAACGAATCCATGCCTTTGCGCCATTTACTTCACTACCCACTCCTGGAATGAGAACAAAGAGAAGTCCGAAGACACCTAGCCCCCAGATATATGGCGTGTATGCACGTAGTAGTCGGTAATCGATAATTGTCGTTCCCCACGCAAGTGCAAGACCGATGACAATATTGATGACATGGCGCTTGAGGTAATATTGGGGATCTAAGCCATTTGATGCATACCAATCACGAGTTGCTGCATAGACAAGCAACGTTCCAATAACTAAAAGCGCAGCGACTGCGCCCGTTAATACCGGATCAAAGCCAGAGAGAACTGAGCTTCTGCGCGCTCGACGATAAGGGCTGCGATTGAGGAATGTACTCATCGTTTCACCTTCGCCTTCGCAGTGGGTGTTGGGCTAGCAAGAACTTTTGGTTTCCCGGGATTTAATATAGATGGCTTTGGTTTTGTCGCAGGTGAAATGCGAGGCAACGTGGTCGGTGGCTTTCCATTGGGAAAGAGTGCAAGCTCTGGCTTAACCGTAGAACCTTGAGCACCAAAGATTGCTTCATAAATCTGTCGAACACCCACACCAGATGTGCCAGCACCGTAACCACCTTGGCTGACCATCATGACAACGGCGTAACGAGGATTTTTTGCAGGAGCAAATGATGCATACCAAGATGTATCAGATTTAGCACTGCCATTTGGGTTTCGACCAAAGACCTGAGCAGTTCCTGTCTTACCTGATGTTGCAACAGGGAAACCCGCAAATGCTCCCGCTGCTGTACCCGAGATTGCTACTTCACGTAGAGCATCATGTAAGAAGTCAATAGTTGCCTGGTCTTCACCGAGCTCACCGAGTTTTTCAGGTTGGAAAGTACGAAGCACTGTTCCATCGGTCTTCACAATTGCCTTAGCAACTGTTGGCTTCCAGATAGTTCCACCGTTAGCGACGGCTGCATACATCTGTGCAAGTTTGAGAGGAGTTACCACAGTATCTCCTTGGCCAATAGAGAAGTTCACAGCATCGCCTGCGCGAATCTTGTCGCCATCAAGACAGTTCTCGCGTGCTAACTGAAGTAAGAATGCTGTTTGCTGTGATTTAGTAGAACGCTCTTTGTAGTTGCAGTAGAAATCCTTATTCTGGCTATACCAAGCCTTGCGCCATTCACGATTTGCCAGGCGCCCTGAGGATTCAGAAGGTAGATCCACACCAGTCTTTTTACCCATTTGGAACTTCTCAGCAGCCTTGAAGAAGTAATCATTTGGGTTTGATTTAGGCCTCAAACCACCATCACGCAACCATTCGTCATATGCGATGCGATACCAAATAGTGTCGCAGGAGACAGCGATAGCTTTCTTCATGGAGAGAGTTCCCTGAGCTTTACTCTCAAAGTTCTGGAATGCGCGAGTACCTACCTGTACCTCAGAAGGACAGGCATAGGAAGCGCTCAAGCTATATCCAGCATCTTTTGCCGCAATCACTGAGACTGCCTTAAATGTTGAACCGAGTGCATAGAGGCCTTGCAGTGCGCGATTGAGTGCAGGAACCCCCGTCTTCTCGCTATAGAGATCTTCCGCCTCTTGAACTGTTAATCCTGTTTCAAAGGCGTTGGGATCAAATGTTGGATAGGAAGCAAGAGAGAGAACTTGTCCATTGCGAACATCGAGAACAACAGCTGCTCCCCCGTCAGCACGGAAACCAGATCCGCGTGCGCGCTTTACCGCAGCCGCAAGTGCTGCCTCTGTTGCGGCTTGCAGTCGAATATCTAGACTTGTCACGAGATGGTTTCCAGCAACTGGCTTTGTATTCTTACTTGTCGTCGTTACAGCTTCTTTTCTGTCAACGATAAATGTCTTAATTCCTGGATTTCCTCTCAAATATTCGTCATAGACGATTTCAAGTCCAGCTTTTCCAATAGATTCAGATCGAAAGTATGAGCGACCATTTGCTCCAGCAAGATCGGATTCAGTTAGCGGTCCGACATAACCGAGTACATGTCCCCCGTTAAGTCCAAGGGTTGTCGGGTAACTTCTAATGGCAAGTGGCGTGGCTGAAATTCCAGGATATCTATCTGAGCGCTCCACAATACGAAGTGCAATCTGAGGATCAGCAGTATTGGTAATTGGTATTGGTTGGAACCTGGAACCTGTCCAGCATCCAGCTTTCTTGCCCTTAGGAAGTTCGCCACATAAACGTGTGCGCTGCCAGACATCATCAAAGTTAAGACCTAAAAGAGTGACAAGGTCTTTCACAACAGCAACACCCTTTTCAGGCAACTTATCAATCTTGGTGCGATCAACAGTGACTGCAAGGCCCACTCTATTGAGCGCCATCGGAACACCAGATGAGTCAACGATAAAGCCACGGTTTGCAGGTGTCACCACATCGCGGCTTTGAATACTGAGCGCTGCATCACGATAGATAGGACCTGCAGCTACCTGGAGATAGAAGAGGCGACCAAAGAGGGCGAGCATGAGGGATGCGATGAAGATTTGAATAACAAGAAGGCTGAGCCGAGAGCGTTGATTCATAGCTGAGAACGCATTCCAAAAATATTTGCGTGGAAGAAAGAGATGACTTTAAGGATGAGTGGGGAAATTATCGCTGTCCAGAATGCAGAACCGGCAAGAAGGAAGGCAATGTTTGAGACGCTTCCCACCTGTTGCCCCAGCATCATTCCAAGGAGTAGAAAAACTGTTTGCGCCGCAATGACGCCAATGGTGACGAGAAAAATGATGTTGATGGGATTGCCGCGAATATTGTCATCACCATAGCCAAGAAATGCGATTGCATAGCAGGCGATGATTAGTACCAGAGTCCAGTGCCCCATAGGTCCAGGAGAGGTTTGTGAAACATCCATCATCAGCCCTGCACCAAAACCAGTGAGTGCACCTATCTCAGGTGTGCTCAGTGCAGCCCAGATGAGTGCAACAACAAGAAGCAAGTTAATGCCGCCTGCTGGCAATCGCATCTGCGTCACAACAGCTTCTTGTAGTAAGAAGACAGTAAAGAAGATAGGAAAGGAGTAGAAGAATCTGCGCAGTGACATCGTTATTTCGTAGCTGTAGGTGTCGGTGTTGGCTCAACTGCACCAGGTGTTGCATAGATAGTGACAGTCGGAAGAGGGGTAGGGCGAGGCTTAGGTGGCACAAGTGAATCGCGAGGGTCGGCAGAAGATCCTGAAACGACTACTGCAACCACACCGAGTGTTGAGAAATTGGTATAGAACTTCACATCAGCAGTTTGTGTCACAGCACCTGGTGAATTATCGACCGAAGTGACTTCACCGATAGGAACACCTGGAACAAATGGACGACCGTTCTGACTTCCGCGCGCTAAGAGCGCATCACCTTTACGCACCTGTGTCGTGTTATCAAGGAGCTGCAGAACTCCCTTACGTGTGCCCTGACCACTGAGAATTCCAATTTGCTGTGTGCCTGCAATACGAGCACCAATTTTAAATGCAGGATCTGATGCCAATTGCACGAGCGCACTATCTCTATATGCATACTTCACAACGCCCACTAGTCCATAACCAGAAAGAACGGTCATATTGGCACGAACACCTGATGAAGTTCCTGCATCGATTGTGATGGTCTGCGTGAAAGATGTAGTTGAACCTTGTGAGATTACCTTTGCATTGACCACTTCATATCCAGCAGTTCCTGCCAAATTCAGAACACCTTTGAGTTGCTTGAGTTGTGCATCTGCAGTTTTACGATTTTGTAGCGTGAGTCGCAGCTTCTCATTCTCTGCAGTGAGCTTCTCCATCTTATTACGTGTGCGACCAAGGTGGGTCACATCAGAGAGGAAGTTGCGAAATGGAGATACGAGCCATGATCCAGCTTTTTGCACTGGAGTAAGAGCAGTCTGTGTTCCTGTGCGCAGTCCATCGATGACTTGAACGCCTCGAAGATCTAAGGTGATCAGAAATAAAGAGGTGACAAGAAGAACGATGATAAGTAAGCGACCGCGGTTGTCGCCGCCGTAGCGCACTTGGGATTACCTATCGACGAGGCTCGGAGATCAAAACCTTTTCAAGGGCTTCGAACTCTTCAATGCACTTACCTGAACCTTCGACAACTGCATCGAGTGGACGGTCTGCAATATGGATTGGCATTCCTGTCTCTTTACGAAGACGCTCATCAAGACCCTTAAGGAGTGCTCCTCCACCTGTCAGAACAATGCCGCGATCCATAAGATCAGATGCAAGTTCTGGTGGACACTTATCAAGAGTTGCTTTCACAGCATTAATAATCTGATTGACAGGCTCTTCAAGTGCCTTACGAATTTCGGCAGCTGTCACAACGATGGTCTTAGGAAGACCTGTTGCTAGATCTCGACCACGAATTTCAGCATCATTCTCACCCTGAAGTGGGTATGCAGAACCGATAGCCATCTTGATCTCTTCTGCTGTGCGCTCACCCAAAAGCAGTGAATATTCGCGCTTAGTCCAGCTAATAATCGACTGATCGAGCTCATCGCCACCAATACGGATAGAAAGGGCTGTAACAATTCCACCGAGTGAAATAACAGCAACTTCTGTTGTTCCGCCACCAATATCAACAACCATATTTCCTGTTGGTTCGTGGATGGGAAGACCTGCACCGATTGCTGCAGCCATTGGCTCTTCAATGATGTAGACCTTACGTGCGCCAGCTGCGTAACCAGCATCCTTCACAGCGCGCTGTTCAACGCCTGTAATACCTGATGGAACACAGACGACGATACGTGGCTTTGCCAAGTAGCTACGACGGTGAACTTTCTGAATAAAGTAACGAAGCATGCGCTCTGTTGTGTCGAAGTCTGCAATAACGCCATCTTTGAGTGGACGAATAGCAACGATGTTGCCTGGAGTACGACCAATCATCTTCTTTGCTTCAAGACCAACAGCGAGGATGCCACCAGTATCTTGATTAATGGCAACTACAGATGGCTCATTAAGGACAATGCCACGACCGCGAACATAGACGAGCGTGTTAGCAGTACCTAGGTCAACTGCCATATCGCGGCCGATGAATGACATTCTGTTAGACATTTATTTCCCCTCGAAGAAGATAGCTATTTCACGAGCTGCAGATTCTGGTGAATCTGATCCGTGAACAATATTTTGAACAACTTTTGTGCCTTGATCGCGAGCAAGATCTCCGCGAATCGTTCCAGGAGCTGCAACCGTTGGATCCGTTACTCCTGCAAGGGAGCGAAAACCTTCAATCACGCGATTGCCTTCGGCAACGAGTGCAACAATCGGACCTGACATCATGAACTCAACAAGTGGTTCAAAAAATGGCTTGCCCTGATGTTCTGCATAATGCTTTTCAAGAAGTGCGCGATCTGCTTGCAACATACGTAATGAAACAATCGAATAGCCCTTAGCTTCAATACGAGCAATTACTTCGCCTACTAAACCGCGCGCAACGCCATCGGGCTTAACGAGGACGAGTGTCTTTTCTATGCTCACCGGTGCAGTCTATTAGGGGTTGGGAGTACGGGAAGCCATGAGTTTTGCCCTGATGGCCTCACCCCTGCGCCCCACCACAATGGCTGCAATCCAGAGTCCGGCGAAAATCAGCCCCACGATGGCCATGGAAGGCACGACGACGGCATAGCCAATCATCAGAAATTGCAGAATAGATCCAAGAATCCACCCTGTGCGCTTCTTGAGAAGTCCTGGGGTGAGAAGCATGAGAATTGCAATGACCGCTCCGGCGATGATTGAGGATGGCTCTTGGTTATCTTTTGCAAGCAACATGGCAAAGCCCATGATGAAGAACTCCATCACAAGAACTGCAGAACCTAAAACGCGCATTACTTCTCTTCCTTTGCAAACTTCTTGCGAACGATAGCGCGAGCTTCGCCGACTGTCACCACAGAACCTGTGATGAGGATTCCAATCGTGTCTTCACTCAATGGGCGGATGCAATCCTTAACAGCCTTATCGATGGCTTCTGTAACAGTTGGGACTGCAAAGACGCGATCGCTGCCAAAAATCTCTGCCGCCATCTTCTCTAATTCACTGACCTTCATCGAACGAGATGATGAGTTGGCGGTGACAATGACCGAATCCATCACCTGCTCAAGTTCAAGCAAAATCCCGCGCGCATCCTTATCCCCCATAGGGGCAAAGATTCCCATGACCTCATCGAAGGTGAATTCACTCTGAATGGTGTCTGCAATAGCAGATGCACCATGTGGGTTATGGGCAGCATCCACAATGATTGTTGGGTCGCGATGGAGAACCTCGCAGCGACCAGGGGATTTCACATTGGCAAAACCTGCTCGCACGGCCTCAATATCGAGATCTTGATCTCCAAAGAAGACTTCCACGGCAACCAGAGCTGCAGCTGCATTCGATGCTTGATGCTTTCCATGAAGTGGAATGAAGATATCTGTGTAAACCTCCTTGGTGCCTTGGATAGCCAGTAACTGTCCACCGACTGCAATAGAGCGAGTGAGAACTGAGTATTCAACTCCTTCACGCGCAACATCAGCGCCCACAAGTGCTGCCTGCTTAAGAAGTTCGACTGCGCACTCTGGCTCTTGCTGAGCAAGAACCACATAACCGCCTTCTTTAATGATTCCAGCCTTTGTCTGCGCAATCTCTGTAAGGGTTTCACCTAAATACTCAGTGTGATCAAGGCCGATAGGCATAATCACTGAGACATCAGCTTTGACAACATTGGTTGCATCCCATTGGCCTCCCATACCGACTTCAATCACACCAACATCGATGGGATGCTCGGCAAAGGCTGCAAAGGCAAGTGCGGTAATTGCTTCAAAGAAAGAGATGGGATGTTCAAACTTTTCATCCATCAGATCGAGATAGGCAGAGATATCGTTGAAGGAGAAGATGAGATCTTTTGCAGCAATTGGCTCACCGTTGATTGCAATGCGCTCGAGATAGCTTTCAAGGTGAGGGCTGGTAAAGCGTCCTGTGCGAAGTCCCATCTCAAAGAGAAGTGAATCAATCATCCGTGAAGTTGTTGTCTTACCGTTTGTTCCACCGATGTGAATTGTGGGATAGCTCAGTTGAGGTGAGCCCAACATATCCACCAGCGCTGCAATACGTTCCAGTGTTGGTTCGATACGAGTCTCGGGCCATCGCGCAAGCAGCGCTTGCTCAATGGCATCGATACGTGATTGATCTTCAGGTGAGGTATGTGTCATTTACTTCAACGCTGCAAGTTGTGCGGTGATGCGTTCGATATCTGCAGATGTTGCAGCCATACGCTCTCTAATCTCGGCAACAACACTTTCAGGCGCCTTTGCCATAAAGCCTTCGTTATTTAACTTCACGTCAGCAGTCTTCATATCCTTCTGCGCTGTGACCAAATCTTTCTCAAGACGAGCACGCTCTGCAACAACATCTACTGTGCCAGAGAGATCAAGTTCAACCTTCATGGAACCAATTTCAACAGATGCACTCGGTGTGAACTCTGTGAGCTCAAGTCTTAAGAGAAATGCCATGGCACTTGCATAGGCGGTCACATCTGCAGGAGCGATGAAGCGACCTGGAATCTTCTGTGATGGCTTCACGCCTTGATCATTTCGAAAGCGTCGAACTTCAGTAATGATTTTCTGGAGTTCACCAACGAGTGCTTCTGACTTCTTATTGATGTGAGAGCTATCAGCAACTGGCCACTTGGCTGTTACGAGGGTTTCTCCCCCAGTCAGCGTTGTCCAGAGAGTCTCTGTAATAAATGGCATGACTGGGTGAAGCAGGCGGAAGAGTGTGTCGAGAACATGGCCGAGAACTCGCTGTGATGCGCCAGCGTTACCTGAAGCAAATGCTTCTTTTGAAAGCTCGAGATACCAATCGCAGAGGTCATCCCATGCAAAGTGATAAATAGCATCGCACGCACGAGCAAACTCATAACTTTCCATGAGAGCAGTGAATTCAGTTGTGGTCTCAGATAGGCGTGAGAGAACCCACTTATCAATATCTGAAAGGGTTTCTGTTGCAGGTAGTGGTCCTTCAACTGTTGCACCATTCATCATCGCAAAGCGCGTTGCATTCCAGAGCTTTGTCGCAAAGTTGCGTGAACCTGCAATCCAATCTTCAGCTAGCGCCTGATCTTTACCTGGATTAGAACCGCGAGCTAGAGTGAAGCGAAGAGCATCTGCGCCATATTTATCAATGAATTCAAGTGGGTCAACCACGTTACCGCGAGATTTTGACATCTTCTTACCGAATTGATCGCGCACAAGTCCGTGCAGAACGATGGTGTGGAAAGGTGGAACGCCATCCATGGCAAAGAGACCAAAGAGCATCATGCGAGCAACCCAGAAGAACAAGATGTCATAGCCAGTAACTAGAACACTTGTTGGGTAGAACTTCTTCACATCAGCTGTGTTATTCGGCCAACCAAGAGTGGAGAAGGGCCAGAGCGCAGATGAGAACCATGTATCGAGAACATCAGGATCTTGTGTGTAACCAGCAGGCGCACTTTCGCCAGGACCCACGACGATTACTTCATCATTTGGTCCGTACCAAACAGGAATACGGTGACCCCACCACAACTGACGAGAAATACACCAGTCGTGCATGTTATCTACCCATTCAAAGTAACGCGGTGCAAGTTCTGCTGGTTCAATCTTTACGCGACCATCGCGAACAGCATCTCCTGCTGCCTTGGCAAGAGGCGCAACTTTGACGAACCACTGCTTAGATAAACGTGGTTCAACTGTTGTATCGCACCGTGAACAGTGACCGACTGCGTGAATGTATGGGCGCTTTTCAGCAACGATGCGCCCCATCTCTTTGAGCTTTGCAACAACTGCCACACGAGCATCAAAGCGATCCATGCCATCGAATTCTGTGCCAGTGCCATCCATGATGCCGTGCTCATTCATAATCACAACAAAAGGAACGTTATGGCGCATCGCCATCTCAAAGTCGTTCGGATCATGGGCTGCAGTGACCTTTACGGCGCCCGTTCCAAAATCAGGGTCTACTAATTCATCAGCGATGATAGGAATCATGCGGTTCACAAGAGGCAAGAGAACTTCTGTGCCCACCATGTGCTTGTAACGAGGGTCATCAGGGTGAACAGCAACTGCTCCATCACCCATCATGGTCTCAGCACGAGTTGTTGCAACAACGATGCTCTGCTCGCCTTCGCCATAGCGAACCTGAACGAATTCACCTTCATCATCTTGATGCTCTACTTCAATATCTGACAGAGCGGTAAGGCAACGTGGGCACCAGTTGATGATGCGCTCTGCGCGATAGATGAGCCCTTGATCAAAGAGTTTCTTAAAGATTGTCAGCACAGCTTGTGAAAGATTCTCATCCATCGTAAATGCTTCGCGAGACCAGTCAACAGAATCTCCAAGACGGCGCATCTGTCCAAGAATCTGTCCGCCAGATTCTGATTTCCACTCCCAGACTTTCTTGACGAAATCTTCGCGACCTAAATCATGGCGTGAGAGTCCCTGCGTTGCTAATTGTTTTTCAACAACGTTCTGGGTTGCAATACCTGCATGGTCCATGCCCGGAAGCCAGAGAGCTTCAAACCCTTGCATGCGCTTCATGCGCGTTAAACAATCTTGCAGAGTCTGATCCAGTGCGTGACCGATATGAAGGTTGCCCGTTACATTCGGTGGAGGAATAACAATGGTGAATGGTTCTTTAGAAGAGTTGGCATCTGCCGTGAAATAACCAGCTTCGATCCACTTGGTATAGAGAGGGCCTTCGATATCGCCAGGAAGAAATGACGACGCGAGTTCGCGCTTTTCGGAGGACATAGAGCGCAGTCTAGTTCACGCCTTAAGCGCTTTTTTCCTCATTTGGCTTCTCGCGACGTGATGTGCGCTTTGGAATATCGCCTGTGCGAGGAAGTAATGTAGGAGCTGCATTGGAATCGATGCATGCCTTCTCAATGATTACCTTTGCAATATCTGCGCGGCTTGGCACGTCATACATCACGCCAAGGAGAGCAGATTCCATGATCGCGCGAAGTCCACGTGCGCCAGTGCCGCGATTGAGTGCAAGGTCTGCAATGGCATCAAGGGCATCAGCTGTGAATTCAAGCTCGACATCATCGAGATCAAAGAGCTTCTGATACTGCTTCACAAGTGCGTTCTTTGGCTCAGTAAGGATCTGCATCAGTGCAGGCTTATCAAGATTTTCAACGCTAGTCAGAACTGGAAGACGGCCGATAAATTCAGGAATCATTCCAAACTTCAATAAATCTTCCGGCATGACATCGGCAAAGATGTCGCGACGGTTCTTCTCTTCTGCGCTCTGAAGTTCCGCACCAAAGCCAACACCTGATGACCCACTGCGAGCTTCAATAATCTTTTCAAGGCCTGAGAATGCTCCACCAACGATAAAGAGAACATTGGTTGTATCAATCTGGATAAATTCTTGGTGTGGGTGCTTACGGCCACCCTGTGGTGGAACAGATGCAACTGTTCCTTCTAGAATCTTAAGAAGAGCTTGCTGAACACCTTCACCCGAAACATCGCGAGTGATTGATGGATTCTCAGCCTTACGTGCCACCTTATCGATTTCATCGATATAGATAATTCCTGTTTCAGCCTTCTTCACATCGTAATCTGCAGCTTGTAATAGCTTGAGAAGAATATTCTCAACATCTTCACCGACATAGCCTGCCTCAGTCAGCGCTGTTGCATCTGCAATTGCAAAGGGAACATTGAGCATACGTGCAAGAGTTTGGGCCATCAGCGTCTTACCGCAACCTGTTGGACCCAAGAGAAGAATGTTTGACTTCGCTAGTTCAATTCCATCTTCATTACGGGAATCACCTGATTGCACGCGCTTGTAGTGGTTATAGACAGCAACAGAGAGAGACTTCTTTGCTCGATCTTGTCCAATGACATATTGATCGAGGAATTCAAAGATTGCCTGTGGCTTAGGAAGTTCACTTAGGCCAAGAGATGATGCCTCAGAGAGCTCTTCAACGATGATCTCATTACAGAGTTCAATACATTCATCGCAGATATAAACGCCAGGTCCGGCAATGAGTTTCTTAACCTGCTTCTGAGTCTTTCCGCAGAAAGAACATTTGAGCAGGTCGTTAGCTTCACCGATACGAGTTGACATGGGATAAGAATAGTTTTTAAGCCTAATTTATGTGGGCTAAATCAGGCAGAACTGTGTTCGCCCTAAGAAGAAATTGCAGATTTTGGTGTGTAGGGCGGCCGTGAAGACTTCATCTGTTTCACTCCAGGAACCAGGAGTACAACTGCGCAAATAAACAAGTGGAAGACGGCAACTCCGATGAGTAACTCTCCTTCGCCAAAGACATTTACGAGCGGTCCAGCAAGTGCCATGCCCAGTGGCATCAAGCCAAGGGATCCCATGTAATCAATGGCAAACACTCGCCCTTGATATGCAGCAGGGACTTCGCGTTGCACTTGTGTTGCCCAAAACGCTTCCCACGGTCCAACTGAAAATCCAGCAATGAAGTAGGCAATGAAGATCACGCTCTTAGAGCTGGGAAATGCCAGGACAAGGGGTGCAAGAACAAATAGACCCCACACAACGACAGAGACAAGGCCAGGATTCTTCACCTTAGATTTAATGCAGATCACCGCAGAGATAGCACCCCCTGCGCTAAAGAGTGCTGCAGAGGTTGCAAAGACTGATGCGGTTCCAAAGTCTCGCTTTGTGATGACAGGAAGGAGAACATTTTCAACGCCAACAACCATCATTAGCTGAACGGAGGCCATAAGGATCATCGCTGCAATCCACTTGTAATACCAAACAACCTGAAGTCCTTCACGCATCTCTTCAGAGAAAGTCGTGCGGTGGGTATCGGATGCAACCTTTGGACCCTCATTGATACGAAGTAGTAATACGGCCCCTAGAAGAAAGAACACGGAGGTTGCGACATATGTCGCATGAGTACCAAGGGAGACAACAATAATTCCTGCAACACCAGGGCCGGCAATTGTTGAGCCTTTGAGTGCAATTCCACGCACCACATTTCCTGCGGGCAATAAGTGATCTGGCAAGATGCTCGGGATAATTGCGCCAGCAGCCGGTCCGCCGAATGCATCACTGACACCCATCAAAACAACGATCGCACCCAGAATCCACATTGAAATGCTCTTAGGATCAATAAAGACAACAACACTTCCCATGATTGCGCGAAAGCCATCTGCAAGAATCAATATTGTCTTTCGTGGAAGTCGATCTACCCAGACTCCCCCAACAGGTGCCAAGACAACGCCTGAAAGCACCCGCACAGCAAGGATTAGCCCAAGAGTTGTTGCACTTCCCCCTGCATCAAGGACTGTGACAGCAAGTGCGATAGGAAATGCTGACATTGCAATGACTGTCAGAATTCCAGATAGCAGTAGCGCTCGATAGGCGGGGAAAGAAAAAAGAGCGCCGGGTTCGAAATATTTCTTCAACATTTCTTAACCGACGCCCCTTTATTAATAATTACGCGACAGGCTTGGCCTTTCGTGAAGCCATAACCTTATCGATAATTCCGTACTCAACTGCCTCTGCAGCGGTAAGAATCTTGTCGCGTTCGATATCTTTCTCGATTTCCTCGACAGATTTGTTCGAGTGCTTTGCAAGCATTGTCTCGAGCAAGCCACGCATACGCATGATCTCGCGTGCCTGGATTTCGATATCTGAAGCCTGTCCGCCACCTTCAGATGAAGGTTGGTGAATCAGGATTCTTGAATGTTCAAGACCGTAACGCTTGCCCTTCGTTCCACCTGCAAGGATGATCGCAGCAGCGGAAGCTGCCTGACCAAGACAGATTGTTGTGATGTCTGGGCGAACAAATTGCATAGTGTCATAGATAGCTGTGAGCGCAGTAAATGAACCACCAGGTGAGTTGATATAGATCGAGATATCGCGATCTGGATCCATGGATTCAAGGGTCAGAAGCTGCGCCATAACATCGTTTGCAACAGTGTCATCGATTGGCTGTCCCATGAAGATGATGCGCTCTTCAAATAGCTTTGTATAAGGATCAAGGCGCTTATAGCCATATGCGGTCTTCTCTTCAATTGTTGGAAGAACGTAGCGGTTTGTAATTTCTTGAATGTGCTTCATTACTTCTTACCTCCCACAATGCTTGCCTCGTTTGTTGCGATGTGATCGATAAAACCATAAGCAAGAGCATCTTTAGCGTTGAACCAATTATCGCGATCGGAATCTGCGATGATCTTTTCAAGTGGCTGACCAGTGTGCTTTGCATTGAGCTCAGACATTGTCTGCTTTGTAATTGCCATCTGCTCTGCCTGGATACGAATATCTGTAGCTGTTCCACCGATGCCACCAAGTGGTTGATGCATCAAGATGCGTGCATGCGGAGTTGCATAACGCTTTCCGGGAGCACCAGCTGTGAGCAAGAACTGACCCATGGATGCAGCCATTCCCATTGCAACAGTTGCAACATCGTTCTTGATGTAATGCATGGTGTCATAGACGGCCATACCGGCAGTTACTGAACCACCAGGTGAGTTGATATAAAGGTAGATGTCTTTCTCTGGATCTTCAGCAGCAAGAAGAAGCATCTGCGCACAAATAGCGTTAGCCATTTCATCGCGTACTTCGCCTGCAAGAAAGATGATGCGTTCGCGTAGCAAACGGCTATAAATCTGATCACCTAGTCCCATGAGTTCTGAACCAGCTGAGCGGGCAACGGTTGTGTTGTCCTGTGGGTTATTAAAATCCACGTGTCATCCTTCCGATCGTTTTGCTTGTAGTGACCTTAACAATCTGGGCAGCAAAATGCTTCCCAAATTGGGTAGAAAGCCTGGAAAAGGGGCGATGTTCGCTTACGGCTAAAGAAGTTACTCAACAACAGGGGCATCAGGTGCCTCTTGAGGGCGAAGCGCCTCAAGTTCGACCTTGTTGCCTGACTTATCAAGAACTGTGATGCGAGCAAGAACAGATGCAAGTGCCTTAGCGCGTGTTACCTCAGCAACAACCTGGCTAATCTGTCCAGCTTTTTGAAGTTCTTGTGCGAATTGTTCTGGACCCATTCCATAACGCTGTGACATGCGAATGAGGTATTCAGTTAATTCGATTTCATTAACCTGAACTTTTTCAGCCTTCACAATGGAGTCAAAGAGGAAATCAGATTTGATAGATGCGCGAACCTGGCCATCTACTTCAGCACGGTGTTCAGCATCTTCCATACGTCCTTCACCTTCGAGGTGATCGTTAACTTCTTCAAGGACGATGTCATCAGGAACTGGAATATCTAGATCTGCAAGGAGTTTTTCAACGAGGAGGTCGCGAGCTTGTGCTCCTTGTTCCATCTTCTTCACACGGCTTAGGCGCTCAGTGAAATCAGAACGAAGTTCTGCAACTGTGTCGAACTCTGATGCAAGCTTGGCGAATGAATCATCAAGCGTTGGAAGCTCACGCTCTTTCACTGCCTTCAGAACGATATCGATCTCACCGCTTTCGCCATCTTTCTGGCCAACGAGCTGAGAGGTAAATGTCTTGGTATCGCCTGCGCTCATGCCGACAAGTGCCTCATCGAGGTTATCAATCATCTTATTTGAGCCAACTTCATAGGAAATTTCATTTGCCTTGCCGCCATCTACTTCAGCGCCATCAATGCGTGCTGTGAGATCGATAGTGACGAAGTCACCATTAGCTGCTGCGCGCTCCACTGTATTGAGTGTGCCAAAGCGAGCGCGGAGCTCATCAATCTGCTCATCAATATCTTTATCAGAGACTTCCACGTTATCTACTGAAATTTCAATCTTGGAGAAATCTGGCAATGTGACATCTGGGCGCACATTAACTTCAACAGAGAAATCAAGCTTCTCGTTATCAACAAAATCAATGGCATCAACTGTTGGGCGACCAACAACAAGCACATCGTTCTCGCGAGCTGCAGCAACATAGAAATCTTGGATAGCAAAGTTGATTGCCTCATCGATTACTGCTTGGCGACCCACGCGCTGATCGATCATTGCATTAGGAACTTTGCCCTTACGGAATCCAGGGATAGTGACAGATGCGCCAACCTTCTTATATGCAGCATCAACATATTCACCAAGCTCGGCATAAGGAACTTTGACATCTAAACGAACACGAGTTGGGGAAAGTGTCTCGAGAGTGCTCTTCACGAAGTGCTCCTTATTATCTACATAGGTAAAGCTCTACAGCTTTGAAGAAGTTCTGGTCGGGGCGGGGAGATTCGAACTCCCGATCTCCTGCTCCCAAAGCAGGCGCGCTAGCCACTACGCTACGCCCCGAGGCGCATGCGGAAGTCTAGACGAATTTTTTACTCTCGCTTACACACCCTGTACGCTCAGCCTCCGCACCACTTGCGGGTGTAGCTCAATGGTAGAGCCCCAGCCTTCCAAGCTGGCCATGCCGGTTCGATCCCGGTCACCCGCTCCATAGTTCTAGAAGGATGTCGAGACTGATTGCACTTCCTCGGCTACGAATGATCCCTCGAGTTTTACTAACAATGTTCCTGAGGTATTTCGACCGACTACGAATGTCATAGTCAATCCGTAATCCGTAGCAACCGCGCTGCCCTCTAACGTGATGTTAATGTCAAAGGAATTCTCATATCTTCCCGCTCCGGACCTATAGGAGTATCCGTGGCTCAATAAGTATTGAGTCGTCACGGTTGGTGCTCCGTTAATCCCGGATGCCGACATGGACAGCCAAGTAAAATTCTCTCCTGGGTCATTTGGTTGATAAGTAAATACTTTTGCATGAACTAGATAACTTTTATTTGACTTGAAACCATTTATTGAAACTGCTTGAGACGTACCTGCGACTCCGCTCAAATCACCGAAAACGAGACTCCCGGTTATTACTTTTGTAGCACCCGCAGGTCCCGTGGCACCGGCCGCTCCTGTCGCACCTGTTGCACCGGCACTTCCGGTAGCTCCGGCTGCTCCTGTCGCTCCCGCCGGCCCGGTTGCACCTGCCGGTCCCGTTGCACCTGCAGCACCCGTTGCACCTGCTGGTCCTGCAGGTCCCGCAGTTCCACCACCTGATCCAGATGATCCCGCTGCACCTGTCGCACCTTGTGGTCCCGTGGCACCAGCGGGACCTGTTGGTCCTGCAGGTCCTGCTGCACCTGTTGCACCTTTCTCTCCTTGTGGTCCAGCTGGTCCTGCACCACCTGACGTTGTCGATGCATTCGTGATTGTCTTTCCATCACTACCGTTCTTGCCATCACTTCCATTCTTTCCATCACTACCACTCAGACCTGCTGCACCTGTTGGTCCTTGCAAGTTTTGAGGTAGTGGCCACTTCCCACTTTTCTTTGGCCCAAAGAGCAAGAGACTTCGTGTGTCGATATAGAAATCACCGTTGATCCCAACTGAATTAGCTGGTGCCCCTTTGCCATTTAAAATCGTATTGGGAATAGAGGATGCACTTCTTCCTGCAGCATTGGCGGGAGTGAATGTCAGAGCAGAAGAGAAGAGTGCAATAGAGATAAGAATGGCTAATCGGGTGCGCTTCACTGGTGACCTCCTGGTCGTTGGCGTGTAACCAGTGTGAAGAAGGGGTCCGCCTGTTTAAATCGGGCAATCCCCCAGTTTTCTCTCAGAAATCAAGGGTGGCTACGCGTAATCGGCCACAAACTCTGCCCACAAACTCGCAAGGTGCTCACAGATTAATGAGATATCTTTTTCAGCATAGGGCGCTTTATTACTCACAGGTCGATACAAGGGTGTCGGCACAAAGTACGGGATGAGGAGACATACAAATGTCAACGAAGAAGAAGGTAGCTGCAATAGTTATTACAACTGTTGCACTCACAGCAGGAACAATGGGAGTTTCATCTGCAGCATCTAAGTCATCAGTAACTCGAGTGTCTGTGACTAAGGCATCTGTTGCTGGAGTAAAGGGTCCTCGTGCAGAAGTTGCATCAGTTCTTGCAGCACTTGTTACCAAGGGCACCATCACTCAGGCACAAGCTGATGCGATCACAGCAGCACTTGCAGCGGTGGAAGCATTAAAGCCAGCTAAGCCACTTGAGGCAGATCGCGCAGCTCACCTTGCTCTCATCTCATCAGTAATTGGTGTGGATGCAGCAACGATTAAGACTCGTCTTGAAGCAGGAGAAACTCTTGCAGCAATTGCAGGAGCGAAGAAGGATGCACTCATTGCAGCACTTGTTGCAGATGAGACAAAGCGCATCGATGCAGCAGTAACAGCTGGAAAGCTCACTGCAGCACAAGCAACAACCCTGAAGTCAACACTCACAGCTCGTGTGACAACTCAAGTAAATGCAGTTCGTCCTATGGGTCCAAAGGGTGGAGATAAAGGCGATCGCGGTCATAGTGGACCAAAGGGCGGATCTAAGGGTTCACACACTCTGACTCTCCCAGCACCAGCAAAAGCATAAGAACTTTCATCATGTAGTACCTCCTTGGGTAGAAAAACCCGTCACGTGAAGGCGTGGCGGGTTTTTCGTTGCCCGCCCTCACCATGCTTCAATTGCCCATGCGCATTCATATCGGTAGCGATCACGCTGGCCTTGATTTCAAGAATGAACTCATCACCCACCTTGTGATGAATGGCCATGACGTCACAGATCACGGCCCTTATGAATATGACGCACTCGATGATTACCCAGATTTCTGTATTCCCTGTGCTGAGGCTGTCTCAAAGGATGCGACCTCTATGGGCATAGTCCTAGGTGGCTCTGGCAATGGCGAGCAGATGGCAGCAAATAAAGTTAAGGGAATTCGCGCAGCACTTGTCTGGAGTATTGAGACAGCAAAGCTTGCGCGCGAACATAACAATGCCAATGTCATTGCAGTCGGTGGCCGTATGCACGAATCAGATTTTGTGAAGCAACTGATAGATACCTTTATCGCAACGCCATTTCCAGGAGATGAGCGCCATGTAAGACGCATTGAAAAAGTTGGAAATTACGAAGTAACCGGTGATCTCTAAGCTTTGAAATACTTCAGGTCATTGACCTGGTGATCTTTCGTTATTCCTTGTCCTTCAAATCTGGTTACTGGCCGCCACTGCGGGCGCTCAACAAGGCCCCCTGTGAAGAGTGGGGATGCTGCAAATACTTCTTGGATGTATTCAGCGTAGGGAACCCAATCGGTAGCAATATGAAAAAAGCCCCCATCCTTAATCTTTGAATGGATGAGCTGTAAGAAGTCTTGATTGATGATGCGCCGTTTATTGTGGCGCTTTTTTGGCCAGGGATCGGGAAAGAATAAGTGAACACCATCTACGGAACGATCAGGAATCATTGTCTGCAAGATTGGATGGATATCGCCTTCGATAATGCGGATATTAGAAAGTGCTAGCTCTTCAATCCGAGCCATCAGCTTTCCAATACCTGGCTTATGAACTTCCACTGCAAGAAATCCCGTATCGGGGAAATCTCGACCAATGAGCGCAGTTGCCTCCCCCATGCCAAAGCCAATCTCAAGAATGACTTCCTTTGAATTGGGAAAGAGTTGAGAAGGGGAAATGGGGGTGAGGGAGTAATCGATTCCATATATCCCCCAATACTTATCGAGGGCGCTCTGCTGGGGAGCTGTGATCCGCGTTCCGCGTATGCGATAGCTGCGAATCGTCGGTTGTTCCATTCCACAATCCTAACTTGTGACGGATGCTCGAGTTGGTGGTTGGATAAGGCGATTAATTAACCTTAAGGAGCACCCGTGCCAGGCACAAATATCAAGCAGGTTGAAGCAGCAGAGCGTTCAGCACTTATCAAGGTCTCTCACTACTCAATCGACCTCGACCTCACTACCGGTGCAGAGAACTTTCGCGTAAAGACTGTTATCCACTTTGCAGGGCTTAAGCCAGGTGCAACCACATACATCGACTGCGTTGGCAGCAAGGTCATCAGCACAAAGCTCAATGGCGCAGATTTTGATCCTAAATTCGATGGCGAAACCATTTATCTTCCTGCACTTGCTGCAGAGAACGTTCTTGAAATCGAGCACGATGGCATCTACTCAAACTCAGGTGAAGGACTTCACCGCTTCGTAGACCCTGCAGATAATGAGGTATATCTCTATACACAGTTTGAAACAGGCGATGCTCGCCGTATGTATGCATGCTTTGATCAACCTGATCAGAAGGCAACTTTCACAATTAGTACCATCACACCTAAGCATTGGGAAGTCATCTCTAACTACGGCGTTGAATCCACCAAAGAGCTCGATGGCGATCGCAAGTTCACGCAGTTTGCTAAGTCACAAGTTATTGCCACCTATGTCACCGCAATCGTTGCCGGTGCCTACACATCAGTCCATGATGAATACAAAGGCGAGAAGACAATTCCCCTTGGCATCTATGCCCGTAAATCATTCTTTAAGCATGTCGATGCAGAGAACATCTTTGAAGTAACCAAGCAGGGTTTTGCCTACTTCGAAAAAACCTTCGGTCTTGCATACCCATTCGGTAAGTACGACCAGATTGCAGTTGCTGAATACAACTGGGGTGCGATGGAGAACGTCGGCTGTGTGACTTTCCACGAAGATGTCTTGATCTTCCGTTCTAAGGTCACAGAGCGCAACTATGTCAGCCGCGCAACGACTATCCACCACGAGATGGCACATATGTGGTTTGGTGACTTGGTCACCATGAAGTGGTGGGAAGACCTATGGCTCAATGAATCATTTGCTGAATGGGCTTCATACCAATCAGTCTCAGAATCAACGAAATACACACACGCCTGGACTGAGTTCAACTCACTCCGCAAGAACTGGGCATATCGTGTAGATCAGTTAACGACTACTCACCCGATTGCAACTGAGATGGAAGATCTCGATGCAGTGCGCACCAACTTTGATGGAATCTCTTATGCAAAGGGTGCATCTGTCTTGCAGCAGCTTGTTGCTCACGTTGGCCGCGATAACTTCATCAAGGGTCTTCGTCTCTACTTTGCTAAGCACCAATATGGCAATACAACTCTAAAAGATCTCATTGATCAGTTAGAGGCAGCATCGGGTCGCGACCTCACTCCTTGGGTCTCCACATGGCTTCGCACAGCAGGTGTGAACACACTCAGCCCTGTCATTGAAATCAGCGGCGATACATACAAGTCAATCTCTATTAAGCAGATTGCACCTGCAATGCCTGTGGGTTCAAAGGAACTTCGCCCACACCGTCTTCACGTTGGTCTCTTTGATATCAAGGGTGACAAACTCACTCGCCGCACCAGCGTTGAACTCGATGTTGCAGGAGCTCTCACTGAAGTCACAGCACTTGCTGGTGAGAAGCTTGCAGACCTTGTCCTTATCAACGATAAAGATCAGACCTATGCAAAGCTGCGCTTTGATGATCGATCCATTGCAACAATGAAGAGCCATCTTGGAACACTCGATGATTCACTTGCTCGCGGCCTCATCTGGGCATCTCTCTGGGATTCATGCCGTGATGGAGAGCTATCTACTTCTGACTATGTTGCCATCGCACTGAACGCGCTGAAGACAGAGTCTGACATCTCCATCGTTGCAGCCACCTATATTCAATTTGAGACCGCAATTTGGGCATATGCAGATCCTGCTAAGCGCGATGGGCTTCGCACACAGGTTGCTGATGCAACTGCTGCGATGTTGGCTGCGGCAAAACCTGGCAGTGATCACCAGATGCAATTTGCTAAGGCATTTGCAAATAATGCAATCACACCAGCACATATGGATAAGCTCAAGGCAATCCTTGATGGTTCAGAAAATGGACTTCTCATTGATGCTGAAATCCGTTGGTATATCTTCATCTGCGGCGTTAAGCGCGGTGTATTTGGCCCTGCTGAAATCGAAGCAGAGTCAGCTAAAGATAAGACAGCTCACGGTAAGCAATACAACGCTTACTCCTATGCAGCCCTTCCCACACAGGAAGCTAAAGCAAAGGCCTTTGCATCCATCACCACAGATAACCTCTCCAACACAATCCACTCCTATATGTGCCGTGGATTTAACGAGAATATCCATCACGAACTACTTGCTGGATTTGTCGATCAATACTTCGATGCAATCTTGAAGGTCTGGGAGACAAAGGGATTTGAAATCGCAGAGACAACTGCGACCTTGTTATTCCCAGCATGGGTTATCAGCGATGAAACTGTGAAGAAGGCTCAGCACTGGCTCGATGTCACCGGCAAGGATGCATCCAATGCACTTCGCCGTTCAGTGACAGAGGGTCGCGATGCTATGTCTCGCGCGATTAAAGCTCGCGCTGCAGATAAGTAATTACTGGATAGAGGTAATGACAGAAGATGAGCTTGCGCTCTTCTTCTTTTCACCTGTCAGCGCCCAGACAATGAGTGAGATCCCAAGGAATAGCCCGATAGGTGCTGCAACAAAGTAGGTGAAGGTTTGTAGCGCTGTGAGTCCCTCACCTGGCATTGCGCCAGGCTCTTGGTTAATTCTGGGAGAAAGAACTGCGACCTGAGAAAGTGTCTTGATCATGTGGCTAAGTCTATGCAGTGGCTGCAGCGACGCCAAATGGCTCAAGGTATGGAAGCCATCTAGATTCAGTGCGACCTGTTCCAAGAATTCTCCATGCAGCACCCACAGGTTCGCGAGGAAGTGAACGCAGTCGCCATCCCAATTCTTTTAACGGCTTATCAGCTTTGACATGGTTGCACTTATGGCAAGCGCTGACAACATTCTCCCAATTGTGACCGCCGCCACGAGAACGCGGGATCACGTGGTCAATAGAAGTTGCAGCTGCATGGCAGTAGACACAGCGACCACCATCGCGAGCAAAGATTGCCCGACGTGAAAGTGGAACTGCGTGGCGATATGGAATCTTGACGAATTTATTGAGGCGAATAACAAGTGGAAGTTCGAGCTGACCTGTTGCAAAGTGCAGAACAGTTCCAGAGGATTCAATCATTGTTGCCCGATTATTGAGAACCAAAATAAGCGCGCGACGATCAGTAACAACACCTAGAGGTTCATAGGTGGCGTTGAGTACCAACGTGCGGTTCATCATTACCCCGGTTCCAACGCGTGGCTCGCGTTGATTGGGATATATTGCCTCAAAACCGAGCCTCCTAGGGGTATTTCGCGGTGAAATTTAGATAAAGATTTCACTACCCTTAGCGATTATGAGCGAACGCACGCAGGCAATCTGGGATTGGTTCAATGGAGCCCCACTTCGAGTACTGGTGATCTTCCTGGTCGCAGCTATCGGCCACCTCGTAGGACACCGCGCCATCGACCGTGCCATCGACCGATTAGCTAGCGCCGATCTCAAGCCAGGGCCAGGAACTGCAAAGCGTCAAGCAGAACGTGCTCGCACAATCGGAACAGTATTTAGCTCAACATTTAATGCAGCTATTTGGATCATCGCCTTTGGAATGATTCTTGGTGAATTCGGATTTAATCTCGGGCCCGTGATTGCATCTGCTGGTGTCATCGGTGTTGCACTCGGACTTGGCGCACAGACTCTTGTCCGTGACATTCTTTCAGGAATCTTTATGTTGATTGAAGATCAATATGGTGTTGGCGATGATGTCAAAGTCCAAGATGTTGAAGGAAAAGTTGAACGTGTGGGACTAAGAATTACTCAAGTGCGCGATAAGAAGAATGTGCTCTGGTATATCCGAAACGGTGAGATTCTCACTGTCGGAAATAAATCTCAGAAGCGTTAATCCAGAGCGTTCACCATATGAAGGGCAGCGCCTTCTAAATAGCGCCATAACTTCTCACGCAGTTCAGGTTCTAACTTCATTCCATCTACTGCCTTACCCATGCAATCAAGCCAGGCTTCTTTTGCTTCTGGGTTGATATGAAAACCTGCATGGCGCATACGAAGACGTGGATGTCCGCGCTCTTCTTGATAGGTAGTAGGCCCTCCCCAATATTGTTCAAGGAAGATCTGCAATCGATGGGCTGCACCCTTCATATCTGACTCTGGATACATCGGGCGCAAGATCTCATTGGTGGCAACATGTGCATAGAACTGTGAGACGAGATCTGCGAAGAAGACTTCTCCCCCAAAGAGTTCGTAGTAATTCGTTGTGTCGCGCTCCACGTTAACCTCGAAGCTCTGCTGTGCTCTTGCCCTTAGCTATCTGCAGTACTGCAAATGATGCAACAAGACACATCGCCCCTGAGATATAGAAGGCAGCTGCATAATCACCGAGTTTGACGCGAAGAACTGCAGCGCCAAGGGCGGCAATAGATGCACCAATTTGATGGCCCACAAATACCCATCCATAGACAACTGCTGAGCGTTGATTGCCCATCACCATGCGACAGAGCACCAGCGTTGGCGGGACTGTTGCAACCCAATCAAGGCCATAGAAGATAACAAAGACAAGAGTCGATGGATGCACTGAACTAAAGAGAATGGAAGGCAAGAGAAAGAGTGATAGTCCGCGAAGACCGTAATAGAAGAAGAGAAGTTTGCGTGGGTCAATTCGGTCTGTGAGATAGCCAGAAAAGAGAGTACCAATCACATCAAAGAGACCAATGAGTGCAAGAAGTCCTGCAGCAACTGTCTCTGCCATCCCATGATCGTGGGCAGCGGGAATAAAGTGAGTGCCAATAAGGCCATTAGTTGATAGCCCACAGACGAGGAATGTTCCAAAGAGAATCCAGAAATCTCTCGACTTGGATGAAACTCTTAAGGTATCGATTGCAATGCGTCTTGCAGAGAGTTCATTAGGTGCAGGTGGCTGCCAATCACTGGGTGCACCGTAAGGAGTCATGCCAAGCGCTTCAGGCTTTTCCTTGAGGAAGAAGTAGATAAAGGGAATGACAAGAGCTGCGGCAGTTCCCACAGTGAGTGAGACGCTCTTCCAGCCATAGTTGATCGCAAAGTACGAAAGCATCGGCAAGAAGACCAGCTGTCCACTTGCTGTTGCTGCGGTGAGCGCACCAATAACAATTCCCTTGCGCGCCACAAACCAGCGATTAGCAATGGTTGCTGCAAAGACAAGAGCCATGGATCCTGTGCCAACTCCAACGCCTACCCCCCACAGCGCCCACAAGTGCCACGGTTGGGTCATAAAGATTGTCGAGGTTGAACTGATGGCAACTAAAGTAAGAGCTGACATCACCACTTTACGAACGGTAAATCGCTCCATCAACGCTGCAGCAAAGGGTGCTACCAAACCAAAGAGGAGCACATTGATAGAGACTGCCAGTGAAATCTGAGAGCGTGACCAACCGAATGCATCTTCAAGAGGAACGATGAGAACTGAAGGAGCCGAGCGATAGCCAGCAGATGCCATCAAGGTGAAGAAGGTAACGGTGACTGCTATCCACCCAGGGTGGATCTTCTGCTTAGCCATGAATTAAGCCTTTAGATATTGATTCAGGAACTCACGTTCTGAATCTTTAAGCGGACGAGACTTCATCGTCTCCATGCTCACAACAACTTGCACGGTCTTTACCTTTGCGTGCACAACACCGTTATCACCCACTACTTCATAAGCCATTGTAAAAGATGAATTACCAATCGCTTCGACCCAGAGATTGACATCGTAGAAACGACCACCTTCATAGATTGCTTCTATGTAATCTACTTCAGCGCGTGCAACAACCATCTCCGTGATGGTTGACCACAGGAAGCGTGCCTCTTGGATATAGGTCAGATACTTTGCATTATTGACATGGCCAAATGCATCGATGTCATCCCAACGCACAAATTGCTTACCTGTATAAATCATTAGCGTGTGAGCTTTCGATAGGTGACGCGGTGAGGGCGAGCTGCATCTGCTCCAAGTCGCGCAATCTTGTTCTCTTCATAGGATTCAAAATTTCCTTCAAACCAGAACCATTTGGAATCACCTTCATAAGCCAAGATGTGTGTTGTCACGCGGTCCAGAAACCATCGATCGTGGGAGATCACAACGGCGCAACCAGGAAATTCAAGGAGCGCATTTTCAAGTGATCCAAGAGTTTCCACATCAAGATCGTTCGTTGGCTCATCCAGCAGCAATAGATTGCCACCTTGCTTGAGTGTCAGAGCTAAGTTCAAACGGTTTCGCTCACCACCTGAGAGAACACCTGCAGGCTTTTGTTGATCAGGACCCTTAAAACCAAATGCTGCAACATATGCACGCGATGGCATTTCCACTTGTCCGACCTTCATAAAATCAAGACCATCTGAGACCACTTCAAAGAGTGATTTCTTTGGATCGATGCCACCACGTGACTGATCCACATAGGAAATCTTTACCGTCTCACCAATCTTCACACTGCCTGAATCAGGTGTCTCCATACCAAGAATGGTCTTAAAGAGAGTTGTCTTACCAGCGCCGTTGGGCCCAATAACTCCAATAATTCCATTTCGTGGCAAGGTAAAGGACAAATCATCGATCAGTACACGATCGCCAAAACCCTTCACAAGGTGTTCAACTTCAACAACAATATTTCCAAGACGCGGGCCAGGTGGAATCTGAATCTCATCGAAGTCCAACTTACGCATCTTGTCTGCCTCAGCTGCCATCTCTTCATAGCGAGCAAGACGAGCCTTGGACTTTGTCTGGCGGCCCTTTGCATTCTGGCGAACCCAATCAAGTTCCTCTGTCAGACGCCTGGCACGCTTTGCATCTTTCTGGCCTTCAACTTTAAGACGTGCTGACTTTGTCTCAAGATAGGTGGAGTAATTTCCTTCATAGGGATAAGCACGACCGCGGTCGAGTTCAAGAATCCACTGTGCAACGTTGTCTAGGAAGTATCTATCGTGCGTAATCGCAACAACGGTGCCTGGGTACTTACTCAAATGTTGCTCAAGCCAGAGAACAGATTCAGCATCTAAGTGGTTCGTTGGTTCATCAAGGAGCAGTAAATCTGGTGCTTCAAGAAGTAACTTGCAGAGTGCAACGCGGCGCTTTTCTCCACCAGAGAGAACCTTCACATCAGAATCTCCTGGTGGGCATCTGAGAGCATCCATCGCCTGCTCGAGTTGTGAATCTAACTCCCATGCATTGCGGTGATCGAGTTGTTCTTGGAGCTCACCCATCTCAGCCAATAACTTGTCGTAGTCAGCATCAGGGTTTGCCATCTCCTCTGAAATTTCATTGAAGCGGCGAACCATCTCCATGGTTTCAGCAACGCCCTCTTGCACATTTTCAAGAACTGTTTTCTCTTCATTTAGGTGTGGTTCCTGCAAGAGGATTCCGACTGTGTAACCAGGTGATAGATATGCCTCGCCATTAGATGGCTGCTGTAGTCCTGCCATGATTTGAAGGACTGTTGATTTACCAGCACCGTTGGGACCGACAACACCGATCTTTGCGCCAGGCAAGAACATCAACGTCACATCATCGAGAATTACCTTCTCGCCATGCGCTTTACGCGCCTTCTTCATCGTGTAAATGAACTCAGCCATAAGGCGAGACTCTACCCGTCAATGCTTCGGTAGACTTACTCCGCAAACACAGATGTTCTTCACACGTGCCCGTAGCTCAGTCGGATAGAGCAACCGCCTTCTAAGCGGTAGGTCGCTGGTTCGATTCCAGCCGGGCACACACATAAAAAGCCTGACAATAAAAAAACTGGATGGGCCGCCGAAGCGGACCACCCAGTTTCTCTTTTTTAAGGGTTACTGATTCATCTTTGCAAGCTGTGCCTTCGCCTTATCGAGGAAGGTACCTGAGATGACTACGAATCCAAGCTTTGGATCCGCTCCAGAACATGCTGGTGAAACGATGTACTCAGCGAGCTGCTTTACAGCTGCTCCACGAGTCTTATCTGCATATTGTGACTCAATCAACATGTAAGAGATGATTCCGAGTGTGTACGCACCAGCAACCTTTGTGTTGTAGTCGTACTTCACGATTCCGTTAGCATCTTGTGATGCTTCGCCCAAGAATGCTGATGTAGCAACTGAATCTGGGAATGTGAAGCTTCCAGATGCGTTACCGACATATGCAGAACGAAGTCCGTAAGCATCGCCCCAGTTCTTCTCAGCGTATGTGATTGAGTACTTTGTCTTTGCAGCAAGTGTTGCTACACCTTGTGACTGGTTAGCGCCAACAATGCGGCCGATGTTTCCAGTTGCATTGATGTTGCCTGGGAACGCTGTTGTGAAAGCGTTATTTCCTGCCTTCGACCATACAGTTGGAGCAACAGCGTTCATCCATGCTGTGAAGTTACCTGATGTTCCCGATCCGTCTGAGCGGAAGATTACTTTGATTGGCTGGTTGGGAAGTGTGTAGATAACTGACTTAGTACCGGAACGAAGGACTACTGGCTTTCCACTTGCGTCCTTGAGGGCGTTTCCTTGTGCATCCTTCTTGTAGACAACTGATGCGACTGAACGGTTGTTATCCGCAACGATTGCTGGATCATTCCAACGAGTGATTTCTCCCGCAAAAATCTTTGCAACAGTTGTTGCTGAAAGATAGACATCCTTCTTCGCTGGAAGGTTTACTAGTACTGCAATTGGTGCAGCCACGACTGGAGCGTGGAATACTGTTGAACGCTTTGTTGCAGCGGTGTGTGGAGTATCTGAGAACCAGAAATCACCAATCTTTGCATCTGAGTTCTTCTGGCCTGTTCCTGAACCTGTTGATGTGTAAACATATGAGTGGCTTGATGCCTTAGCAAAGCCAGCTTTGCAAGCTTGTAGAAGTGGATCTACGAATGAAGCTCCAGAACCCTGGAGATCTACTGCGTGAGCAGGTGTTGCTGAGGAGATTGCAATAAGGCCTGCAATTACAAGCGCCTTTGCCTTCTTTGAAAATGTCATTTTTTACCCTTCGAGATGTCTAAGTAAGTAGCCCTTACATCTGGAAAAGTAACGAAAATGGATGTCTAAATGCCCACCTTTAGGTAAACGATTGGAAACACCAAAGTGAACAGATGAAGACGCAGGGTTTAGCCGAAACGCCCTGTTACGTAATCTTCTGTGCGCTTATCTTGAGGTGCAGAGAAGATGCGGCTGGTCGGTGCTGCCTCAATCATCTCTCCTGGGCCGCCATCAGAGAGGAAGAAGGCGGTGTAGTCAGAGACGCGCGCTGCCTGCTGCATATTGTGAGTCACAATCACGATGGTCATGGTCTTAGCAAGGTCTGCAATGGTCTCTTCAATTCTAAATGTTGAACCTGGGTCAAGTGCTGAACATGGCTCATCCATAAGAAGCACTTGTGGCTCAACTGCAAGTGATCGAGCGATACATAGACGCTGCTGCTGTCCACCTGACAGCGCACCACCATGTTCTCCAAGACGATCCTTAACCTCGTTCCAAAGACCTGCACGGGTGAGGCATGACTCAAGGAGCTCATCTGTATTGCTCTTCTTGATCTGAGCCAACTTAAGGCCTGAGAGAACGTTCTCACCGATGGTCATTGATGGGAATGGGTTTGGCTTCTGAAAGACCATTCCCACGCGAAGACGAATCTTGGTGACATCTGTTCCTGGTGAGTAAATATCTTTTCCATCGAGAAGTACTTCTCCTGCCATGGCAGCTGTTGGAATGAACTCATGCATGCGATTGAGTGTGCGCAAGAATGTTGACTTACCGCACCCTGATGGTCCAATGAGCGCAGTCACTGTTCCTGCTGCGAAATCAAGGGTGACATCTGAGAGAACATGCTTCTTACCAAACCATGCGTGCACGCCACGGGTCTCAAGACCTGTGCCGAGCAATGCGGTGCCTGGCTGTGACTGCGTGCGAGCGGATGCAACACTGGCTAGTGATGCTGGCTTTGTCTTTGATGTTGTCATATTGCTCTCATCTTTCTCATTGTTGTTCAAGTCGCTTGTGTTAGTCATGGTCTTACCCAACCTTTCTTCCGCTTAAGTAGCGTGCTAATCCAAAGAGAATGAAGATGAAACTGAGTAAGACCAACATACCTGCCCAGGCGCGAGCAAATGCTTCATCAGTTCCGCCCGTTAGGAATGCCTTCCAGATGTAATAAGGAAGGGAACCCATCGCACCTTGGGTTGGGTTGAGGTTCAGTGCATCTCCTCCGCCGCTGACAAGAAGCAGTGGCGCAGTTTCTCCGATGATGCGAGCGACGCCCAGAATGATTGCGGTGACAAGCCCGCTCTTGGCCGCAGGTAGAACTACCCCAGCCACTGTGCGCCATTGGGTTCCACCTAGAGCAACTCCAGCTTCACGAAGTTCATTAGGAATAAGGTGAAGCATTTCTTCGGCGGTACGAGCAATGGTTGGAATCATCAGGATTGTTAGGGCCAGAGAACCCATAAGTCCTGAGAGTTCTTTCGTTACTGGGTAGATCAAGCTTGAAAGAATAAAGAGGCCAGCGACGATTGAAGGAACACCTGACATCGCTTGTACCAGGAACTTGATCGGACGGGTAAGTGAGCCGCGAATTTCAGTCAGATAGAGAGCGGTCAATACACCGATTGGGAAGCTGAAGATGAGAGCGCCGCCCACCATCAAGATTGTTCCGACTAACGCATGAAGTAATCCACCATTTGCGATGGGGTCATTGACCGATGCCAAAGCCATATCTTTGGTGAGAATTCCCCAGTGCAAGCCTTTGTAACCTTTTGCAAAAACAGTTACCACAATACTTACTATCGGAATCAACGTAATCACAATCGCCATTACCGTAAGCACCTGCAACAAGGAATCCTTAGCTGCCGCGCTACCGCGTTGTAAATAATGAAAAGAAAAACTAAGAATTAGTAGCGATATAAATAGAGAGATAAAGAAGCCAAGCTTGCCGCTTAAACCTGTGAATTCAACTGAAAGGCCCGCAAGTCCAAAAGCAGCAACAATAACGAGTACATTCTCAATGCGATTCTTCGCAGTAGGCTGCCATGGCTTGCGAGGTGTTGGAATTGTCATTGTCATCGCCCCTTGCCTCCAAAGCGGTTGATTAAGAAATCCGCTGTCGCATTCACTAGAAGTGTGAGCAAGAAGAGAATGAGGCCCGCTGCCATCAGGGCATCGACTTCATAAGGGCCAGCTTCACCAAACTTAAGCAGAATGAGTGACGCTACGTTCCCACCAGCCCCAAAGAGCACCTGCCAATTTACCTGATAGACAACATTGAGAACCGTGTAGACCGCAACAGTTTCACCCATCGCGCGACCCAAGCCAAGCATTGCGCCACCAATGATGCCGCCACGTCCAAATGGAATAACGACTGCCTTAATCATGGCTAACTTCGTCGCACCAAGTGCATAGGCTGCTTGAATGCGATCTAAAGGTGTTTGATCAAAGATTTCTCGCGAAATCGATGTGACAATTGGAATAATCATGATTGCAAGTACTAATCCTGCAATAAATGGTGAGCGCTCAAAGATTGGCACTGGAACATCGAAAATCGGAATAAAACTTAGGTACTTATTTACTAATTTCGCCCAGTATTCAGCTGACGACATAAAGACTATAAATCCCCAGAAACCGAAGAGGAGTGATGGAAATGCTGCCATCAAATCGATGACAGAGATTAGGAATTTCTTGACGCGACCATCGGCATAAAACGTTAAGTACAAAGCACTGAGCACCGAAATTGGTACACCGACAACAATTGCAATAAGCGCACACAGCATCGTGCCGATGAGCATTGCACCGATTCCAAACTTGGATTCAACAATGTTGCCAGTTTCATCAGTGACGACTTCCCAAGCAGAGCCGGTTATGAATCCAAGCTTCTCATCAATAAGGATGTGCACACCTTTGATAGAAAGGAAGAGTGCAATCAAACCGAGAATGACAAGTGATGCCATTCCACCGACTGTGACAATGGTGCGGAACACCTGATCCGAAAGTCGAGGCTTTGTCGTGATCTCGCGTGCTTCTGGAATCACCTTTACTGGAGCGTCAATTGACATGAGGGCATCCTTCAGTCTGTCGGCATAAATTGAAAGTGGATTTAGTGAACAGAAGGTGAACGAAGGCTGAATTATCGCCTTGGGCGCTAAAACCTCTATCGTGCACCCCATGGCTACCGAACTCCCCCACCTGATTTGGATCGATTGTGAGATGACGGGCTTAGACCTTGCAACCGATGCCCTGGTGGAGATTGCCGTCCTTGTCACCGACTCAGAACTAAACGTCATCGGTGAAGGCGTTGATGTCGTTATTCATGCAACCGAAGGCCAACTCGCATCGATGAATGACTTTGTTCGCGAAATGCACACAGCCTCAGGTTTGATTACTGAGATCCCCAAGGGCATCACGATGTCTCAAGCTGAAGAACAGATACTTACCTATCTGCAATCTGCAGGAGTAGAGGCAGGCAAATCTCCTTTAGCTGGTAATTCAGTATCGGTTGATCGCAACTTCATCGCTCGCGATATGAGCGCACTCAATGGCTACCTTCACTACCGCACCATCGATGTCTCATCGATTAAAGAGCTAGCCCGTCGTTGGTATCCCAAGACCTACTTTGCCGCCCCTGCCAAGACTGGCAACCACCGCGCACTCGGAGATATCCGTGACTCCATCGCTGAATTGGCCTATTACCGAGCGGCTCTCTTCATCAATAGCGATAACAATTCGACCACTACAGAGTCGAACGGGTAAAGTAACCCCTGCACAGCACATGGTGGGCGTAGCTCAGCTGGTAGAGCACTCGGTTGTGGTCCGAGATGTCGCGGGTTCGAGCCCCGTCGTTCACCCCAAGTCTTTCACTCATTACTTTCCTACCTATTTATAGAGAGAGTCGGTTTCATATGATCTTCGACGTAGTTGTTGAAATCCCAGCAGGCTCACGCAATAAGTATGAAATCCATCATGAGACTGGTGAGATTCGCCTAGACCGCATGCTCTTTACCGCAACGCGCTTTCCCCATGACTACGGCTTTGTGAAGAACACTCTCTCTAATGATGGCGATCCACTTGATGCTCTCATCATGCTTGATGAACCGACATTTCCTGGCTGCGTTGTCTCATGCCGCGTTATCGGAATGTTTCGCATGACAGATGAAAAAGGCGGCGATGACAAGCTCCTCTGCGTTGCAGCAGGAGATATCCGCAAGAACAATCTCAAAGATCTCTCTGATGTTCCATCCTATGAGCTCGATGAAATCAAGCACTTCTTTGAGGTCTACAAGACTTTGGAGCCAGGTAAGGAAGTACATGGCGGAGAGTGGGTTGGCCACGATGCTGCCGAACTTGAAATCAACGCATCATATGAACGCTTCAAAAGTCATAAGTAAGTAAATGACACAGTCTCTTAAGACTCAGAGTTGGGCAACCCCGGCATCACAAGAGCTCATCACTCGTATTGCATCGCAAGTAGATAACAAGTCGGCATCTGATGTGCAGGGCTGGATTGAAGAGCTAGCGCAAGAGAACCATCGCCTTCACGATATTGAAGGAATCAATCTCAATCCCGCCACAAATATTCTCAATCCTCGCGCAGAGAAGATGCTGGCATCAGGTATGAGCTCACGGGCATCCCTAGGACATCCTGGTGATAAATATGAAACTGGCCTTGGCGCTATCGAGCAGATTGAAATCATCACACAAGAGTTAGCCTGTGAAGTATTTGGGTCAACCTATGCAGAGTTTCGTGTTCCATCTGGTGCTATTGCAAACCTCTATGCATTTATGGCAAATACAGAACCGGGAGACACGATCATCGCTCCCCCAGCAACTATCGGTGGACATGTCACTCACCATAAAGGTGGCTCTGCTGGTCTCTACAGACTCAACACAATCTCAGCACCTGTTGATGAGACCGGCTACACCATCGATATCGATGCTTTAAGAAAACTGGCTATTGATGTAAAGCCGGCGATGATTACAGTCGGTGGATCTCTTAATCTCTTTCACCACCCGATTGCTAAGGTGCGCGAGATTGCAGATGAAGTCGGTGCAAAAGTTCTCTTTGATGCAGCCCACCTCTGCGGAATGATCGCTGGAAAGGTCTGGCCACAGCCTCTTGTTGAAGGTGCACACCTGATGACCTTCTCTACCTATAAGTCACTTGGTGGTCCTGCAGGTGGACTGATTGTCACCAATGATGATGCCATCGCACAGAAGTTAGATGCCATCGCATATCCAGGTCTTACCGCGAACTTCGATGCTGCAAAGACGGCAGCTCTTGGCATCACCTTGCAAGATTGGAAGACAGTAGGACCTGCCTATGCGCAGATGATGGTCAAAACATCACAAGCACTGGCGCAGAATCTACAAAGCCGTGGTGTCAATATTTATGCAGCCGATAAAGGCTTTACGACCTCTCACCAATTCGCAATCATTGCAGCCCCCTATGGCGGCGGACAGCGAGCAGCACAGCGCATGGGTCAAGCAGGCCTTCTTGCATGCGGAATCGGTTTACCGATAGCAGCAGTGGAAGGTGACCTCAACGGCCTACGTATTGGAACCCCTGAGATCGTGCGCCTTGGTATGAAGGTTGAGCATATGGATGCGCTTGCTGATTTCATTGCACGATCACTTGATGTAAACGTTGACTCACAGTCAGTAAAGAGTGAAGTGACGCAGTGGCGTAAGCAATTTGGCGGTGTTCACTACACCGTAGATCTTCCTAACTAACAGGAACTTTCTGAGTTGGGCACTTTGCCAAGATAGAGAGCATCGCAGCTTTCTCAGGTGGCACAACCCATAACGAATACTTAGCCTTGACCGCAATCTGCTGAGCAACATAAACACATCTAAAACTCTTGAGCGGTGGCAGCCATGTTGCAGCATCGCCATCGCCCTTCTGTGAATTCAAGCGACCTTTGACAGCAAAGAGGTTGAGTGGATCATTAGCGAGCGCCTTGCGTTGCTCTGCTGTTAACTTGAATGCTCCTGTCTGCCAGGCATTGGATAGCGCCACCACATGATCTATCTGCACCTCCATGCTGGTGATATTTCCTCGAAGAAAATTGATGCTCTCCCCTGAATAGCGGTCTAGCAAAGTGCCAGAGAGAACAACGCAATTACGAGTTTTAGCTTTATAGGTAAGAGATGTTAAATCTCGCTTCAAGATATCGTTTCGGGTATCGCACCCATTGCGGTCAACATCGGCCCATGCCTGCCCGAATTGATCACGGGTATATCCAGTCTTTGGTGCGCGCCCCTTTACAGGCAAAGTCTCAAGGGCGGCTATAGCAAGGCCTGGCTGCTCTGCAGCCGTTGTTGCCGTCGGGGAAAGCCCAAGAGCCATCGCAGCAATAACTGTGGCTATCCGTATTTCCCAGCGAGACATCTCACTATCTTCGCCCTAGATACGTGGTTATACAAGGCGCGCCTCGCTGGTAGGGTCTGCTCTGCATTTAAGTGTTTACGCACTTAAATGGGTTGTTAGCTCAGTTGGTAGAGCAAGGCACTCTTAATGCCTGGGTCGGGGGTTCGAGTCCCTCACAACCCACTTAGTGGACTACTTACTGAATTTTGGTAAGTGCAGATCAAAGTGAATTGAAACCACGCGCGTCAGGATTACTACTGCTCCCCCGACAATCGCGCAGATATTGTCCCCAAAGCTAAATTGGTGAAGTGCCACAAAGGTAATGGCGCCCATCATCGCTGAAGTTCCGATTGTTTCGCGATGGAGAAGCACGGGCTCAAGCTGGCAGAGAACATCTCGCAAGAGTCCACCAGTTACTGCTGTGATAACGCCCAGCAGAATCGCTGCAAACCAGGTGACATCCATTTCGAATGAAAGCTGGGTCCCCGACATCGTTGCAACGGCTAGACCAAATGTGTCCATGATGAGCAACGTCTTACCCACATGAGTCACTCGTCTAAATACCAAGGTGATTACAACTGCTGCGATGATGCTGGTGATAATCCATGGATCAATAATCCAGATGGGGCGAAGTCCTAAGAAGATATTTCGAAGAGTTCCACCTGAGACAGATGCAATGCCAGCAATAAATGCGATGCCGCCGTAATCAAGACCTTTATCTGCTGCGACCCTTGCGCCAACGAGTGCGAAGACGAAGGTGGAGAGCAGATCCAGGATATGCAGCAGAGTCATGGGTACAGGGTAGAGATATTTGGGCATCCCTGCACAAAACTGCAAATTCATTTCATTTACATCACAATATGCGTGTTTAGGTATCGCCAATACCTGCCTCTTCCGTAGAGTTCCGCGCATGTCAAAGACCACGAAGAAGAGTTCAGGCCTGAGTACCGATAAGAATTGGTGGCGCCAAGCTGCCATCTATCAGATCTATCCACGCAGCTTCGCCGATTCAAATGGCGATGGCATTGGAGATATCAAGGGAATCACTTCACGTATTCCATATCTGAAGTCTCTTGCAATCGATGCGGTCTGGCTCAGCCCCTTCTATCCATCAGCGCTAGCCGATGGTGGTTATGACGTTGATGATTACCGCAATGTTGATCCCAAGCTTGGAACTCTTGCTGACTTTGACGAGATGTTGGCCGGCCTTCACAAGCAAGGCATCCGTGTATTTGTAGATATCGTTCCAAACCACTCATCAAATTTGCACGAATGGTTTAAGGAAGCAATCGATGCAAAACCAGGATCCAAGGCGCGCGAGCGTTACATCTTCCGCGATGGTAAGGGTGCAAATGGCGAACTCCCACCATCAGACTGGGTTTCACACTTCGCCCCATCTTCATGGACACACGAATCAACATTTGGTGGAAAGAACAATCAGTGGTTCCTTCACTGGTTTGCACCCGAACAACCAGACTTCAACTGGGAAAATCGTGAAGTTCAGAAAGATTTCCTTAAGACTCTTAAGTTCTGGTCAGATCGCGGCGTCGACGGATTCCGTATCGATGTGGCACATGGTCTTGCTAAAGATCTCTCAGAGCCATTTCGCAGTATGCCTGTGCACGAAGGTTTGGAACAGCGCGGCAATAAGGGCAAGGGTATTTGGGGCGATCGCAACGAAGTCTTTGCTATCTATAAGGAGTGGCGCAAGGTATTTAATCAATACGACCCACCACGTGTTGCAGTTGCTGAAGCCTATGTTCACCCTGAGCGTCTTCCACTCTATGCAAGCACAAAGACTTTAGGTCAGTGCTTTGACTTTCGCTTTATCGAAACTCCCTTTGAGGCAGCTGCTTACAAGGCAGCAACGAAGGAAGCAATTGATCTTGCCAAGAAGAATAAGTCTTCCTGCACATGGACTCTGTCTAACCATGACCAGATTCGCCATGCAACGAAGATGGGGCTCAACCCAGCAGTTGAGCGTCGCGATTGGATGCTCTCAAACGGCACATCTCATCCGATTGATATGAAGTCAGGCACTCAGAACGCACTTGCTGCAACGCTCTATATCTTGGGCCTTCCAGGCTCTACCTATATGTATCAAGGTGAAGAGCTGGGCTTGCATGAAGTAACTGATATTCCTGAAAAAGATATCCAGGACCCTCAATACCTACGTAATTTAAAGGTTGATAAGGGTCGCGATGGTTGCCGTGTACCACTGCCATGGACATCATCTGGTTCATCATTTGGCTTTGGTTCAGGTGGAGCTCACCTGCCACAGCCGAAGTGGTTTGCTGATTACTCAGTAGAAGTTGAGGAGAAAGATTCTCTCTCACCACTATCCATCTATCGCAAGGCTCTCAAGCTCCGCAGCGAGCTACAGACCAAGGAAGATATCAAGTGGCATAAGACAAAAGATATCTCCGTGCTGCATTACTCACGTCCTAATGGATGGCACTGCATCACTAACTTCCGCGGACATGCTTATCCAATGCCAAAGGGTGAAATCCTCATTGCATCATCACCGCTGGTGAATGGTCGCATTACTGCAGGTACTACGGTCTGGTTTAAGAAGAAGTAACTTCTTTAAGCAACGCCGATAATATCGACTGCAAAGATCAAAGTTTCATCAGGGCCGATAGGTCCTGCTCCTGCTGAGCCATAACCCATTGATGGTGGCAAGATCAGAAGACGTCGTCCACCTTCCTTGGCTCCCGGTAGACCTTTCTGCCATCCCTCAACAACTTGAGCTAGTGGAAATGTTGCAGGTTGTCCGCTCCATGAAGATTCAATGATCTTTCCTGTCGACCAAGCCATCAGTGTGTAATGCACAGTCAACGTTGATGTGGGAAGAACTTCAGCACCAGTGCCCACAATGACATCTGTGAAGGAGAGCTCTGCAGGTGGTGTGCCTTCAGGCTTTGAAATTGTTGGCGCTTGTCCTGCTACTGCTGAAACAACGGGTAGAACTGTTGCACTTGTTCCTGACATTTTCATTCCTCCGAGAATTGTGATGGCAATGAGAGCTACGGCAAAGATGCCTGCGAGAATTTTGCGTGTGAGTATATTAATTTTCTAGCTCCTTAATCAGGTTGAAATCTCCGCCACCGAGCTGGCCTTGATCGCGATACATCTCAAGCTTTGCGCGAGTATCTGCAATATCGAGATTACGCATAGTCAGCTGCCCAATACGGTCTGTTGGACCAAAAGCAGCGTCTTCTGTGCGCTCCATAGATAACTTATCTGGGTGATAGCTCAAAGCTGGCCCTGTTGTATTGATTACGGAGTAATCATCACCGCGACGAAGGCGCAGTGTTACCTCACCTGTGACAGCAGATGCCACCCAACGAGTAAGTGATTCGCGCAGCATGAGCGATTGTGGATCTAACCAACGACCCTCATAGAGAAGACGTCCTAAGCGGCGGCCTTCAGCGTGATAGTTAGCAATAGTGTCTTCATTATGGATAGCTGAGATAAGTCGCTCATAGGCGATAAAGAGGAGTGCCATCCCTGGTGCTTCATAGATTCCGCGAGACTTCGCTTCAATGATGCGGTTCTCAATCTGATCTGCCATACCAAGACCGTGGCGGCCACCGATCTTATTTGCCTCATCCATCAAGGCAACAACATCAGAGAAGTCTTTACCGTTGATAGCAACGGGGCGACCTTGAACAAATTGGATTTTCACATCTTCTGATGCGATTGCAACGCTTGCATCCCAGAACTTCACACCCATAATCGGTGTGACAAGCTCAACGGATGCATCAAGGTTTTCAAGATCTTTCGCCTCATGTGTTGCACCCAAGATGTTGGCATCTGTGGAATATGCCTTCTCAACGCTATCGCGATAGGGAAGCTTGTTGGCAACCAACCACTCTGACATCTCTTTGCGCCCACCGAGCTCGCGCACGAAATCTGCGTCTAACCATGGCTTATAGATACGAAGGTTGGGATTGGCAAGAAGTCCATAGCGATAGAAGCGCTCGATGTCATTGCCCTTATAGGTAGAACCATCGCCCCAGATCTCAACCTTGTCATGGAGCATGGCACGAACAAGTAGCGTTCCGGTTACCGCGCGTCCAAGTGGTGTGGTGTTGAAGTACTGCTTGCCACCTGCGCGAATATGAAATGCTCCGCATGCAATGGCGGCAAGTCCTTCTTCAACCAGTGGAGTCTTGCAATCAACAAGACGTGAAATCTCAGCGCCATACTCTTTTGCGCGCACAGGCACTGAATCAATATCTGGCTCATCGTATTGGCCAAGGTCTGCTGTGTAGGTGCAAGGAATAGCTCCCTTTGCACGCATCCATGCGACAGCTACCGATGTATCGAGACCGCCAGAGAAGGCGATACCGACCTTTTCGCCAACAGGAAGGGATGCAAGGACCTTAGACATAGTGCGCAGTCTAACGGTTCAGCAGTGTTGCAAGTGCTGGTTTAACTTTCCAGAGAGTGAGCATCTGCTCATATTTAGCCTCATCGCCAGCATCAGCAAGTGCCCCCGTCTTCACCGCTCGGATCATGAGGTTGCGTGGTGTGTGCTCTCCCCCAACAAATTCAATTGCTTCCACGCGATATCCGCGCAGCTTCATTATCTGCATGCGAAGGGCATCGGTCAGAAGATCACCAAGGCGCTCTTTCATAATCCCGTTGCGAGTCAGTAGTGACCATGGCTCAGGAATCTCATTCATCTGTGCCTGAATATCATGGTGACAACACGGTGCAATCAGCGCAAGCTTTACATCAGCGTTAACGCTCCAGGCGATTGCATCATCGGTTGCTGTGTCGCAGGCATGCAGTGCAATAGAGATATCAGCGCTACCCAGAGTCGTATCTGCAATCTCCTCGGCCCTAAATTCAATGGTCTTATCAATTCCTAATTGGCGAGCAATCTCATTGTTGCGATCACGAGCTGCGCCTCTCACATCAATTCCGATTACTTTGACTGCAACACCTTGAGCACGCAGATATTGGTGGGCTGCAAAGGTGAGATAGGCATGGCCGCAACCAAGGTCGACGATGGTCAGCGGATTACTCTCTGAAGGCTGATGAATATGACCTGCTGAGATTGCAGATGTCAGAGTTGGCATGAGAAGTCGTAAGAACTCCTCCACCTGCTTGTATTTATCCACTTTGCTCGGCTTCACATGCCCCTTTGCATCTGAAATGCCAACTGCAATCAGGAATGGGTCTGCTGCATCAAGTAATCGAGATTTGGTGCGATCATGAGAGAGATCTTGCTCGCGCACTCCACTCTCGCGATGCACAAGCGCTTCACCTTTCTTGGTGATGCGAAGAGCAAGGGAACCTTGGATATGTTCAAGAAGAACATTGGCATAACCTGCGCGTAGTAACTGCCCAAAAGGTGCTTCACTTGGCGCATAATTCTTTGAAGTCATCTGACGGCCATCGCTATGGCTTACCTGGATGGCAAGTCCATCTTTAAGAGCAACAGGGCGGATATCTATGCGTTCATTCGGTGTCTGCATATTGCGGCGGCGACCTGACAAAACAACTCGCACTAAAGAATCTGTTTTGGCAAAGAGTGTTTCAAATTCAGCAAATGTTGCTTCAAGGCTTTGATCGCTCACACGTGCGAGTTTAGTCTCTCACCTGCGGTAATTCGACCACGATTGCAAGGCCGCCTAGCGCGCTCTTGCGTAATGAGAATCTGCCACCAAGCTTTTGAATCACTGCAGACATGATGCTCATGCCTAAGCCTGAACCACCATTTTCACGTGAGCGAGACTTATCGAAGCGATTGAGTGAACGAATATCCTCACGATAGGCGCTCTCTGGTAGTCCCCCTCCAGCATCTTCAATGATGAGTTCAACATTCTTACCACGCGATACCAATGAGATATTCACGGCCACGTTGCTATCGGTATGGCGGATGATATTGGTGAGTGCATTTTGAATAAAGCGAGCCATGTAGTCACGGGATGCTTCAACAGTAATTGATTGCGCAATAGCAAGAGTCACATTCCGTGATGGGTTGAGCGTTATGAAGTCCGTGCCATGGGCGGTCAAAACTTCACTCAAATCAATATTTTCAATATCTCGCACGCCGCTCTCACCGAGTTCGGCAAGGAGTAAGAGATCTTGCACTAAGGATTCCATCCGTTGAATCTCTGTTCCCACTCGATCAAATGCTCGTTTCTTATCTGCATCTTCTTTCAGTTGGTTCTTGCTGAGCATTTCAACATAACCCTTAATGACGGTCAGTGGTGTGCGCAGCTCATGTGAGGCATCGCCTAAGAACTCTTGCATGCGTGCAAGGGATGCGCTCTCATAGCCTCGATTTGTGCGGCGGAAGTAGAAGAAGAGAAGAAGTGCTGCAAGAGAGTCGATAGCAAAGGTAAATCCAGCTAATGATTGAAAATTGGAGCGGAAATTTGCATCAATCTCATCGGTAGAGCGTGCAACGAGTACGTAATCACCGCCTTCCACTAGTACTGCACGGAATCGATAGGGCGCGCCATCTCGAATCTGAACTGGGCGAGTTGTTGCTAATTCAACGGTAGGAAAATCTGGCGCACCTCTATAGCGAAGGGATGATTCATGGACAATTGTCTCCTGCCCCTCATGGGTTAAGAAGATCAGAGAAATATCCAAACTAGATTGCTCGATGGCAAAGAGTGCAGCCCCCACAGGTTGCTGGGGATTTTCAAATGCACTTCGAACTACAAACTCCAGTGATTGATCGACCTTATTGATCTCAGCCCCTTGCGAGTGAAGTACCGAGAAGCCACCAACGCCCATGGTAATTCCGGTCAATAAGAAAACGGTTGCAACTGTGGTGCGGGTAAAGGCTGAGAACTTCACTTCTTCTCCGCTTGAAGCTGAAACCCGACTCCTCTTACTGTGCGAATTCCCTCAAAACCATCACGATGGAGCTTTTTGCGAAGATAGGAAATATAGGTATCAACAACTGTACTTTCGGATTCAAAGGTAATTCCCCATACCTCATCCAGGAGATAGGTCTTGCTTAAAACCCTGCCTTTGCTCTCAAGCAGAACGTGGAGCAGGCGAAATTCTGTAGGAGAGAGATCAACAACGTCATCGTTAAATCGCACTTGATGTGAATCACTATCAAGTGAAATCGGACCACAACTGAGACTTGTAGGAGTCTCAACGCTAAATTGGGAACGTCGCAAGATTGCTTTGATGCGAAGGACTAACTCTTCAAGTCCAAAAGGCTTGGTGACATAATCATCGGCGCCCAAGGTAAGACCTCGAGTGATATCTGCACGATCTCCGCGTGCGCTAAGCATCAGCGCTGGTGTGTTATCCCCATTGCTTCGAATGCGTTCAATAAATTCAAAGCCATCCATCATCGGCATATTGATATCGACAATCAGTAAATCGGGTTTCGTATCTCTGAGTAAAGTCTGAGCAATCATCGCATCTGATGCCGTGATGGTCTCAAAGCCGGCAAGCTTGAGGGCATCGCCCAGTAAATCACGGACTCCTGCCTCGTCATCGATCACCATGATTAATTGGCTCATGGCTATACCTTGCCATGCGTAGCGCTGCTTTGCTACCAATTCAAGGCTATGCACACGTAGTCAAAAGGACTTTCACAGAATATTCACACCTCAGAGGAATTACTATTACATCATGTCAAACAACCGTAGATATGCACTTATTGCACTCTCGGCTGCGCTCATCTCATCCAGCTGTGTATCAGCCTTTGCAGCTCCTACTCCATCAGCATCACCTTCAGCATCGACATCTATTGATACTTTTAAAGTGGCACAAGAGCAATATAGGAAAGATCGCGATGCATACATGTTTGCTCTGCAAGAACGCGAAATGAAGATTCGTTCTATTAATGCAACTTTTAAGAACGCTATCGATAAATCTGCTGCCGATGCTAAGAGTGCGATGTTGCTAGCGACTACTCCTGATCAGAAGAATGCAATTACTTCGGCCAGACGAACTGCAGTGGCATCTGCGATTATTTCTCGCGAGAGTGCGATTGAAGCACTGGGGCCACTTCCCTCGCCGCCAGTGCAACCACAACGACCAGCGAAGATGTCTCCTCAAGGAATGAGTGAGCAGAAGGAAAAGAAGAAGCGATAGCTACTCGCTTACATCCACCTTCATGGTGCGCACAGTCTGACGGTTGTGGCTCTTCTCTCGCTCATGAATTTTTCTAATCTGTAGCTCAATACTCTTAATCGCATCATCAAAGGCTGCAACATCGTTAAATCCTGTTGCTTCAGCGCGCAAGAGTGGGCCAGATCCGTGAGATGTGATTACCACTTTGTGGGATTGCTTTCCTTGTCGAGGATTTGCCTCATGAGTTACTTCAACTTCAATCCGGTCAATGACAACGTTAAAACGTTCCATCGATTGAAGTTTCTCTTCAGCAATTGCTTTAAAGTCACTTGCGAGTTCTGCATGGCGGGTATGAATAATTATTTTCACAATGCCAACAATGTCACTGAAGGGGTGAAAATGTAAGGGGGGTGTGGAGAACTAAGCGAGCGGGAGAAGATAGACGATTAAGGTAAGAATGGCTGCAAGACCTATGCACTGAACCAGAATTGAGGCCGCAGTCTTACGATCTGCAGCTAGCGCTGCTTTATCGCCAACTCGTGAGACTTTACCGAGACGACCAAAGTTAAAAGTGCCCATAAACCCATAGGCTAAACAGAATTTCTTACGCGATTGAATAAATCCCACAGAGAAAACTAAGAGTGGAAGAAAGATTCCCAGTCGAACACTGGGTGAGGCACTTGTCGATATAAATCCAGCCAGTGCGCTGACGCTCAAGAAGAGCCCAATGAGAGCCACCACTTGTCGCTGGCGAACTTCACTCTTTCCAATGTTGCATGAACCTGCGATGTATTGATCGCTCATTTATGCATCTTCAAATTCGTCTTCATCAATCCAAGCATCGGTTGCGGTGTCATCTTGTTTCTCAACCCATGAGAGAAATGTTCCCACTGCTCGAAAGGCGAGAATGCCAACAGTGACTGCAGCAATGACTCGTCGAAGGGCTTTCATGAGGATAAAAATACTCCCCTTTAGCGCACTGCGCTCGTTTTAAGCCTTAGTCAGGGCGGTGTCGATATCTGCCCAGAGATCATCAACGTGCTCGCAACCAACAGAGAGACGGATGAGATTTTCAGGAATGTTTTCACTTTCCAGCGGCCAACGGCGGCGGCGCTCCCATGTGCTCTCTACTCCCCCGAGGCTTGTTGCATTAGTAACCAATGACGCGCTATCGCAGACTCGCTCTGCAGTTGCTGCATCCCCTGTAATTTCAAAGGAGACGATCGCACCAAATCCTGGGTAGCGCACATTCGTGACCGCTTTATGGCCAGCTAACTTCTTAGCAAGGGCTGCTGCGCTCTCCTGCGCCTTGGCAAAGCGAAGTGGGAATGTGCGAATTCCGCGGAGTGCAAGCCATGATTCAAAGGGGCCAGCGATAGAGCCGTAGGAAACGCGTGCATCCTGCAGGCGTGCATGAAGAGCTGGGTCTTTCATTGAGAGCGAACCAAGGATGACATCGCTATGTCCTGCTAAATACTTCGTTACCGAGTGCATCACGATATCTGCGCCAAATGTCAACGGCTTCTGATTGAGCGGTGTTGCAAAAGTGTTATCAAAGCCAACGCCCATATTGCGCTTCTTTGCTTCGCCAATAATGACGCCTACTTCAGCTACTCCAAGGCCTGGGTTTGTTGGTGATTCCACCCATAAGAAAGCTGCTCCTTGTAGTTGTGAAATAACTTCCTTGGTATCAGTGATATCAACAAAGCGAACCTCTAGGCGTCCTTCTGTGTGATATCTCTTGAGCAGCGACATCGTTCCGCTATATCCCTGATCGGATGCAACAATCGGTGCACCATGTGGCAATAATGAAAATGCTGCAGTGATGGCAGCCATTCCTGATGAGAAGACAAGTGTGGACGTTGCCTCTTCCAGCGCGCTGATTGCTTCCTCTAGTGGCTGCCAGGTTTCATTACCTGTGCGCCCGTAGTTGATAGGGCCGTTTGCAACAAAGGTTGAGTTCAATGAGATAGGACTGTTGATACCAACACCTGCAGCGTGGGCTGGGCGCCCTGAAGAGATTGCAAGGGTATCGGGATGAAGGTTCTCAGAACTCATTGGGTAAGAGTAATCGTTAGTGCAGAACTGTGGCGAGGCGATTAAACGCCTCTTCAAGAATTTCTGGGCTTGTTGCAAAATTGAGGCGAACAAATTGGGCAGATTGTGCACCAAAGCGATGTCCTGGAACTAATGCCACCTTTGCCTTCTCAACAAGGACAGCTGATGGGTCCGCACCGAGATTAAAACTGGTCAGATCCAGCCACGCTAAATATGAGCAATGGGGAATGAGATAGCCAACACCTGGAGTCTTTGCCGCAATCAGATCTGCGATGAGATTTCGATTGTGGTCAATCTGCACCATCAGAGAATCTAGCCATGGCTCGCCCTTCTCAAATGCTGTCACTGTGGCAAAAGCGCCAAGTAGTGATGCCCGGTAGTGAGTAGCAGAGGCAATTGCATTCATCGTCTCGTGAACTTTTTCATTCTCTGTCACGATGATGGCGCATTTAAGCCCTGCAATATTCCAACCTTTACTTGCAGCCGTGATGGTGATTCCAACCTCACGAGCAGTGTTGGAGACTGTAAGAAAGGGAGTGAAAGTCTGCTCTGAATACATCAAAGGCGCATGTATCTCATCGCTAAGAACATAGACATTGTGCTTCTTTGCAAGCTCTGCAATACGTGAGAGTTCTTCGCGCGTATAGACCCGACCTAATGGATTGTGAGGGTTACAAATCAGATGAGCTTTAATGCCTGATGCGTACGCCTTTTCAATGCCCTCCCAATCAAGAATCCAATTGCTGCCGTTGACTTGCTGCTCAGATTGCGTCAGTGGAACATCTACATGTTCTAGATGGGTTTCAGCGCTCCATGTCCAAAAATTTGGATAGACAGGTGAGTTGATAAGAATCTTGTCACCAGGTTGTGTAATGACTCGAAGTACTTCAACAACTCCAACTCCCACATCAGCTGCAATGCGCACCTGAAGTGGATCGACTTTCCATCCCCAGCGTCGCTCGGCAAATCCAGCAAAAGAAGTTCCCATCTCTGGAATCAAGCCTAGATAACCTAAATCTGAGTGATCGATCATCTCTCGCAGTGTTTGGCGAATCGGCTCTGCTACAGGGAAATCCATTTCAGCAACAGGAAGTGGAAGAACATCTTTAGGAAAGGCTCTCCACTTTTCACTGCGATGCGTCTGTAATTCACCGAGATCCAGTGCCCGCAACTCGCTCATGGACTTAGTATGTCACTGTCAATACGCTATATCTATGACTAGCGAGATGACTATCTCTCAAGCGCAGATGAAGAAGATAGCTAAGGAGTTATCAACGCGCGATAAACGACTTGCACGGGTCATCGATGCTCACCCTTTATGCACCATCGGCCGTAATCCAAAGCCCGTTACTCACTTTGAGGCTCTCGTGGAATCTGTCATCTCGCAGCAATTGGCTGTTAAGGCTGCAGACACTATCTATGGGCGGGTTAAGGATTTAACTAAGGGGCGCATGGTTCCAGGGCGCATTGCAGATATATCAGAGGCAGATATGCGCGCTGCTGGAGTATCTGGTGCAAAGTTTAAAACTATCCAAGGACTTGCAGATGCTGCTCTCTCAAAGAAGATAAAGATCAACACACTTCATGAAATAGATGATGACCAACTCATCTTTGATCAACTGACATCTCTATGGGGCATTGGGCCATGGACAGTTGATATGTTTATGATGTTTCAACTAGGTCGCCTTGATATCTGGCCCACGGGAGACCTCGGTGTGCGGCGCGGCTGGGAGAAGATCTATGCACTTAAAGATGAGATTGAACCAAAGGCGCTGGATAAGAAGGGTGAGAAGTTTCGCCCCTATCGAAGCGTCGTCGCCTGGTACTGCTGGCGAGCGCTTACTTAGCGAGAGCAGGAAATGCCACACCCGTTGAAGAGTGGCAGTCATATCCATTGGGATTTTTCTGCAAGTACTTCTGGTGATACTCCTCAGCGAGGTAATAAGGCACGCCGTCTGCACTCTTAATCTCAGTGACAATCGAATCAATGCCTTCACGAGTAAGCGCTGCTTGATAGACATCGCGAGTGACCTCAGCTTGTAGCTGCTGTGATTCAGAGGTTGTGAATATGGCGCTGCGATATTGAGTTCCAATATCTCCACCTTGGCGATTGAGTGAGGTTGGATCATGCATCACCCAGAACTCTTCAAGAAGTCTGCGATAGCTCACGCGGGTTGGATCAAAGGTAACTTCCACCATCTCTGCATGTCCTGTTACTCCGGTGCAGACTTGTTCATAGGAAGGGTTCTCTCGTACTCCACCCATATAACCAACGCTTGTGGCGATAACTCCATCGATATTCCAGAAACGTCGTTCTGCGCCCCAGAAGCATCCTGTTGCAAAATATGCATTCTCTGAACTGTTCATAGTCGGATAACCTACCCTTGTACCTGCGCCCCCGTAGCTCAGGGGATAGAGCACTGCCCTCCGGAGGCAGGTGCACAGGTTCGATTCCTGTCGGGGGCACGCGATATAAATCACCTCATATTACGAAATCTCTTTCCTTTCCCTGTTGTTTATATATCTAGCAACAGGGATAATTACTCTCTTGCGCAGATACTTTGACGCACATTCACCATCAGATTCGAAAGGGGTAGAGCCATGGATTGGAGACATCAGTCAGCCTGTCGTGATGAAGACCCCGAGCTCTTCTTCCCCGTAGGAAATACTGGCCCTGCCATCACCCAGATCGAAGAGGCGAAGAAGGTCTGCAATCGCTGCATCGTTAAAGATGCATGCCTAGCCTGGGCCCTTGAATCAGGACAGGATGCTGGAGTCTGGGGCGGTCTGTCAGAAGATGAACGTCGCGCACTCAAGCGCCGTGCTGCACGTAATCGTGCGCGTCTTGCCGATCACGCAAATAATTAATTACTTACACATTCGGAAAGAGTAATACCGCTCGCGTCTCTTTCTCATCCGTTACAAGTGAGAGCGTTCCGCGTAGTTCATTCTCAGTCAGTGTGCGCACAATCTGCAAACCTAAGTTCGGTGATGTTGCGATATCAAATCCTTCAGGAAATCCCACTCCATCATCGGAGATGGTGACTGATAACTCTGAAGCCACACTTGAGACATGAATACCCAGAGCAAGACCTTCTTGGGCTAATCCATGCTCAAGAGCGTTGTGAATAAGTTCGGTAATGACCAAGGCGAGCGGGGTTGCAATACGAGGCTCAAGGGATCCAAAGGACCCAGTGCGATCGATGCGTAGCTCATTCATGCGCGGGCTCAGTTCCAGCGCATGAGTCACAAGACTGTCAAGAACATCATCGAATGCAACAGATGAATCACGGCTGTTGGAAAGGGTTTCGTGCACGAGGGCAATTGATGCAATACGGCGCACTGCTTCATTGAGTGCTGCACTTGCACCAGGATCTTCAATGCGGCGTGCTTGCAGACGCAAGAGCGCTGAAACAGTTTGGAGATTGTTCTTCACGCGGTGGTGAATCTCGCGGATGGTGGCATCTTTTGTCACGAGCTCACGTTCACGGCGGCGTAGCTCTGTGACGTTATTAAGCATCACAATGGCACCGATGCGATCTCCTGATCGCATCAAAGGAAGCACAGTGAAATCAATCGTTCCGCCAACATTTTCAATCTCAACGCGCTTGAGCGCTTTACCTGTAAGCCCAAGTGCAATTGTCTCTTCATGTGCATCAGGGCGAACACGTGCAAGTGATTGCGCAACATCTCCTAGGACATGGCCTTCAACTTCACTTACCCACCCTAAACGACTAAATGCAGAGCGTGAATTAGGGCTTGCATAGGAGATAACTCCGTTGACATCAAGGCGAATGAGACCATCGCCAACGCGAGGCGCGGGATCAAAGAGTGAACCTGCATCAGGATATGGAAAAGTTCCTTCTGCAATCATGCGATAGAGATTATGTGCAATCTCGCGGTAATTAAGTTCAAGGCGGGAAGGTTGACGCATGAGCTCTGAATTTCGGTGGCGAGAGATCACGCCAATAACCTGGTCTCCAACCATCACCGGAATCGTCTCTTCTTTGACCATGAACTCACCCATGGCTTCTGGTTGAGTATCGCGCACAATTTCAGCACCAGAGAGTGCTTGATCGATATGAGGGCGTGCGCCATAAGAAATTTCATCACCGATGACATCATGTGGAAAGAGAGTTGCAGCTGTTGTGGGACGAATATGCGCAACAGCCACATATCCAGTGGGCCAACTCTTAAAGTCTTTTCGTAGTGGAACCCAGAGAATGAGATCTGCAAAGGAGAGATCTGAGAGCAGCTGCCAATCAGCAACTAATTCGCGAAGGCGGTGAATCTGATTGGGTGAGAGCGAGCTTCTTCCCTGCACATAATCTTCAATAGATGCCATCGCTACTTCAACCAACTCGCTAGATTGGCATCAATTTCTTGCGTTGCATACCAGGTCAGCTCTTCACCATCGCTGGATACTTCAAAGAGGCACTCAAGGCTCTCCCACTTCAAAGGTGATGAGAGTGAGATTGACATGTCATGGCTCTCTGAAATTGACTCTGCAGGAACTTCAAATGCAAGAACACATGCAGCACCCGATGTAGCCGTCTTCATCTCTAGCGCATCTTCTGCAGCAACCATAGAAAGTGTGTATTCAATCTCTTCATCATCAAGATCTTGGTGATCGACAATGAATTGAGATGTTGGGGCATAGACATCAGAGACATCAAAGAGACCCGATGCCATAAATTCGGCAACCTCTTGGGCTGTCATAGCCACATATCCACGCATGAGCTAAGCCTATAAGAAGTTATGAGATCAATTCACCTGCATATTCAGCAATGGTTTTACGCAGTAAAGCTCTCTCATTCGATTCACATAAGGAGGTGCGCTTATCTTGCGCACCTTGTGCGCTGCGTGGATCCCATGGATATTCCAACACACGCAATGGGCGAAGTGAAGTCACCACAGGTAGAAATGAATCCTGTCCAGATTTACTTCGTTTTGAAGCACCACGAAGGGCGTGAAGAAATGATAATCGTGGCTTGATGGAGTTCTGTGCAAGCTCTGCAACGAGTAGACGAAGTTGCTCAGTTCCAAGCAGATCAGTCTGTGCCATCACCCACATCTCATCTCCATGAGTAGTAGTCCACACGCACGCTTCCTCAGACCAGCGTCGTCCACTTAATGATGCAGAGAAATCTTTGAGAACCCCCAGATCTATCACGATGAAGTCGAATTCAGAGCGCGCATGATCAAGAGCTGCTATCTGTGTGTTGATCTCAGATTGCGTGATTTCAAGTGCCCAGAGATTATTGGAGATACTTCTGATCTCGGGCGATGAATTCAAGCCCCGCTCACCTAACTTCAGCGCAATTGCAGGTGAGTAACTATGAGCATCAACTAAAAGTACTTTCTTTCCTAGCTCTGCTAACTCAGCACCGAGATTGATTGCAAGGGTTGTGCACCCGAGTGAATGGGACGCTGCACATACTCCAATAATCTTTGAGCGAATCTTCTTCGAATGTGTGGGGCGAATAAGTGGTGAGCGCAGTGAGCCACGAATGATTCCAAGGAGTTCAAGGGGTGTTGTGGGCATCGCAATCGCTTCAGGAAACACTTCGTGAGCATCAATCGTTGCTGCAAAGAGAAAGTACTTCACACCACGGCGCTTGAGCACATCGAGACCTTCCACAGAGAATCCATCCACATCGGTGGAGATCAGAAGCAGTGAGCCACGTGCTTCAGTTCTCTCAATATGATCTAACAGTGATGAGAAATCCAGAGCCCTGCATGAAACGCTCCATCCTTGGCTAAAGAGAGTTCCTGCGATGAAACCTTCCGCCTCTGCGCTGCGAATTGCGGTTGCTACTGATTGCGTCTGCATCTCACCCATGTGCGCGCACGATGACCAATCTCCCACTTGTAGTTGCATTCAAGAGTTCAGAGATAGATTCACGATTAATTGAAACGGTTAGCGCAGCTTCTCCCCCAAAATTATTACCTTTGCGATCAAGGGCGCTCACAAAAACTCCACCCTGCACAAATTCAGGAGCAAGGGCTGCCTGGCCATTTTTTGCATCATGGAGTTGATAGATACTGACCATCTCTCCCACAGTGAGCCCTGCTGGGATATCTACAGATCTCACACTGATGGAAATTTGTCGATTGACCATGGCAGATGAGTCATCTGTGATCGAATTACCTCCCAGCAGCTCACCCGAAGATAAGGCTCTACGCGTTATCGACCCGATCGGGTTTAGCGCTGCTGGAAGGTAATTGCCCTCGGAACTACCTAGCACAACAGATTCCAGACCGAGATCGGCCGCCTCAATCTGTGTGCCGGCTGCAATTGGGCGCAGGACCACCCAATACTTTTCTTTTTGATTTGCCGCAACAGACATTGCAAAGGATGCAAGAAGAGTCGCTCCGCAGAGAGTTGTAGCAAGAATCAGTCGGGTATGTGAATTTCTTTTCTGGACCATGGGCGCAAGTTAGGAGTGTTGGTGTAATCCCACTTCACACTTCTACACACTCCCTCAAAAGTATGAGAGTAGATAGAACTATTCCTTGATGCTCTTCACATTCTCTGGTTACAGGATGCCTGCATGACAACATCCCATAAAACCACGATGCAATTGATTTCTAGCACTGAAGATCCAGCGCTGTGGAGCCATCCTGTCCTGGATCTCTTCGCTCCCCCAACACAAGTAAGAGTTGAACAGAGCACCAAGCTCTATCTCGTTCCCTCTACCTTTGGAGAAGAACTTGAGGCTGATGAAATGCCGCTACCTACTTCAGCCACGGCGCTTCCCGAACTTCATGCATGGACTATGAAATTTATCGTCAGCGTTGTTGAGGTATGGGCAGGACGTAGGCAACCAGCTCAACTAATCAGCTGGTGTCACAGAGTTATTTACATGGAGTTACTTCGTGCTTCAGGAAGTCAGAAAGAAATCGGAAAGATTAAGAGCATTCACCAATCCGAGCCACTGGATGGAATCTGTGAATCAACAGCCCTGATTCGATATGGCGAACGACTGCGCGCAGTTGTCATCCGCTTTGAAGGCGTAGATGGACGTTGGTTATGTACTGCGCTAAAAATGATTTAGAAGAGTTATGCGGCGCCGTGGCAACGCTTGTACTTCTTTCCAGAACCACATGGGCACTGGCTATTACGTGAAACATCACCCGATGAAGCAACACCATTTTCATCTGCTGCTGTGTATTTCAACGGCGCAGTTTGAGCGGGCTTCTCATCAACGCCGCGAGCTTTCACCTGTGATCCATCACCTTCGATAGTGACTTCAACGTTAAAGACAAGGCTTGCAAGTTCTTCCTTGATGGCATCCATCATCGCTGCAAAGAGTTCATATCCTTCGCGCTGATATTCAACCAATGGGTCACGTTGCGCCATGGCACGAAGTCCGATTCCCTCTTGGAGATAATCCATCTCATAGAGGTGCTCGCGCCACTTTCGATCGAGGACAGAGAGTAGAACCTTGCGCTCGAGCTCGCGTAGAACATCGACACCAAGATCTTCTTCGCGCTTCTTATATGCAGCAGCTGCATCATCCAAGATGCGAGCCTCAAGGAAATCAACATCGAGTGCTGAAGTTGATCCAACCTCAGCGATGATCTGCTCAGGTGTAAATGAAATTGGATAGATAAGTTTGAGAGCTGTCCAGAGCTGGGCCAGATCCCAATCTTCTCCAAAACCTTGTGCAGCAGCTGCACGCACGTATGCAGATAACGTATCTGCCATAAAGTCATTGACCTGCTCACCGATATCTTTGCCTTCAAGTACTAAGCGGCGCTCTCCATAGATCACTTCACGTTGGCGGTTCATGACATCGTCATACTTCAAAACATTCTTTCGGATTTCAAAGTTCTGAGCTTCAACCTGTGTCTGGGCTGAGCGAATTGCATTTGAGACCATCTTGGATTCGATGGGTTCATCTTCAGGTAGTCCTGCAGCTGCCAATACTCGCTCAACAATTCCTGAGTTAAAGCGGCGCATCAAATCATCTTGAAGTGAGAGATAGAAACGAGATTCACCAGGATCGCCTTGGCGACCTGAACGTCCACGTAGCTGGTTATCAATACGACGAGATTCGTGGCGCTCAGTTCCTAATACATAGAGACCGCCCAGTGAAATCACTTCTTCATGTTCTCTAGCGATTGCATCTTTCTGCTTTGCAATCTCTGCAGGCCATGCAGCTTCATACTCAGGTGCGTTATCTACTGGAGAAAGCCCACGACGTTGAAGTTCGAAATCTGCCATGAACTCAGGGTTTCCTCCGAGCATGATGTCAGTACCGCGACCTGCCATATTGGTTGCAACGGTGACTGCGCCCTTCACACCTGCACGAGCAACGATTGCTGCTTCGCGCTCGTGATGTTTAGCGTTCAATACTTCGTGGGGAACGCCCGCTTTCTTTAAGAATGCTGAGAGTTCTTCAGATTTTTCAACGCTGACAGTTCCAACCAATACTGGCTGGCCTTTGCGATGGCGTTCGACGATATCGCGAGTAACGGCTGCAAACTTTCCTACTTCAGATTTATAGACCAAGTCGGCTTGATCAAGGCGTTGCATATCGCGGTTTGTAGGAATAGGAACAACACCAAGCTTGTAAATTTGGTGGAATTCAGATGCCTCAGTCATTGCAGTACCTGTCATGCCTGAAATAGTTTCGTAGAGACGGAAGTAGTTCTGCAGCGTAATCGTTGCCAGAGTCTGGTTCTCATCCTTGATTTCAATATGCTCTTTTGCCTCAAGTGCTTGGTGTAGACCTTCGCTATAGCGACGTCCTGCCAGCATGCGTCCTGTGTGCTCATCAACGATCAAGAGCTCACCATTCATCACTACATAATCCTTATCGCGCTTAAAGAGCTCTTTAGCGCGCACTGAGTTATTCAAATAGCCAATTAGCGTTGTATTTGCTGCCTCATAGAGGTTTTCAATCTTAAGAAGCTCTTCAACCTTTGTGACGCCATCTTCAAGAATGCCGACGGTCTTCTTCTTCTCATCAACCTCATAGTGCGCATCACGCTGGAGCTTGCCCGCAATATTTGCAAACTCGACATACCACTTGGTTGCTTTATCAGCCGGTCCACTGATGATCAAAGGTGTACGAGCTTCATCGATAAGAATGGAGTCCACTTCATCGACAACAGCGAAGAAGTGGTCGCGCTGAACACAATCTTCCAGCGACCATGCCATATTGTCGCGAAGGTAATCAAAACCAAATTCATTATTTGTGCCATAGGTAATATCTGACATATATGCAGCGCGACGCTCTGCCGGAGTCATACTGTTAAGAATGACACCAACGCTTAAGCCGAGGAAGCGATGGATGCGACCCATCCATTCACTATCGCGCTCAGCGAGATAATCATTGACTGTAACGACGTGAACACCTCGACCTGCGAGAGCATTGAGGTAGGAAGGAAGAGTTGCAACGAGAGTCTTACCTTCACCAGTACGCATTTCGGCGATATTTCCGCTGTGAAGTGCTGCCCCGCCCATTAGCTGAACATCGTAATGACGCTGACCCAAGGTGCGCTGTGCTGCTTCACGGACAACTGCGAATGCCTCTGGCATTAGGTCATCAAGAGTTTCACCTTGTGTAAAGCGTGACTTGAATTCTTCTGTCTTTGCGCGCAGCTGCTCGTCAGATAGTGGAGTGATGGAAGCTTCAAGGGCATTGACCTTGTCGACGATCTTGCTCAAGTCGCGAAGGATTTTGCCTTCGCCAGCTCGCATGATTCGATCGAGAATTGAAGCCATCGGTCTACCTTCCAGTTGCTGTACTACAGGGCGCTAAATCAACCCCCTTATCGTAGGGGTTCTGCAACGCAGGCTGTTACGCCGGCTGCCACCTCAATGCCTAGTTCACGCAGGGCTCGCGCAGCTTCATGCAGAGTTGCCCCAGTTGTGACGAGGTCGTCAATCAAAAAAGCCTTTCCACTGAGATATCTCAGCCCTTTAAGTGCTCCCGCTAAGTTTTCGACTCTCGCTCTTGCATCCAGTGCTGATTGATCTCTCACTTTTCTTACATGTATGAGATTTTCAAATGTTGGCAATCCGCAGCTCTTGCTCAATTGCTCTGACAAATCACACATAAATTGCCGCCCTCGCAATCGTGCGATGCTAGGTCGTGATGGAATCGGAATGAGCATTCCTATTCCTTGCTCCTTCACACAGTATGAAAGTGATTTCTTAAGAGCATCGATCATCAATTCATCTGCCTGAACCAGGCTATTTTCTTTGGCAGCAAGAAGCACCTTTCCTGCAATCGGTGAATACTCAATCGCTGAATAGATTGGGAATTTCGGATTGCTTCGAGAATTGCGCGTGAAGATATGTGGGTGCCATTGGCTGCGACAGAGCGAACAGATTGAAAGCCCCAAAGCTGAACATCCCAGACAACGGACAGGAAATATCATTTCTTGCAGGGCTTGAATACTTCTCACTCGCGCATTGTGAACGAGAGGCTAGAGCTATTTACAGATAAAAATTCTCTTCGTGGAAATCTTTTGGCGCAGCCTTTATTGGTCGTCCTTCAATAGATTCTCCCGCTTTGCGTGGCAGGGTAAGTACAAATTGAGCTCCAAGGCCTGGTCGGCCCCACGCATCGAGTTCGCCGTTATGTAGTCGGGCATCTTCGAGTGCGATCGATAGACCAAGGCCAGTGCCGCCACGAACTCGAGCACGGGAAGGGTCTGCGCGCCAGAATCGGTCGAAGACTCGTATTAATGATGATTCATCAAGGCCAGATCCAAAATCTCGCACAGCAATACCGACATCACTATCGGTTGCAACGATGGTGACGATTACTTGCTGACCGTCGGCATGATCGAGGGCATTAGATAAGAGATTGCGCATAATGCGCTCAACGCGCCTGACATCAGCCTGAATATTGACCTTGCCTAGCTCACAAAGAACTCGAATACCTGACTCTGTATCAATATCGCCTAGCTCAAAATCTTTGACGCATTTCTGCACAAGTGCAACGACATCAAAGTCAACCGGCTCAAGGACTGCGACCTCTGCATCGAATCGACTTACTTCAAGCAGGTCTTCAAGTAATCGCTCGAAGCGATCAATCTGGGCTGCTAAGAGTTCAGAACTTCGTGCAACCAATGGGTCAAACGATGTGCGCTGGTTGTAGATAACTTCAGATGCCATACGAAGAGTGGTCAGTGGTGTGCGCAGTTCATGAGAAACATCCGAAACAAAACGTTGCTGTACTCGAGAAAGGTTTTCAAGGCGAGTGATTTGCTGCTCAATAGATTGCGCCATCTCGTTATATGAATTGGCAAGGGTTGCCATCTCATCCTGAGATTCGATCTTCATGCGCTGGCTGAAATCACCCAAGGTAAATTGCGTTGCGATGCGCGCAGCATCACGTACGGGCCGGACAACTTGTCGTACTACCAGCCATGTGATCAAGCCAATCAGAAAGATCAGTCCAAATCCCGTGAAGAGAAGAGAGTTTCGAATGAGCGCCAGCGTGGCTGTCTGATTTTCAAGAGAGAAGACAATATACATTTCATACTGTCCGCCTGAAGGAATGTTTACTCTCTTTCCTACGATCAGTACTTGTCGAGATACTCCTGAGTTCTCTTTCGCCTGGGCATAGCTATTTTCAATCTTGGTTCCAGAGATAACCTTCTTCCTTAGGTCGGCCGGGATAGAGGAGCTCTTGATGCGCGCTGAAGCCATCTCGTAAGAAACCTTTTTATTGGTATTTGCCGGAACTTTGAGGAAGATGATTTCTCGTCGCGCTTCTTTCACTACTTGAGTAGTGGCATTCACAACTATGTCGGCAAGAATTTTCTTACGTGCCTCTGTTGTTGAATCGCGTGAAATCGCCAACTTATACTCTGCATCAAAGAAGGTGAACTTGGACTCTGAAAGTGCAGAGTTAAAAGCAGATGAGCGAAGGCCATCAGATAAGCGTGAATTAAGCGCGGAACCGACTAAAGAGATTACGCCCAGAGAAAGTAGAACTGTCGAGAGAATGACTTTGATTGCAAGTGATTGCGATAGTGTCTTGCGAATATCCATCATGGATGTGTGAGCCCCTTTACGCTGGGCCGCCTGCCTTATAGCCAACACCACGAACTGTCATAACAATTTCAGGATGCTCAGGATCGTGCTCGATCTTTGAACGAAGACGTTGAACGTGAACATTTACTAGGCGAGTATCCGTGCTGTGACGATAGCCCCAAACCTCACTGAGCAGCGCATCGCGCGTGAAGACTCGTCCTGGATCTTTAGCAAGTGCCACTAGAAGGTCGAATTCAAGACGTGTGAGCTGAATAGATGTAGCACCACGATGGACTTCATGAGCTGTCACATCGATGGTGAGATCTCCGATGGTGAGTAGACCTGTGACATCGGCATTGGTGCGACGAAGACGTGTGCGAATTCGAGCTATGAGCTCGGCCTTATCGCGAAAGGGCTTTTGCATGTAATCATCTGCGCCAGCTTCAAGGCCACGGACAATGTCCTGTGTTTCACCTTTAGCGCTGAGCATGACGATTGGAACCATTGATTCTTGTCTGATTAATCTGCAGACCTCAATGCCATCAATTCCTGGCAACATCACATCGAGTAAGACGAGGTCTGGAGGATTATTTCTAAATACCTCCAGCGCCTCATCTCCGCGACTGACAAGATCTACATCGAAGCCTGAACTTGTGAGAACAATTCCAAGCATTTCTGCGAGGTCTTGATCGTCATCGACGACCATAACCAAGGTCATTTATGAACCGTGCTCCCAAGAGTTGAGGTACATATCTTGTGCAGGTGTAAGCGTGTCGATGCGTCCACCCATTGACTTGAGTTTCAGTGAAGCAACTTCCTTATCAATGTATGTAGGAACTTCGTGAACACCAGCTGGAAGATTCTTTGCTTCCTTGACTAAGTATTCAGCTGTAAGTGCCTGATCAGAGAATGACATATCCATTACTGATGCTGGGTGACCTTCTGCAGCTCCAAGGTTTACAAGGCGTCCTTCTGCAAGAAGAAGTAGGCGACGGCCATCCTTCATGACGTATTCGTCAGTCTGGTGACGCATCTTCTCGTTCTTCTTTACTGAGTTCTGCTCAAGCCATGCAACATCGATTTCGATATCAAAGTGACCTGAGTTGGCCATGATTGCGCCATCCTTCATCACTGCGAAGTGCTCATCGCGAAGAACATCGCGGTTACCTGTAACGGTAATGAATACATCGCCGACCTTTGCCGCATCAACCATTGGCATAACGCGGAATCCCTGCATCATGGCATCAAGTGCCTTAGTTGGATCGATTTCAGTGACAACAACATCAGCGCCCATGCCCTTGGCACGTTCTGCAACGCCCTTACCGCAGTAACCAAATCCAGCAACAACGACGATGCGTCCTGCAAGAAGGAAGTTAGTCGCACGGAATACAGCATCCAGTGTCGACTGACCTGTTCCATAACGGTTATCGAACATGTGCTTTGTATCAGTGTCATTGACAGCGATCATTGGGAAAGTCAGTGCGCCATCTTTTGCCATCTGGTTCAGACGGATAACACCCGTTGTTGTCTCCTCGCAACCACCAGCGATGTTGGGAAGAAGTTCCTTACGGGTTGTGTGAAGAGTGTTCACGAGGTCGCAACCATCATCAAAGACTTGGTGTGGGTTGATATCAAGTGCTGCGTTGATGTGTGCGTAGTAACCATCACGGTCGACTGAGTTACGTGCAAATACTGAAATACCGTATTCGTGAACGAGCGCAGCTGCTGTGTCATCTTGTGTTGAAAGTGGGTTTGAAGCACAGAGTGCGATATCAGCGCCTCCTGCTTTAAGAACGCGCATCAAGTTTGCAGTCTCTGTTGTGACGTGCATGCATGCTGCGATACGTACGCCTACGAATGGTTGTGACTTTTCAAAACGCTCACGGATCTGAGCAAGCACAGGCATGTTGCGCTCTGCCCATTCGATCTTCTTACGGCCAGCTTCAGCAAGTGATGCATCTGCAATGTCATGCTTTGGAATAGTTGTGACAGGTGTCATGTGTATTTTTCTCCCTAGTGTAAAAACGGCTGTTTTATTCGCTTGACCTTCGGCGTAGGGCTCTACTGTGCTAGTCGGCTATGGGCATAGCCTACTAGTTACGGGATTAATACGAGGATGTCGAGGTCGCCTCGAATGGTGTTAAGTACATCATCTCGAACCTTCTTCATGCGGGCCTCTGTTGAAGCCTCAACGTTGAGTCGAAGGAGGGGCTCGGTATTGGATGCGCGCAGGTTAAACCACCAGGTATCGCCATTGATGGTCAGGCCATCCAGATGATCAACTTCAACACCATCTTTCTTTCCATAGATTCCTTCAATTTTAGCCATCGCAGCTTTAGCATCCGAAACCGTTGAATTGATTTCACCGCTTGAGTGATATCGATTAAATGGAGCTAGAAGTTTTGACAGCGAAGTCTTTCTTTCTCCAAGAGCTGCGATTGCGTGGAGGGCTGCAAGCATTCCTGAATCTGCCTTCCAGAAATCGCGGAAGTAGAAGTGACCTGAATGCTCTCCCCCGAATACAGCGTTTGTCTCAGCCATCAACTTCTTAATATATGAGTGGCCCACTCGTGAGCGAACTGCAGTGCCACCATTTTCTTCAACAACTTCCTTCACTGCGCGCGATGAGATTAAGTTATAAATAATGTTTGAGCCTGGATGAAGCTTGAGTTCGCGGGTGGCTATCAAAGATGTGAGAGAAGATGGATTTACGAGATCTCCATTCTCATCCACAAGGAAGCAGCGATCGGCATCACCATCAAAGGCAAGGCCAATATCTGCGCCATGCTTCTTCACAGCCTTCTGGAGATCTTTAAGATTTGATGGCTCAATCGGATTTGCTTCATGGTTGGGGAAGGTGCCATCGAGCTCAAAATACATCTCAATAACTTCAGCGTTCAGGCGCTTAAAGACTGCAGGTGCTGTGTATCCACCCATTCCATTACCGGCATCAATAACTATTTTCAGTGGTCGAATGGCTGAGACATCAACGAGTGAGAGAAGGTGATCTACATACTCCTCAAGCATGTTCTGAGTCTTCTCAACTCCAACGTTACGCATCGCCATAGGAGTTCCTTCTTTGACGAAGTTTTCAATGGTTACTAGACCCGACTCTTTACCAATGGGTCTTGCGCCACTAAAGCAGAGTTTGATTCCGTTGTAGGCAGCAGGATTATGGCTTGCAGTGAACATCGCACCTGGAAGATTGAGCTTTCCTGATGCGAAATACAACATATCTGTTGAGGCTAAACCAATACGAATGACATCAAGTCCTTGAGAGGTAATTCCTGCAGCAAATGCAGTTGCAAGTGTGGGAGATGACGGGCGCATATCTTCACCGATTACCACAGTGCCCGGTTCGCGCTCTAATTCAAGAAATCGAGCAACGGCAACACCTGTAGCAAAGGCAAAATCAGGGGTGAGTTCTTTATCGACTAGACCACGTATGTCATAGGCCTTAAAGATAGATGCGCTCATATGGATATCGTAAAGAGAAGAGTGTGGAAATAGAAATTAGGAAGGGACTGCGCGTAAGTGACCACGTCGACCCACGCTTGACTGGGATGGCGATGTTGATACTTCGTGCTCAGAGGCGAGTGCAACCTGAGCTACTTCGCGGACTGCATCTGCAATTGCCATCAAATCATCATCACTGGGTCCAGCGCTATCAACATCAACGCTCTGACGAATTACATTCCAACCATTGGGAACTGTAAGCCGTGCTGAATGTTTTTCACAGAGATCATAGGAATGTGGTTCAGAGAAAGTAGCAAGTGGACCTAGGACTGCTGTGGAATCTGCATAGATATATGTCAGAGTCATCGATGCGACGGAGCGACAAGTCACACGTGAACACACGCGACCTGTCCGTACTTGATTACTCATGTCAACAAGATTAGTGGGGGTGAGTCCGAAAGTTAGGGATTGAGTACTCGAATATTCGATGCGGGTACAGAAGATTTTGCTAGAACGCTGCCAGCATTGAGTGGGATGTAGCCATAGCCACTCTTGGATGCGATCAGTGCAGCGCCCGATGTGCCCGATGAGATTGCGCTAAATGAGACTGCTCGTACAGAATCAGGAACGACATAGGTTGCAATATCCTCGGCTGCAATCTTGATCGTCTTCGTTTTGCCATTGGTATAGGTCAGCTCCAGATTGACCTTGATGCCAGTGCCAGTAAATACAAGGGTAGGAGCCAATCCTGTTGTGGCAAGGGTGTACTCAGTCAGATCTTCGGCTGCAGTACTCCAGACAAAGTCACGCTTTCCCTTCACCAAAGTCTGAGAGAAGACAGAGCCAAGGATTGGTTGATCCGATGAAATATGCAGCGCAAATTTTCCAGATTCCATCGTCACATCCAGGGGAATTTCAATGACTTTCTTATGTGCAATCACTCTTCCATCAATACCAGCTGGGGCAAATGTTCCATCTGTTGATTTGATTACCGCAGTAATTCGCGCATCAACATCACCGGGAACAAGAAGGCGCAGAGTATGCGGTGTGGAGCCCCGCCTTCCAGTCTGTTGAGGTATTGCAGGGATTTGCAACTTCTTTATTGGCTCCCTTGTTGAATTCACAATATCTCCACCGAGGGCCTTTAACCCTTTGCCACGTTCATCGATGACAAATCCATTCACGCGTCCCGAACGAGGAAGTAAATGGATGGCAATCTGCTTAGAGCCCGGCGCCAAGGACGCCAACGAAATAGATGTAAAGGTATTTGGTTTGAGTGAAATGGTGCGTGGAGTGATTGCTCCATTTTCAGTAAACAGCTTTATCTCAACCAGTGCGCGACCTAGACCACTATTAACAACGTTGAGTGAACCTTTAGATGTGATATCTGCAGTTGCGCCGACAAACCACTGCGATGCAACCGGTGCACTGCAGGGAACAGCGCCCGCCCACACTCCCGTGCGCACTTGCCATGCAACAGGAGTGATAACACCTGCTTCAATCACAGCAGATTGTGCAGCCACTGCAAAGCGCCTAATGCCAACCTCTGACGTCTGCATCGATGAGGTTCCAGTTTTGCGCACAAGTGTCTTCGGGCTTGTTAAAGAAATTGCAGTAGATAGGCCTGCTGTATTGGGTGGGCATACCGATGCTGGGTATGAAGAGTTAAACCTGCTGGTTGAGACTGTGAAATTAAGTATGTTGCTCAGAAAGAGCACTGTTGCAGTGGCGATAGCAAGGATCAATATGCGTTGGTTTTTCATGCAATCACCGCATCTTCAATTTCACTTCTGCGACGACCTGAAGGGAGGGCGAGAACAACTGTGGTGACCAACACGATGAGGAATAGTGAGATCCATCCACGTCTGATAGTGCCATCGTGAATGACTGAGATATCTCCCCCTGTTGTGACCTCAAATGATGGGAGTTCGTTGGCATTCTCAATTTTTGCTAAGCGGTATCCATTCTGGAAAATCTGCCATGCATTGCTATAGCTCTCAGTTAATGTGATTGTTCCTGGAGAAGGTGCATAGGCGCGCACGCCTTTAGAGGCAAGAGTCATCTCTTTGCCAGAGTAATCAACAAATCTTAATCGTCCAGTATCTTTCAAAACTCGCCAAACAATTCCAGCATTTGTTGCAGATGTTCGATTAAAACCACCTAGGCCATCGATTGTTTGTACAACATCATTGCTGACTGGATTCTTTAAGAACACATACTTAATGCCATAAGTTGAGAAAATATTGCTTGATGTGACGCCAGTGTTGTCAACAAGCCCCTCGATAGCTTGAGTCAGAACGGGAAGATCTTTCGGAGCAACATCTGGTTCGCCCAACATAATCGCAGATCCTCGTGAAATGTAATACGACAATGTGGTCTGATTGTTATGTCGATATGAACGTAGAACAACAGTTTTGGCATCTTTCTCAATAGCAAGAAAGGCTGGAAGTATCTCCTTTGATGTAGTTCGAAGAGGTGAATCAGCTCCGGCAGTGACTAGCCAGAAAGTTGAAGTGACTGAGTAAGCCATCGTAATGAGTAGAACTAGTGCAACCGAGACGTGACGGTAATTCACGTGTGACTGTTCAAGTCGGGCGCGAACTTTGTCGAACATCACCACAGCCGATGTAATCGATAGCAAGGTGGCAACTGCAATGAATGTGGCTGCATTAGCGCGAGTACTGGTAGCTGAACCGTTTCCTGAGACAACGAGTGCACTGAAGAACGTTCCAGCAAGCAAGAAGATTAAACCTAGCGTTGCAAATTTGCGCGAGGCAGTTGTTGAAAAGAATGTAACAAGGAGAACGATCGCTATTGGGCTTACAGACCACCATGGAAGTGAACCTGGACCACCAGGGTTTGCAAAGAATGCGAAGTTGGCACCGCCTCCTGGGATAGTGAGTCCGATCTCTGCAAGAAGTCGTGTTGGCTTCATAAAGACTGCAAAGGAACCAGGCGCTGATAAGAGAATAGGCAGAACCACCAAGGTGGTCCTGCGAATGACTCTCTCAATAAAGAGTGGATCTTTATGGTTCTTCTGCGCACGTAGAAAATCTCTATAGAGAGCAAAAGCTACTGCGGCAATCAGAATCAGGAGCACCGATGGGTTAAAGGCAAAGAGCAACCAGATAAAGAGCGAATAGGCGAAGATGCTTCGCCATGTCCGCTTTTCAATATCAACCCAGTTGCGAAGGCCTGCAGCAAATATTGGCAAGAGCGCTATAAAGACAAGCACTCCTAAGCGCCCAGAGTTCACAGCAGCAATTGAGACAGGAGAGAGTGCATATAAGAGCGATGCTCCCGCGGATAGCCACTGGTTATCGGTATAGCGCTTGAGGAATTGATGTGAAGTCAAAAGGAATATAAAGGGGGCTGCAAGAAAGAAGAGAGAGATAAATACCTTCACATTACCGAATGTGAGTAGCGATGCACCGCTGAGGAGTAATACCCATGGAGGCGTCGATAGACCGCTTCCCATTCCAATTTCATGCCAACTTTGGAGATAGAGCTTAAAGAGATCTTGGAAGCTGCTGGGAGATTGCGGAAGCGCTCCCCCAGAGACTGCGCCAAGTCTGTGACGAGCCCAGAATATAGAAATCACAGCAAGAATTGTGAACACCGCAACGAGAGGGCGAGCAAAGACTAATCTCCATGGCTTAACTGAAATCGGAGTAAGTAAATCCTCATCTTCATTGATATTCAGAACACTTGCAGCAGGAACACTTTCATTAACGTCGTCAGGCAGTAAACGCGATCGCAACCTTTCAAATCCGTGAGAAATTGAACTTCGCAGTTGTGTGAATCGCGAGGGAATAAAAGTCTTTACTACGCGGCTTGAAATGTAGCGGCTCGCCTTGCGTACCTTGCGTGCCTTCAGAAGCTCTGTGGGATGAATAAGAAGGGTAGCGATTGCCAAAATCTCATCACTTGCATATCCAGGAAGTTTGGCAAAGAGATATCCAACAGATCGCAGAAGAGCACCTGCAAGCAATTGGATGGATAACCAAGGAAGTGAGTACCAACTTGAATTTGCTAGAAGAACATAGGCAGCGTTGCGGCGATCAAGAAGTAATGGGCGATGCAGGAATGCACCTTTGACATCCACCGCACGCCGTTCATTGCTAGCAGCTTGCGCGTGATACCCAATGGCATCGGTGACAACTGCAACGGAGTGGCCTGCTGTTCGCACTCGCCAGCCAAAATCAACATCATCGCGGAAGAGTTCAAGGTTCTGATCAAATCCACCAAGCTCTTCAAAGACATCGCGTCTGATGAGTGCTCCAGCAGTACTTACTGAGAGAACTTCATATATTCCATCGCGCTGACCTTGGTCATATTCATTTGCTTCAAGACCTGTCCAACGAGCACCGTTACTAGCAAGACTGATTCCAACTTCAAGTAAGTGTGTGCGGTTATGCCACCCGAGTAACTTTGGTCCAGCCATCACAACGCTGGGTCTTTCAGAAAGTGCGCTTAAGAGTGATTCAAGGGCGCGCGGATGCAGTGCGCAATCATCATGGAGAATCCATAACCATTCTTCATCACCTTCGATAGGAGCTGCCAGTTTTTCCACTCCATAGGCAACTGCTTCACCAAAACCTGTTGCGCGATCAAGAGTTGTCACTGGAATGCGAGCGCCTTTAAGAAGTTTTGCCGAACCATCAAGTGAGCCAGTATCGACTGCAAGAATCTGATCAACGTTTCGCGTCTGAGAGACGATCGATGCAACAACTTCAGGCAACCACGTTGACCCATCATGGACAACGAGAATTGCAGAAACGCGTTGCGTACTCATAAGGGAAACTTATCGTTTGAAACGGTGGGTGAAGCGGCGCGCTTAAGCAGGGCGACGCTTGAGACGGCGGCGCTCACGCTCGGAGAGGCCACCCCAGATTCCAAAACGCTCATCATGTGCGAGCGCGTATTCAAGGCACTCTTGGCGGACATCACATGAGAGGCAGACACGCTTTGCTTCGCGTGTAGATCCACCCTTTTCAGGAAAGAAAGCTTCGGGATCTGTCTGAGCGCAGAGAGAGCGCTCTTGCCAGGAGAGTTCAATATTCTCTCCACTTGCTAGTTGGATAGTTGGTCCAGCAGTGGGGGCTGATGGCTTGCCAGTCGATGTTCCTTCTGGGCGGATCGGCATATGAAAAGCTCCTCAAGTCATTAGGGCGCACTTCGGTGTGAAGAACGCGCTCTAGGTATGAATTACACCGTTGTAATCCCTCTGAGTCAACCCCAAGGTTGAGACTTTCCTCAGAAATTTAGGCACAAATGAAGAAAAAATAAAGATTTCTACACAATTATCGGTAAATCGAGCTTTTGTGAGAGGTAATGAGCGCTTTTCTGAACCCCTGCGGCAACTGCTGTGCCATGGGCGATAAATGAATGTGAGAGCCGGGCTCCATCCCCGATTGTGACGTCATCTCCAATGATGCAGTCATCGATATGAACCCCTGCGCCAATGGTGCAGCGAGCACCGATAGATGTTCCACCGGCAATCACCGCATCGGGTGCAATGGTGGTGCCAGCCATCGCCTGGAAATCGCCTTCAACAAGATCGCGCGAGCCCTTAAAGAGCGCCGCTGGAGTTCCCACATCTAACCAATAGGACTGCTCTTTATATCCAAAGACAGATCTACCACTTGCAACGAGTGCGGGGAAAGTTTCGCGTTCAACACTGACTACTGTGCCGAGAGGGATTTTATCAATCACATCAGGGCTAAATACATAGCATCCAGCATTGATTGAGTTCGTGACTGGGTTATCCATCTTCTCAAGAAAAGCTGTGACGCGACCATCGGCATCGGTTGGGACGCAACCAAAGGCGCGAGCATCTTCCACATCAATCAAGTGAAGTGTGACATCTGCCTTGTTATCGGTATGAAACTTGATTTGATCTGCAATCGAATGGCGACTTAAGACATCACCATTGAAGACAACTACTGGTTCATCTCGTCCAAGTAGCTCTGCAGCATTACGAATTGCACCACCTGTGCCAAGAGGTTCTTTCTCAACGGCGTAGAGGATCTTCATCCCCCACTTAGCTCCATCACCGAAGTAGGGAGTAAAGATCTCTGCAAGATATGAGGTTGCTAAGACGAGTGTGTGAACTCCAGCTTTCTTCGCAGCAAGGATTTGATGTTCTGTGACAGGAAGACCTGCAACAGGAAGCATCGGCTTAGGTGATTCATCTGTCAGAGGTTTCAGTCGTGTACCAAAACCACCAACTAAAAGAATGCCTACAGCCATTATTTGGCACCTACTTTGCTGATGATGCGTGCTGCAGCATCTTTTATCTGCGCATCCGTAGCTGTCAGTGCGATACGAATATGGGATGATCCGCCTTCGCCATAGAAGATACCGGGAGTTGCGATGATGCCAAGATCTGCAAGCCATGAGACTGAGTCCCAACAATCTTCTTTGCGGGTGGCCCAGATATAGAGCCCGGCTTCTGAATCTTCGATCGTAAATCCTGCTGCAACAAGTGCCGGTGCAAGAGTTGCGCGACGAGCGTTATAGCGCCCACGTTGTTCTGTCACATGCTTTTCATCAGAGAGAGCTGCAATCATCGCGTGCTGCACAGGCAAGGGCACCATCATCCCTGCATGTTTGCGCACCTCAAGGATTCGAGCAATCAACGCAGCATCTCCCACAATGAAGGCAGCACGATATCCAGCCATAGATGAGCGCTTGGAGAGTGAGAGGACAGAGAGAATGTTGGTGTTATCTCCCCCTGTGTATTGCAAGATGGATGTCGGTTTTACGGAATCTCCAAATTCGAGATAGCACTCATCAGAGACGACAACGCTCTTGTGCTTGCGTGACCAATCGATTGCAGCCTTTAACTCGGCTTCAGTATGAACGCGACCTGTCGGGTTTGATGGTGAGTTCACCCATGCCATATCTGCCTGTGGCCATGAAGTGGCATCGAGTGAGACAGGTGTTGCTTTGGCTTGTGCAAGAAGAGAGCCCACCACATAGGTTGGATATGCAACATCAGGATAGAGAACACTCTGTGCTTCAATGAAAGTAGGAAGCCATGCAACAAACTCTTTTGAACCAATAAGTGGAAGCACGCCGAAGTCACCTGTTGCTCCAAGATATTTCTTTGCCCATGCCGTAATTGCTTCACGCAGTTCAGGAGTTCCTACGGTGACGGGATAACCTGGTGAGTTAGATGCTTTCTGAAATGCTTGCTGAATAAATTCAGGAGTTGGATCTACTGGTGTTCCCACGGAGAGATCGATTGCTCCTTGTGGGTGCGCTCTTGCGATAGCTCCGTATGGGGCTAGCGCATCCCAAGGAAAATCAGGAAGTTTTTGGCGCAAGAGCAGTGACTTCTGCATGGTCGGTATTTGTCTCCCCGACCTTCGCAGCTCCCCCAGGTGAACCGAGTTCGATAAAGAATTCTGTATTGATCTTCTTATAGCCCTGCCACTGACCTGGAACATCATCTTCGTAGTAGATAGCTTCCACTGGACATACTGGTTCGCACGCACCGCAATCAACGCATTCATCAGGCTGGATATAGAGCATGCGGGTTCCGTCATAGATGCAGTCGACGGGGCACTCCTCGCGGCATGACTTATCTTTTACATCCACACACGGTTCAGCAATTACATATGTCACGAAAGTCCTCCGAGGGCTTTAAATACTTATGAGCGGTAGGCGGTAATTCTAACCCTGCAGGAGCGCCCGTGCACGATTATGGTTGCTATATGGCCTCCATGAGTTTGCGCACGCAAATAGCGCAGGCGCTCGGCAAGCGAGCGACTATCCGCCTGCGCGATAGCGATGGGGGCTTGCGAGATATCGTGGGCGTTTTACAGAGTGAGACAGAGCTGATTAACCGCCGTGGTGAAGTAGTGAACTTCAACCCTGATGAGGCCGTGGCCTTTCGAGTGATCCCTGTATTTAATCGTCGTGATGTGTCGACAGGTTCACTATCTATATATGACACCAAGTCAAAATCATTACACACCATTGCCGGCACTGACGGAGTAGTGCGGATCTATTGCTGTGGTCCGACTGTCTATCGCGATGCTCATGTGGGAAACCTTCGCACCTTCTTACTCTCAGATCTCATCTCTCGCACTCTGCAGATGACAGGACTTGATGTGAGCCTGGTGCAGAACATCACCGATGTTGGCCATATGGCTGATGATTTTGAAGAAGACAAGATGTTGGCAGAGTCTGCAAAGACAAAGGTGAATCCTTTTGAGATTGCCCGCACATTTGAAGATAGATTCCATATTGATTTAGAGCGTCTGAATATTCAGCCTGCAGCTTCATATCCACGAGCATCAGAGAAGATGGCTGAGATGATTACTGCAATCGAGAAATTGATTGCGATGAAGCGCGCTTATGTTGGTAGCGATGGATCTGTCTACTTTGATGCTACATCTTTCCCCACTTATGGCGCTCTGAGTGGAAATAAACTTGATTCACTTCAACCAGGACATCGATATGAATTCACCGATGAAGGTGGCAAGCGTTTTCATGCAGATTGGGCGCTCTGGAAATTAGCAGGTGCTCGAACACAAATGATTTGGGATTCACCATGGGGTGCTGGTTTTCCGGGCTGGCACATCGAGTGCAGCGCAATGTCTATTGAGCTCCTCGATGCTCACGTCGATCTTCACCTTGGCGGTATTGATCTGCGCTTTCCTCACCATGAAAATGAGCGAGCACAATCGAACTCACTCACAGGCAATGAAACCGTTGATACGTGGGTTCATGGCGAGCACCTGCTCTTTGAGGGGCGCAAGATGTCAAAGAGCGCAGGAAATGTTGTCCTGCTGCAGGATGTTATTGATCGTGGGTTGGATCCACTCTCCTTGCGTTTTGCACTCCTTGAGAACCGATACCGCTCACAGATGGATTTAAGTTGGGCATCTCTTGAAGCAGCTCATTCCACTCTTAAACGATGGAGACAGCTACTGAGTAATGCTGGGACAAGTGCAGAGATGAAATTTGATCAAGAAGTAAGTGATGCCCTAACAACTGATCTCGACACACCACGCGCTATGCAGCGCATTCGCACCATTGAAAAGGACTCAACTATTGGGGCACTCGATAAACGCGCGCTCTTTCTCTTTGCAGATCAAGTATTCGGGTTGGACCTTGATCGTGGAGTTGAACAACGAGAAGTAAGTAGTGAGATTCAAGCGTTATTGGATGCTCGCATCACAGCGCGTGCTGAGAAAAATTGGAGCTTGAGTGATTCTTTACGTGAGCAGTTAACCAATGCTGGACTTGAAATCAATGATGGAGCAGAAGGTCAAAGTTGGAGCTGGAAGTAGCTTAAGGATTGCGTAAGACTGCAACAACGCCTGCAACAAAGCCGATAGTTAAGAGTGCACTGCCTTGGTTATCTCCTTGAATCAGAAGTTCCTCACCAACGCCAAATGAACCAGCAATCGAAATCACAGCCAACCAAGCACTGAGGGCGATGAGTTTGTAGCGACGCTTTCCATAATGGCGACCCACATACCAAATACCTAAATAGGTAGCGAAGATTCCAACGCTCACACCAACTGGTGGCAACGTCTGGTGCACAAGGGTTGCGGAAATAGCGATCATTGCGCCAAAGAGGAGTGAGGATAGAAATTGCATTACGAAGGATTTATCCCTGCAAAGAGATCCATCTCGTGTCCACGAGAATCCAATGGCTCAGACTTTTCTCCCTTTACAAGTGTGTAGTACTCATTGCCCCACACTTGAAGTCCTAAGTTGTTGGAGAGTGCAAAGAAGGGGCCATCAACCTCAATCTGCGTTGAGTGTGCTCGCATTGCATCCATCTTCTTCTCAACATAGGCATTGCCATCAACCATCGCATGAACGAAAGAGTCGTCCTTTGCGAAGGGAAGATCTTCAGCTTTCTCTGCTCCCATAAAATCAGAGCCAAGCTTCTTCATCGCATCGATTCCCTCTTGAATGACAGAGCGTGGCATGACATTCCAATAGATCTTTTCAATATTCCAGGACGATTTCTCAGATGCTCGCATGGCAACGCGGTGAGCTTGAATGTGATCTGGGTGCCCATAACCACCAATCTCGTCATATGTGATGAGTACGTGTGGCTTCACTTGATCAATAACCTTCACTAACTCACTTGATGCTTCCTCTAAGTCAGCCTGCCAGAAGACATCGGGGCGATTATTAGGTTCTGTTCCCATCATCCCGCTATCACGATACATCTTTTCTCCTTCACCAAGGAAGCGATGGTCAGTTATGCCAAGTGCTTTCATTGCATCAGCTAGCTCGCCTACGCGATGTTCACCTAGAGAATCGGTTTCGTGAGCAGCTAAATGAGCAAGATCCTTAACAAGAACTTCGCCTTCTTCACCACGCGTGCATGTCACCAATGTGACATCTGCGCCGAGTGCTGCGTACATCGCCATCGTGCTTCCATTATTAATCGTCTCATCATCAGGATGCGCATGAACGAGCAGCATGCGATAACCCTTATAGCTAGAGAGCATTAATAGACCGGCAAGGTTGTATCGATTTGCTTAGCCCATGCAATAACGCCACCAAAGACGTGGGATGCATCAGCAAAGCCTGCATTCTTCAAGATTGCTAAGCACTCAGCAGAGCGAACTCCACTCTTACAGTGAAGAACTATCGGCTTATCTTGTGGAAGTGATGCAAGAACACTGCCATCGATAAATCCTTGCTTAGGAATGAGATGCGCAGTTGGAATATTGACGATTTCATACTCACTGGGTTCACGAACATCGATGAGATAGAAATTATCCTTATTATCAATTTTAGCTTTGAGATCTTGCACAGTAATTGTCGAGCCAGAGCTAGCCTCTTGTGCTGCCTCTGAGAGTGTTCCGCAGAATGCTTCGTAATCAGGAAGCAGCGCAGTTTGTGTTGCATTCTCGCTACACAATGGGCAGTTAGGATCTTTGCGCACCTTAATCTTGCGAAATGTCATATCGAGTGCGTCATAGACCATCAATGAACCAATCAGTGGTTCACCAACTCCTGTCAGCACTTTGATTGCCTCTGTTGTCTGAATAGAACCGATGGTTGCGCAGAGAACTCCGAGCACTCCACCTTCGGCACAACTTGGAACCATTCCTGGAGGTGGTGGTTCTGGATAGAGACAGCGGTAGCAAGGACCGTACTCGGCCCAGAACACACTTGCCTGACCATCAAAGCGATAGATAGAGCCCCAGACATACGGCTTCTTCAGTAGCACGCATGCATCGTTAACTAAATAACGTGTAGCAAAGTTATCTGTTCCATCAACAATGATGTCGTACTGAGAAAAAATCTCCATCACATTGGAGTTATCAAGACGAGTCTCGTGAAGAATGACATTGACGTAAGGATTGATTTCGGCAATCTTCTCCTTGGCACTGAGGGCCTTGCTCTTTCCAATATCTGATTGGCCATGAATAATCTGGCGCTGCAAGTTAGATTCATCGACTGTATCGAATTCAACGATGCCCAATGTGCCAACGCCAGCTGCTGCAAGATACATAAGTGCAGGAGAGCCGAGTCCACCAGCGCCAACGCAGAGAACTTTTGCATTCATCAAACGTTGCTGACCCGCCATTGCTACATCAGGGATGATCAAATGGCGGCTATAGCGGCGCACTTCATCAACGGTTAGCGCAGGTCCTGGCGTGACTAGAGGAGGCGTCTTCATGCAGGTAATTCTGCCGTACTGTGCCTTTCGTGGCGAATTCAGTACGATTCGCACAATGACTACAGAATCAGCAACTGCAAACAATTCGCGTTCAGATAAGTCTCGCCTTCCTCGCGATGAAAGACGCGCAATTTTGCTCTCTGCTGCCCTCGAAGTTTTCACTGCGGCTGGGTATCACTCCGCAGCGATGGATGAGATTGCAGATCGAGCAAATGTCAGCAAGCCAGTTCTCTACCAACATTTCCCATCGAAGCTCGATCTCTACCTAGCCGTTCTCGATCTCCATATTGATTCACTGGTCTTTGAAATTCAGAAAGCAATTTCTTCAACGCCTGATAACGAGCGACGAGTGCATGTGACCATCGAGGCTTACTTCAACTTTATTGAGAACGAAGGAGAAGCATTCCGTCTGCTCTTTGAAAGCGACATGAGTGTTGAACCACAAGTGCGTGAACGTCTCAATCGAATGACATATGACTGTGCTGCGGCTGTGTCAGGTGTTATTTCAAATGACACTGGCCTTCCCAAGGAAGCTGCAATGATGCTTGGAGTTGGGTTAATTGGTTATGTCCAGGTCACAGCTCGCCACTGGCTTGAGCGTGATAGCAAACTCACGCGTCAGCAAGCTATGGATCTCGTTGAAAACCTCATGTGGCGAGGAATTTCTGGATTTCCCCGTACAGACTCTTAGCGAATAAGATAGGCACATGAGTTCAAAGAAATCTGAAAAAGCAGCAAAAGTTCGTATCTCCATTATCAATGTTGGAAGTGAACTCTCTTTTGACTGCCCTTCAACTCCCGCTGAGATCAAGAGCGCAGTTACTGCAGCTCTGACAGCGCAGACACCACTTTCTCTTCAAGATGTACAGGGCCACGAGATCATCGTCCCTGCGGACAAGATTGGTTATGTCGAAATCGGCGAGCCAGCTGAACGCCGCGTCGGTTTCGGCGTTGTGTAAGTGAGCCTGACTTTCGCAGATCTTCCTCTTCGCAAGGAAACAATTGATGCTCTCCACGAGCATGGCTTCACATCCCCCTTTCCTATTCAAGAGATGGTGATGCCTATTGCACTCGCTGATGGCGATGTCATTGGTCAGGCAAAGACAGGAACAGGTAAGACTCTCGCATTCGGAATTCCCGTTATTGAACGTGTTATCGCACCTAATGATGCAGATTGGGCCCAGCTTCCTAATCAAGGAAAACCTCAAGTACTCATCGTTGTTCCAACACGCGAACTCTGCGTTCAGGTCACCAAAGATGTTGAAGAGCTCTCATTTAACCGCGGCATCCGCACACTCGCTGTTTACGGTGGACGCGCATTTGAACCACAGATTGAGGCGCTTAACAACGGTGTTGAAATCGTTGTTGGAACACCAGGACGCCTTCTTGATCTCTATCGCCAAGGACAATTGACGCTCAAGTTTGTCTCTCGTGTTGTTCTTGATGAAGCAGATGAGATGCTCGACCTTGGCTTCTTACCCGATGTTGAAAAGATCTTTACAAGCACTCCAGCTCGCCAGCAAACAATGCTCTTCTCGGCAACAATGCCTGGCGACATCATTGCTCTCGCTCGCCGCTTCATGAATCAGCCAGTACATATTCGTACGCAAGATAATGAAGATGAAGGCGCAGTTGTCTCGCGCATTGAACAGCATGTTATTCGCGCACATGCCATGGATAAGATTGAAATGCTTGCTCGTATTCTTCAAGCAGATGGACGCGGACCAACAATCGTCTTCTGCCGCACCAAGCGCACAGCACAAAAGACTTCAGATGATCTCTTTGAGCGTGGATTCCGTGCAGCAACCATCCATGGCGATCTTGGACAATCTGCCCGTGAAAAGGCACTTAATGACTTTAAAGCCGGCAAATCAGATGTTCTGATCGCAACTGATGTTGCAGCTCGCGGAATTGATATCGATGGCATCACCCACGTCATCAACTACCAATGCCCTGAGGATGAGAAGACCTACGTTCACCGCATTGGTCGTACTGCTCGTGCGGGAGCAGCTGGAATAGCTGTGACCTTTGTCGATTGGGATGACCTTGCACGCTGGAAGATGATTGACACAGCACTAGTGCTGGGATTACCAGAACCAGTTGAAACGTATTCATCATCTGAGCATCTCTTTGAAATGCTCAATATTCCTGCAGGATCTTCAGGGCGTATGACAAAGAAGAGCGCTGCTGCGGTTGATAAACCAAAGAGTGATCGCCCTAAGAGTGATCGTCCAAGAAGTGAGAAGGCAGTTGAGCCAAAGAAGCCGGCAGCCGATCGCATCAAGCGCGAACGCACACGTACCAAGCGAATTTCTGAGTAATTAACTCGCAGCAAATGCCTTAATTGCATTTGCCAACATCTGAACAGCAATAGCTGCAAGTAAGAGACCTGCAATACTTGCAAGAAGTGTGACACCTGAATCCTTAATGAGACCAACGATTTTTGTCGATGCCATCAGTACAGTTCCGATAATCAGGTGCACGGCCAAAATGGCAATTACCAAACCAAGAATCTGAGCATTGGTATCTGCCTTCTGCACATAAATCATGGTTGCAACAATCGCACCAGGACCTGCAAGAAGTGGTGTTCCCAGTGGGACCATCCCAATGTTATCGCTGGCATTTTCTGTGCCAGTGTTTTTGTTGCCAGTTAGTAGCTGCAGAGCAACATAGAGAAGGAGTAATCCACCTGCTGCTTGTAGTGCTTCAATCGAAACATTCATGTAATCAAGAATGAAGCGACCAAAGAGAGCAAAGCTTGCAATAACAAAGAGTGAAACACCTGCAGCCTGCCAGGCAAGACGCACGCGCTCACGAGGAGACTTATCACCAACGAGTCCCAAGAAAATTGGTGTGGCACCCGGTGGATCCATAATGACAAAGAGGGTCACGAAGGCTTGGGTGGCAAAGGTAACTGCTCCGAGTGAATTCATTTCTTAACAACCCTTCGCGCATCTGCAAGTGACTCTAATTGTTCCCATTGTGCCTGATGAGTTGTGTTTTCTGCTAACCCATTAAGTTTGCCTGTGCCGTGATAATCACTTGAGCCTGTAATAACAAGATTTAACTCTTGAGCAATGGCAGTCAAGGTGCTTTGTTCGTCAGCGCTCTGATCTCGGTGATGCACTTCTATTCCATTAAGCCCTGCTGCGACTAAATCAGTAAATGTTGATGCAGTGATGATCTGGCCACGGCGAGATGCAAAAGGGTGAGCAATGACTGCTACTCCCCCAGCTTTTCGAATTACTTCAATCGCATCAACGGGTGTGGGCGCAGCATGGGTGACATAGTATTTCGATTCATTATTGAGCAGATCTAAGAAAGCTTCATCACGTGTTGCTACTACTCCATTTGCCACAAGTGCATCAGCTAAATGAGGACGTCCCACTGTGGCACCTTCTGGCGTTGCTCGATAGACATCATCGAGTGAGATGTTAATTCCATCTGCGCTCATGAGTTCAACCATCTTGCGCATACGTGGCACACGAGTATCGCGTGAATCCGACAGCATTTGCTGCATCTCACTGTTCTTACCATCAAAGAGAAGGCCGAGCATATGAACACTGATGCCATCTGTTGTTAAACACGAAATTTCTGCACCGAGTACGAGTTCGATTTGCGGCTGAATAGCAGAGACTGCTTCCTCCCATCCAGCAGTTGAATCATGATCGGTGATGGCAAGTGTTGTGATTCCTGCAGCTAACGCCTTCTTCACGAGTGCAAAAGGAGCATCCGTTCCATCGCTACAGGTTGTATGAGTGTGAAGGTCAATCATTGTTCTGTCATCACACTTTCTGGTCGAGTACGCAAGACAACAAGTATGCATCCAAGAAGAATAAGAATCACGCCAGGAATAATAGACAGGGTTGGTTGCTTACCAATATCAAAAACCAACGACACAATCGCTGCGACAGGAACTTCAAAGAAGACAATCATGGAAACTACTGCAGGTGACACGCGCTTTAAGGTCATGTTAAACATTGTGTGACCCAGAATTTGAGCCCCGATGATGAGTCCGAGCAAGATCCACCATTCGCGTAGAGCGAAGCCGACAATGTCATATCCGGATAAGAGTGCCATGGGAAGTGCCGTCATTGCGCAGACAAAATAACAAATAGTCGTATAGGACGTGGTTGCAAGCGTTTGCTGAGCACGTGAACCAATCAACATGTAAGCGGCAGCAAGCGCTCCTGAAATCAACGCTGCAAGGTCTCCAAGAAATGATCTGCGGTCGAGTTGAAGGTCGATACCTGTTACAACAAGTACTCCAGTGAAACTGATGAGCATTCCAAGCCAGGCTTTCGTTGGAATATGTCCACCAGTAAGTTTGACGAAGAATGCAGCAAAGATTGGTTGCGTTGCAACGATTGCAGTTCCAGCAGTCACGCTCGTCATGCGCATCGAGAGGAAGAATCCAACAAAGTGAACTGCAAGCACGATGCCAGCTAATACCGCCCACTTCACACCAGTGCGATCTAATTTATGGCGAAGAGCGAATGGAAGAGTCATGAGAGAGCCGCCGAGATTGCGCCAGAAAATTAAGGTCGGAACAGGCATGGCGCTCAAGGCGATGAGAGGGCCAGATGAGCCAATTCCAAATATGCCAATAATCAGGCGAATGAGGTCAGGTCGTGCGGGCAGCTCAGTGTGATTATGAACTGTTGCTTTCTGGGCCTCGGACATAAGGCAAACCTAGTCGATACCTCAACGGTTACTCTTATCCCATGAGCGGAAATAACATCAATCGCATATTTCTCGCCCGTCTTGCTGGAACTGCTGTCTTTGACCCAAATGGGGATCCTGTTGGCAAGGTGCGCGATGCTGTCGCGACCCTTCGTTCCAATAACCAATCACCACGCGTACTTGGTTTAGTTGTTGAAGTTCCTCTACGCCGTCGAGTCTTTGTTCCTATTACTCGAGTTACCTCTATTGAATCTGGCTCCGTTGTCATTACAGGGTTGCTCAACATGCGCCGCTTTGAAACTCGCACTGGTGAGATGTTGGTCCTTGGAGATTTACTTGACCGCACTATTTCACTGACTGAAAATAGTGAAGATGTTCTTGTCGAAGATATGGGCATGGAGCAGAACCGCACTGGTGATTGGCTCATCACTCGCGTTCACATCATGCGCAAAGGACGTGGGCTACGCCGCAAGGGTGCAACATCAACTGTCGCGTGGGAAGAAGTCACTGGCTTTACTCAACACGAAACTAATCAAGGTGTGTCAAACCTTCTCGCAACGCTCAGCAACCTGCGCGCTGCTGACTTAGCTGCAGTGATTCAAGATTTGGCGCCTAAGCGTCGCGTTGAAGTAGCGCGCGCACTCGATGACGAACGTCTTGCAGATGTTCTTGAAGAGATGGATGAGTCCGAGCGCGTTGCACTGATGGCAGAACTTGAAGGCGAACGTGCTGCAGATATTCTTGAAGAGATGGATCCAGATGATGCAGCTGACTTGCTGCGCGAAATTGGCGAAGAGCGTGCTCAAGAATTGATCGGGTTGATGGATCCTGAAGATGCTGAAGATGTTCTGCGCTTGATGACATATGAAGATTACTCAGCAGGCGGAATGATGACGACTGAGCCAATTGTGATGTCCGCTGATTACACAGTTGCAGATGCACTCGCTGCTGTTCGACAGAGCGAAATATCTCCAGCACTTGCATCCCAAGTTTTTATCGCTCGCCAGCCACTAGAGACTCCTACGGGTCGCTTCATTGGAATGGTGCATTACCAGCGCCTCCTACGTGAACCACCTTCAACACTTCTAGGCTCAATCGTCGATACCAATACGCAGGGCGTTAATCCCGATGCATCCTTGCATGCTGTTTCGTCATACTTAGCTAGTTATAACTTGCTCTCACTGCCTGTTATCGATGCCAATGATCGCCTACTCGGTGCAGTCACTGTCGATGACGTGCTCGATCACTTGTTGCCTACCAACTGGCGTCACGATCACAGAGATTCAGCAGCTGCTACAGCTGCTCTTGAAAGTATTGACACTAATTTCACCGAGGAGGTGTAACGATGGCACGCAACTTTGGTTTGGATACACCGCGCGAGACTCGTCGTTCGCTTCGCGGAAATATTGACCCTGAGACTTTTGGTCGCCTCTCAGAACGTTTTGCACGTTTCTTAGGCACCGCTCGCTTCTTGGTCTATATGACAGCCTTTGTTCTCACATGGGTTCTCTGGAACACATTGGCACCGCGAGATATTCGCTTTGATAATTATCCATTTATCTTCTTGACGTTGATTCTTTCACTTCAAGCATCGTATGCAGCTCCATTGATTTTGCTTGCCCAAAATCGCCAAGCAGACCGTGATCGCATTGCTCTTAATGAGGATCGCGCTCAGAATGCACGAAGTATTGCTGACACCGAATATCTCACTCGCGAGCTTGCAAGTCTTCGTATCGCTTTAGGTGATGTTGCAACTCGTGATTACCTACGTAATGAGCTTGGTGATATGGCGAAAGAAATCGTTGTAGAACTACGCAAGCCCGAGTCTGACGCCAAGTAGAGATTTTTCGCGCACAATCAACTGAGAAACAATTGCTTCGATTGCCTTAGCACTTGGGCTATCAGGTGCTGAGATCACCACAGGAGCGCCCGCATCTCCACCTTCGCGAAGATCTGGGCTAAAAGGAATCTTTCCTAGTAGCGGCACATCAGATCCCACTAATTGTGAGAGACGTCGAGAGGTTTCTTCTCCCCCGCCTTCACCAAAGAGTGAAGTGAGTTCGCCACATTTTGCACATGGATAGGCAGACATATTCTCAATCACGCCGATAACACGTTGGTGAATTTGATGCGCAATACGTCCTGCACGTTCTGCAACTTCAGCTGCTGCAACTTGTGGGGTAGTCACTACAACGATCTCTGATGAAGGAACTAATTGACCCAATGAGATTGCAAGATCGCCTGTTCCAGGCGGAAGATCGATATAGAGAAGATCAAGATCGCCCCAATATGCATCAGAGAGCAACTGCTCAAGAACGCGGTGCAGTAGCGGTCCACGATATGCGATGGCATCGGAGCGCTCTGGCTTAAACATCTCCATGGAGACTGTCTTCACACCGAAAGATTCCAGAGGAATAAACATCTGATCAATTGCTGTGGGGCGCTGACCAATCAGGCCCATCAGACGAGGAATCGAGTGTCCGTATACATCAGCATCAAGAATTCCGACTCGCAAGCCCTTTTGCGCAGATGACACTGCAAGATTGGCAGTCAGTGAAGATTTACCAACGCCGCCTTTGCCGGATGCAACTCCAATGACACGAGTGAGTGAATCCTTTTGAGCAAAGGAGATAAAACTTTCACGGCCATTACGAAGAAGCTTTTTAATATTGGCCCGCTGCTCTTCATCCATCACACCAAATGTGAGCTCTATGGCAGAGATGCCTTCCACTGCAGTCACAGCACTTTCAATATCTTTCTGCAGGCGATCGCGCATAGGACATCCTGAAATGGTCAGGAGAATTTCTAAGTGGGCAATGGAGCCTTTGATTTCAACAGATTTAACCATCCCAAGCTCAGGGAGAGCTCTGTGAAGTTCAGGGTCCTGGACAGTTGCAAGCGCTGCGTGGACTGACTCAAGAGTTGTCATAGCAGATCAGGATCTATTGTGCTTGTGCGCTTAGAAGTTGCTGGAGTTGAATCATCATCATCTAAGACGCTAGAGAGCTGCTTCTTAATAAAACTCTTTGGGTTCAAATCGGTAGGTTTGAGATCTTCAAAACCCGGCCCTAGATTATCTTTGAGCTCTTCTGTGGCCTTAGATGCCATTTCGCGGATGCGCTTTACAAACTTTGCAGCATCAACGGCCAAATTCGGCAGGCGCTCTGGGCCGATAAGAATCATCGCAAGAATCGCAAGGCCAACTAACTCGCCCGCACCAAAATCGAAGAACATAGTGGTGAACCTTACTCTGCTACTTCGAAGCCGTCAGCGTCAAAGTTGCTGACTTAGATTCAGAGCCACGCTTATATGTCACAACGACTGAATCTCCGATGTTAAGGGATCGAATCGTCACGATGAGCTCTTCGGGAGAAGTAATGGGGCGGCCATCTATCGCTGTGATGATGTCACCTGATTTCAAGCCAGCTTTGGCTGCAGGCCCACCTGGCAAAATTGCCTGTGCATTCTTTGCAATCATCGCGCCATCGCCTGAGAAATTCATATCGACAGAGATTCCCATAACTGGATATGTCGCTTTGCCATTCTTAATCAATTGATCTGCAGTCTTACGTGCTTGGTTGATGGGGATTGCAAATCCCAAACCAATGGAGCCCGTCTGCGAGCTAAAGCTTGAACCAAGAGATGCAATCGCAGAGTTAACGCCAATAACCGAACCCGTTGCATCTACAAGTGGTCCTCCAGAGTTTCCTGGATTAATAGCTGCATCTGTTTGCAGAGCATTGATAAATGAATTCTCAGAGCTGGATTCCCCAGCAGTAACGGCGCGGTCTTTTGCGCTAATGATTCCGAGTGTGACAGTGCCTGTTAATCCCAGTGGTGAACCGATTGCTATAACTGAATCTCCGACTGCAACCTTGTCGCTATCGCCAAATTGAAGTGCTTTAAGTGATGCGCCAACAATTTTAAGGACGGCCAAGTCATAGGAGCTATCGCGTCCAACAACTTTTGCATCAAAAGGTGATCCGTCATTGAGGCGAACAGTGATATCTCCCCCGCTCGTTACGGAGGATGCAATTACATGGTTATTGGTAAGAATGTATCCGCTGCTATCGATGACAAAACCTGATCCAGTTGAACCACCATTGGAAGATTTGGCCTCGATTGAGACTACTGATGGCAATACGCGCTGTGCTATTTCTGCAACAGAACCAGCTGGTCTCTCAATGGCAGATGTGGATTTCACTAAGTTCACTGAGCGACCAAAGAGTGATCCAGATGATGAAGCACCAAAAGCTCCAGCGATGACACCAACGACAAGGGCTAAAACAATGGCAGAACGCACAGTGATGTTCTTGCCAAGTCCACTCTTACTGGGAGCATCCCACCAAGGGCCACCGTTATTTATGCTCATAGGATTATTCTGCTACAACTTAGTTGCGAGCAATAATCCATCACCCGTTGGGATGAGTGAGCTCACCCACGAATCCGTATCGCCCTTAATCAACTTCCCGGCTTCGCGCAGAGCAATGGTCTTTGGATCACGTTGAGCTGGATCGTGAACCTTTGAACCACCGAAGAAGTTATCGATAACAAAGACTCCACCGCTTCGCAGAATGCGATGTGCTTCAGAGATTGCAAAGGATAAATCCTCAGGATTATGGCGGTATACAACTAAGTCATATGCGCGATCAGTGAGCTTTGTCATGACATCCATGACTGAATTGGTAATGAATCGATAGCGTGATTGAGCAATGTCAGCATCTGCCATTGCAAGCTTTGCAATAGATGTATGTTCCATCTCGTCATCGATTGAAGTAAGAGTTCCGCTTGCAATCATTCCTTCAAGAATCCAGAGTGAACCCACACCAGAACCAGTTCCGATTTCAACAACTGATTGCGCATCAAGGAGATGGGCAAGGTGGCGAAGATATGCGCCTGTGCCTTGAGATGCATCGAGGGTGCCGAGTTCTAGCCCACGTGCACGTGCAGCAATCTTTACCGCATCTTCTGCAATGAAGGATTCTGCATAAGAGTGCGGGTTGTTGTTCATGAGAGAGACAATATCCAATCGATGAAGAAACGCACGCCGAATCCAGTGCCGCCTTTAGCGTTTTCTCCAGAATCAGTTTCGCTACGGCCAGTTCCTGCAATATCTAGGTGGACCCAGCGAGAATCACCAACAAAGTGCTCGAGATAGAGAGCTGCAGTGACAGAACCAGCTGAGTAATCGCCCTTATCTGCAGCATGGTTGAGATCTGCAACATCACTTTCAAGTGAATCTTGGTAATCATCTATCAATGGCATATGCCAGACGCGTTCGCCGGAAGATTCACCAACTGAGACGAGCTCTTTGGCGAGTTTTTCATCGCGCGTGTACAGAGCGGCATATTGGCGACCAAGGCCAAGAGTTGCCGAACCTGTCAAAGTTGCAATATCAAATAGGTAATCAGGATCGAGATTTTCGACGGCATAGGCCAAACCATCTGCAAGAACGAGGCGACCTTCTGCATCGGTGTTAATGATTTCAACAGTTGTTCCACCATATTGTGTAATGACATCAGATGGACGCTGTGATGTGCCAGAGAGTGAATTCTCAGCACACATCATCAGCACTGTGACTTTTACCTGCGGTTGTAAATCTGGAAGTGCACTAATGGTTGCAAGGGCTGCAGCAGCACCTGCCATATCGCTCTTCATTGCTGTCATAAACTCATAAGGGCGCTTGAGTGAAATACCACCAGTATCGAAAGTAATTCCTTTACCAACAATGACAACATGAGGTAGCGCTGCAGCCGAACGTGCCTTGCCCTTGGGGATATATGTAATCTCGATAAATCGTGGGCCTGGCTTAGGTGATGAATTACCTACCGCTCGAAGACCGCCAAATTGTGAAAGGTCTTTACCTGCAAGAACGGATATTGATAAACCTTTTTCTTCGGCAATCTTCTTGGCCTCTTGCGCCATCCATAATGGATTCTTGATATTTGCTGGCGTGTGGATTAAATCGCGCGCTGTATAGAGGGCTCGAGCAATAACACCTGCTTCAGAGACCGATGCGCCATCTTTAGTTGCAATTGCAATCGTGGCAATTTCTGCTGGTTTTCCAGTCTTGAGATTCCACGTATATGCACCCAGAAGAATTGAGACTCCGTGGGCGCGAATTTCTGCTCGAGATTGGCAGACAAGTGAGATGAGTTCAATCGCCTTGCCACGCACTTTACGGCCAAGTGATGCCCCTGCTGCGCGAAGTGAGGCAAGTGAGCCATCTCCGACTGCAACGAGATAGAGGCGATCTACCGTGGAATCTTTATGGAGGACGGGGATTTCAAAGAGCTCCCCCGCTTTTCCAGAAGGTGCAAAGAAAGTGATTTCATCAATGAGGTTGATTCCAAAGTACTTTTCAAGTGATGAAATTAAGCGAGCGCTACCAACGAGCTCAATGTTTTCATCGTTCTTCTTTGTAAAACCCAGTGCAAGGACATCTGCGCTAATAAGCGCTTCGAGGTCAGGTGCAACTGTGTGAAGAATTTTCCTAAATCCGCTCTACTTCTTAATGAGGGCAACAGCGGCTTCAAGAGCTGCGCTGAGGTTATTTGCTTCCTGTGGGTTGAGTTCAACTACCAGGCGCCCGCCGCCTTCGAGAGGAATTCGCATAACGAGTGAGCGTGCTTCCTTAGTTACTTCCATTGGTCCATCACCGGTACGAGGTTTCATAGCTGCCATGGTGGGGACTCCTTGTTGGTCTGACTTCGGGCGGGGAAACTTTCCTCAGGGAAAGTCGAGGGGAGAAGTATCTCGCAGAATGAGCCGAGGGTGAAATCGGCAATAGCGGGCTTTAGAGGCCCAATATCGCCTTTAGGCGCGTCTTTCCAGACTCAATAACGACAATAACGGCGCGCTCTGGGACAGAGAGCAAGGTTGCAATCTCTCCACTTGATTTAGATCGAAGGTAATGCAAGGTCAAAATGATTCGCTCTTCTTCAGGAAGAGATGCGAGCAGTTCAGCAAGGGTTTGAGGATTGCTTGAGCTGCTCATAGGAATAGAGGTTACTCGCTTGATTCTTAAAGAAACCGAAGAAAAGGGTGACTTAGGTAAAAGATCGAGCAAATCGTGCCAGGGATATGCGCACGCCTACATAGAGAAAAGGAGCAGCAAGCAGAAATATCGCCTTAGGGGCCACGATCGTTTCTGACCAGTCAAATCGCGTGGATGAGCCATTTATCTCACTGAGTTGAAATGATCCACTTCCCTTTAACACCTTTCCAACATGGTCAACATCGCAACGGTGTGGAGGTTGCCACTGTGTCACCACCATGAGATCGAGAAGTCCAAGAGATTTTAAACGTGGATAAAACTTATGTAGTGGTCCTGTGAAAGCAGCAATTGAAGTTCCCACTCCCTCTACTTGATTAGATGTCACCCATACCTTTGTCTGCAACATCCAGTCACCTTGTGATTTCCAATCTGCAATTTTCTTCCACACAACTTCACGTGGTGCATCAATGGTCAGGCTAATCGAAAGCGTGTTACTCGACATTTTCACTTTTTACCGTAAGCAATAGCAACAGCTTCTTCAACTGTTGTAGTCCAATGCAAGAGATCGCGCATTCCTGGCTTCACAAAATTCTCATTTTCAAGATGCTCAACGAGTGCATGAAGTGGTTGAAATACACCATGTGGATCAAGAATGATGACTGGCTTATCGTGAAACTTAAGATAGCGGCCAACCCAAATCTCAAAGAGTTCTTCAAGGGTTCCAAGACCACCGGGAAGGGTTATGAAGGCATCTGATAGATCTTCAATCTTCGCCTTTCGGGTGCGCATGGAATCAACAACGATGAGTTCATCGCTATCGTGATCTGCAAATTCAATATCAACAAGTTTCTGAGGAATGATGCCAATTGTCCGGCCACCTTGACTGCGAGCACCTCGAGAGATGGCGCCCATTGCAGAGATATGGCCCCCGCCGGATACGAGTTCAGCGCCGCTTTGTGCAATGCCAGCGCCAAGTTCAAATGCCAAATCGATAAATTTGCTATCAATCGTGGGTGATGAGGAACAAAATACTGCAATGCGCATGAGGGACAGGATAGGGGTTAGGCTTAGAACATGTCTTCTTTAGCTCATGGCCATGGAATCGCAACACTTGCGGGTTCAACAGTTCTCGATGTGTGGTTTCCATCCCCTGCTTTAGGAGCACTTGCTGGCACACCTGATGCAACCCTGACTTCGATGGTCGGAAGCGATGAAGCGCGCGGTGTCACACGCGAATTAGTCTCAATTGAAATTGATCTCACCGTTGCACCAAAAGATGCAAAAGATGCTTATCTTCGACTTCACCTACTTTCACATCGACTTGTTAAGCCGCATGGTCAATCCCTTGAAGGGATCTTTGGGTTACTGACAAATGTTGTCTGGACATCTGCTGGAGCTTGCGCAGTCGATGGTTTTGAAGCCACACGAGCAAAGCTCAAAGCTAAACATGGACATGTCTCAGTATTCAGTGTCGATAAATTCCCTCGCATGGTTGATTACGTCATTCCTTCCGGGGTTCGTATTGCCGATGCAGACCGCGTTCGACTCGGTGCATACCTTTCCTCTGGTACAACTGTGATGCATGAAGGCTTTATCAACTTCAATGCTGGAACTCTCGGTACTTCAATGGTGGAAGGACGTATTTCAGCAGGAGTGGTTGTTGGGGATGGAACAGATGTTGGTGGCGGTGCATCCATCATGGGCACTCTCAGCGGTGGTGGTAAAGAGGTAATTTCAATCGGTGAGAAGTGTCTTCTCGGTGCTAATTCAGGACTTGGAATCTCACTCGGAGATAACTGCGTTATTGAAGCAGGTACATACATCACAGCTGCAGCAAAGGTGAAGCTGCCTGATGGCGAGATCGTAAAAGCTGGAACTCTCTCTGGTGCTAATAATCTTTTATTCCGTCGTAACTCACTTACTGGTGGACTTGAAGCGGTAATGCGTACCGGCACCTGGGGCGGATTGAACTCAGTTCTTCACGCTAATTGATATCTATTGCGCTAGCTGAAAATATGGCGAAGGAATCTTCGCACGGCTTCTGAAGGTATCTCCTCGCAGTAACTTTGTGGATCCGTTACTGCTTGTTCCTTTGATATAGGTAACTGCTCCTGCGCTATTGCGTGAGATTATCTCCAGAGAAATAACATCAGGAAGTAGAAATGCTGCTGCAACTAAATGTTGTGTTGAACTTGCCTTCCATGAGGCAAATCGAGGATTAAGTTTGGGATCAAGGCCAGCTGGATCTGCCACAGATTGGGTATAGGAGGTTGCCTGTCCCCATGCATCAAGAGTTGTCTGTGTAGCGCCACCAGATGATGATGAGTAGTAAGCCTGTATGGGCTTGCCGTTAGCAAGAATTACCAAACTAGTTGATGAGTCAATATTGGTACGAGTAACCGCGGCCTTCCACAACGCACCAATCTTTGGCTCAGCCTCTTTTGAATATCCTACAAAGTTTTGATCTGCGATATGTGAATACACGTGGCAATCACACGATGGCTTGAGAACACTGACCTTTGATAAAGCATAGGAGCGAGATGCAATCACTTGCGCTTCAAGTGCTGCTGTTGGCCATGCAGATGACATCTCACTGATACCCCATAAATATTCATCATGAATGCTCAGAGAGTTAGTTACTTCGATTGCGCCTTTTACTACCTTCATCTGCATCTGCCCGTAGCGATACTTCACAGCACTGCCCGGTTGAGAAAAAGTGATGACCGAATTGGGCCCAGTCCATCGAATAGTGAAGCTCTTTCCAGATACTGGCCCAGTGATAACGCCACTGGCATCGAGCCTGAAGGATGCTTTCTGCCGTGTAGAAAAAGTTGCTAGGGGTGCGATATCTGTAGGACCTACTACTTCACCTGCATAGATTTGAATGAGTGAATCTGGTGTTGCCGAGACAAATGAGACTGAGCGGAGCAGATGACCAATATTGACTCTCACAGTGTGTGTATCAACTGCTGGAGCAATCACAACATCTTTGTAGTAGAAATTAAGAATGGTAGTTGCACTCTCGCCAGCTAGTGCATGAGCTCGTGCACCCATCTGGCTCATGCCAACACCATGGCCATAGCCCGCACCAGTAAATGAAAAGGATTGCGGCGTTTCTGCCTGAGCTGTAGGAATGAGAGAAAAAGTTAGAAGTGAGAAAAGAAGGGCTTTATACATCCTCATCAGATGACGCGCTCTTTCTTGCATCTACGAATTCACGATAGGCGGCAATAACATCCGATGGATTACCTCGCATCATGAGTTTGCCCTTATTAAGCCAGATCACTTCATTACAAATATCTTCAATAGTTGCCAGCGCATGGCTAACAAGGATGAGTGCACGATCTGCAGTACGTAACTCTTTAATGCGATTAAGGCTCTTCTCCTTAAACTTCGCATCTCCCGTGCTGAGCGCCTCATCGATAATCAAAATATCGGGTTCAACCACAGCAGCTACAGAAAAAGCTAGACGCGCATACATACCTGATGAATAGGTGCGCATTGGTGCATCAATTGATTCTCCAAGTTCAGAGAACTCTGCAATGGAATCAAAGCTTGCATCAATTTCCTCACGAGACATACCTGCGGCGAGCCCACCTAAATAAACATTATCGCGGCCAGTCATTGAAGGATTAAAGCCAACACCTAAGGCAAGGAGTGTGCTGACACTTCCAAACACTTCCACGCGGCCTTGTGTGGGTGGAACAATTCCTGAAATCACACGCATAAGTGAGGACTTACCAGCACCATTTGAACCAATAATGCCAAGCACTGTTCCGTAATGAACATCGATTGAAACATCATTAAGTGCGCGGACAATGCGTGTGTGCTTTTTCCCTCGTCCAAGAGTTTTTAAACGAGCTTTCAGAGTTGGCTTCTTATCAATAGATGTTGTGTAGGTAAGGCCGAGATCTTTCACCGAGACAGCGATGCTGTGGGGAGAATGTTCGTGGTTATAGTCGGACAGCGAAATCACGCTCCCTCGATAGGAAGAAATAAGTTCCTGTTAAGAAGATAAAGAGAGCCCAGGCGGTTGCATGTAAGAGGCCATTCATTGAGGGTGCCTCGGCATGCACGATAACTCGTGACCAAGCATCAAGTAAATAGAAGATTGGGTTTGCAATCTCAAGAGTTCTTATTCGATCAGAAACACTGGATGCCTCATAGAGAATCGGTGATAAGTAGAGAAGGCTTCGAGTCAGGTATGGAAGCATGCTTGAAATATCACGGAAGTAGACATTGATGCATGAAATCAAAATAGCCATACCCAGCGCCATGATGAGCGCAATCAGAAGAATTGGTATCGCCCACAACATCTGCCATGAATATGGGAGTCCGATTACTGCATGGATGATGACGAAAACAAAGAGAGTTGGAATAAATTTAAAGAGGGCAATGACTGTTGCAGAAATTGGCAGCATGATGCGAGGAAATGAAGTGTTGAGAATCAAACGCTGACCCGAAGTAATTGCCTTCACTCCCCCAGTCAAGCTATTTGCAATGAGATAGAAGAGAAAGAGGCTGGCAGTCAGGTGGCCAAATCGAATTGCATCGCTACTTCCTCCGATTACATAGATCAAAAGGAAATAGACGCCAGAGAGCAGTAGAGGGTTAAGAACTAACCAGAGCTGACCGAAGATAGAACCGTAATTCTGCTCACGAAGTTCAGAGCGGGAAAACTCGGCGATAAAGGTGCGCCGGCTCCAGAGTGAGCGCATGTACTCGCGCATGGGAGGTAATCCCGCGCGGAATGGCTCGTAAACAACTACTGGTTTCTCCACGTGCGAAAGGCTACCGCAGTAGCCACCTCGTTATTCAGATGAAGGGACGAGAGTCTTTGGTGATGAGATAAATCCTGCTCCCCATGCGAAGTGCATGGTCGGAATCACTGCCAGGAGTAGGAAATATTCTCGAATGGAGGATGCAATTCTGACCGATGCTGCAAGGACAAAGAGAAGATAAATCCATGCTGGAATAAAGAGAATCGGTAGAAAGAATCCTGCAATCACGGAAAGTGAGAAACCAACAAGTGCAAAAGGTGGAGCAAGGTAGCGATAATTAATTGTCCCGCTATGTCGACGAGAGACAACGCGGCGCCAACGCCCATATTCAAAATATTGTTTCGCAAGTGCTCTCACCGTTGATCGCGGTCGATATGTCACATGAAGGCGAGGATCGAAATACACGATGCCTCCTTTTTCACGCAGTCGAAAATTAAGTTCCCAATCTTGTGCACGAGTAAATCGTTCATCGAATCCACCGATAGCAACGAGTGCTTCTCGTCTAAATGCACCGAGATAGACAGTATCTACAACTCCAGCTTCTCCACCTGTGTGAAAGCGTGATGCGCCTACTCCAAGTGGGCTGCGCATTGCACCTGCAACTGCTCGCTCAAACGGTGTGGTGCCAACAGCTGCCATGACTCCACCGACGTTGACCGCCCCAGTTTTATTCAGAATTTCAACAATAAGTCTGAGATAGTCATTTGGAATTTGCGCATGTCCATCCACACGAACAACTACCGGACTCTGAGATTTGTTGAGCGCAAGATTCAGGCCTGCGGCTGTGCGACCACTGGGATTATCAACTAAGACAACTCGTGAATCTCGGCGTGAGATGGATTGAGCAATTTCTAAGGTGCGATCATGTGAAGGTCCAACTGCAAGAATTACTTCAATCTTTCCCTGATAATCCTGAGAAAGAATTGAGTGCACTGCATCTTCGAGATGTGCCTCTTCATTTAAAACAGGAAGAATGACGCTGATGGATGGGTGTGGTGAGCCAAATAACTCAGGAGTCTGTGTCGCCATAACCCCTCCACGCTATCGTCCAAGTACCCTACGGATGTGAAATCATCTCGTGCAATTCGAATTATTACATCACTCTCTGTGGGTGTTGTCCTGATTGCATCCCTTTCATGGCTCGGATTGGGTCAGGTAAGTGGGCAAATTTCACGCATTGATGTCTTCGGTTCACTCAAAGATCGTCCGGAGAAAACCTCGCGCGCCCTCAATTACCTCGTCGTTGGTTCTGACACCCGTGAAGGACTTACTAAAGCGCAGATTAAAGCGCTGCGTGTAGGAAGTACGGCGGTAGCAGCAGGTGGGCGTTCTGACACAATGTTGCTTGTTCATATTTCAAAAGCGCGTGATGCTGCATTTATCGTCTCAATTCCACGTGACACGTTGGTAACAATCCCTGCTCACCGAAGCCAAGATGGGACAAGAGATATCCCGGCTCGTCCTGGAAAAATCAATGCGGCCTTTGCATTTGGTGGCGCACCTCTATTGATTCAAACTATTGAAGATAAAACGAACCTCAAGATTGATCACTATGTTGAAGTCAGCTTTGCTGGCTTTACGGGAGTTGTCGATGCACTGGGTGGCATTGAGGTCTGTTCTAAGGTTGCCATCAACGACCCAAAGAGCCACCTTGTGATGGCTGCAGGCACGCATGTACTCGATGGCATTGAAGCTCTCAAATATGTTCGAACACGTGATTTCGATGGTCGCGGAGATATTGGTCGCATGGAACGTCAACAACAATTTGTGGGCGCAGTGCTTCGCAAGGCAACAAGTAGCGGAGTGCTACTCAACCCAATCAAACTCACTCGGTTCTATAACGCAACCATTTCAACAGTGAAGATGGATTCATCCGTGAATAAGAATGACCTGCTTACACTTGCAAAGCAGATGCGTAATCTCTCATCAAGCAGTGTCCGCACATTGACTGTGCCACTTTCAGATCCCAACGGAAGCTATCCAGGAGTTGGATCTGTAGTGATTTGGGATGAAGAGCTTTCAAATGATTTATGGACTCGTATCCGGGGCGATGAAGTGCTCGTTGAGACGATCAAGCCAACAGCTAAAGCAACCACAAATGCTGTGATCATCGACAAATTTAAGAGTAAAACAGCGGCTGATAATCCATGTGCACCCTCGAAATAGCCTCAAATTTTCGGAATTCAAATAGCTCTGCAATAGACTGCCACTTATGACTCTGAAGCTTTCAGTAATTGGTTGCGGCTACCTCGGTGCAACACATGCGGCATGTATGTCCTCTCTCGGTTTCGAAGTAATTGGTATCGATACCGATCAGAGCAAGGTTGATCTCCTGTCTAACGGCGAGCTCCCTTTCTACGAGCCAGGGCTAGACACACTGCTTGCTGCAGAGATGAAGACCGGTCGACTCTCATTCACAACTGATTTCTCAGCTGTTGCTGATGCTGATGTTCACTTCATCTGCGTGGGTACACCGCAGAGTAAGGATGGGCTTGCTGCAGATCTAACCTATGTAAAGTCTTCTGTCGCAGCGATTGCACCATTTCTTAAAGAAGGTTCACTCGTTGTGGGAAAGTCCACAGTTCCAGTTGGAACGGCCCAATTGCTACGCGATCAGCTTTCTACGACTGCTCCTCAAGCAGATCTTGCATGGAACCCTGAGTTCCTTCGTGAAGGTTTCGCTGTTGAAGATACTTTGACTCCAAATCGTTTGGTTGTTGGCGTTGCCAATGATCGCGCTGAAGAGATTCTTAAAGAGGTTTATAAGCCAATCATTGATCTTGGCACTCCGTGGATTCGTGCAGATCTACCAACAGCTGAACTCGTCAAGGTCGCTGCAAACTCATTTCTTGCCACAAAGATTTCATTTATCAATGCCATGGCTGAAGTGTGTGAAGCAGCAGGAGGAGATGTCACTGTCCTTGCTAAGGCAATTGGCTATGACCCACGTATTGGAAGCCGCTTCTTGCAGGCAGGTATTGGTTTTGGTGGAGGCTGCCTACCTAAAGATATTCGTGCATTTATGGCGCGTGCTCAAGAACTGGGTGCAGATCAAGCTCTCGAATTCTTACGTGAAATTGATGCAATCAACATTCGTGCACGTCAGCGTGTTATCGATGTAGTGCGTGCAGATTTATCTCATGACCTTACTCAATACAAGATTGCTGTTCTCGGTGCAACATTTAAGCCCGACAGTGACGATGTGCGTGACTCTCCGGCACTTGATATCGCTGCACAACTTCAAGAAGCAGGTGCACAAGTTGTTGTTCATGATCCTAAGGGCATCGAACCTGCACGCAAGCGCTTTCCTAATCTTGATTACCAGGAGAAGGTCGTTGATGCAGTTAAAGGTGCAGATGCAATCTTGCACCTTACTGAATGGAAGGAATATCGCGAGCTCGATCCTTCAGTCATTGGTCAACTAGTAAAGTCAAAATTCCTTATTGACGGTCGCAATATGTTAGATCGCAATAAATGGCGCGCAGCTGGCTGGCGCGTACATGCACTGGGAAGAACTGACTAGAAACCAGTTTTAGTATTGCGACGGGCGCTCAATTGAGCGCCTTTTGCTTTTGCCTCATCTGTCAGTTCAGACAGTTGAGCCTCAATCTTCTTTGATACAGATGCATCTGATGATCCAATGATTCGTGCCGCAAGAATTCCAGCATTTTTTGCATTATCAATTCCCACAGTTGCTACTGGGATTCCACCAGGCATTTGAACGATGGAGAGAAGTGAATCCATTCCGTCCAAGTTCTTAAGAGATACGGGAACTCCGATAACAGGAAGTGTTGTGAGTGCTGCAACCATCCCCGGAAGGTGCGCTGCTCCCCCTGCGCCAGCAATGATTACTCTGTAACCCTTTGGTGCAGCGCTCTTTGCAAACTCAACCATCTCTTCTGGCATGCGATGAGCAGAGACAACATCAGCGCTATAGCTAATGCCAAATGAATCAAGTGCCTTTGCAGCTTCCTCCATGACTGGCCAATCAGAGTCAGAGCCCATGATGATTGCGACATCTTTACGATCACTCATCGATTACTCCGCTCATGTAGTCACGTGCATGCTGCACATCAGTGGTTAATTGTAGGAGGTCTGAACCAACTGCGGTGACATGGCCAATCTTGCGCCCAGCGCGAACTTCCTTCTTGTAGTGATGAAATTTGAGGTCTGGATTGCGCGCCATGAGATGCAGGTATGGGCGATACATATCCGTCTTATCGCCACCCAGGATATTTCCCATGACTGCAAAGTCGGCGGTCATCGAAGGATCGCCAAGCGGGAGATCAAGAATTGCTCGCAAGTGTTGTTCGAACTGACTTGTCACAGAGCCATCAATAGTCCAATGGCCAGAGTTATGTGGGCGCATTGCCAGCTCATTGATATAAAGATGTTCACCTTTTACAAACATCTCCACAGCCATAACGCCAATAACTCCAACTTCTTGTGCAATATCGAGTGCAATCTTCTGCGCCTTTTCAGCTAGCTCGGCAGAAATACTCTGGGCAGGAGAGATTGTCATCGTGCAGATTCCATCCTCTTGAACAGTCTCTGTTGGCGTCCATGATGTTGCTTGTCCATGAGGTGAACGTGCGACCATCACAGCAATCTCGGTATCAAATGAGATGAGTTCTTCAATCAGTAATTGTGGCGTTGTCTTAAGCACCTCGCCCAGCTCGTCTTGGGAGTTAATCTTCCAGACTCCGCGTCCGTCATATCCACCTGAAATTGCCTTTGCAATAAGTGGATAGCGATCAATATCTGCAGTTGATGTAACAACTTTCCAGGTTGGAGATGGGAATGAACTGAGCTTCTCGCGCATCTGCGCCTTGTCTTGTGAATAGATAAATGCTGATGATGGTGGATAAACCTTTACACCCGTTGCTTCAAGACCTTTGATGACCGATAGCGGCACAAGCTCGTGTTCGAATGTAATGACATCGCATGAGACTGCAAATTTCTTGAGAGCTTCCAAGTCTGTGTAATCACCAACAACGTGATGGGTGATCTGGGCACCAGAATCTTCGGCGCTTTGTGCAAAGAGAAGAAGATCAATTCCAAGTGCGGTAGCTGGCGCAACCATCATCCGTGCCAATTGTCCTGCACCTATAACGCCAACACGGGGGAATCTTTCGTTCACGGAAGCTATCGTAGATGAACGATGTCCCCCACTGTTACTCGAGAACCATCTTCCAGAATGAGTTCGCCAGTAAGCGTGACATCAACGGCCTTGCCCGTCTTATAGCTTCCATCAGGATGTTCAATTCGAACTTGCTGACCCATGGTTGATGAGCGTTCGCAGTAGAGATGGCGCAGATCTTCACCGCATTGCCACCTTTCAAAGAGTTCTTCAAAGGTGGTTAGAAATGAGGCAAGTATCAAATTGCGATCAAGAATTGGAAATTGATGGAGTGCAAGTGATGTCGCATGCGCAACAGGAAGTTCTTCCTGTGTCATTCCAACATTAACTCCAACTCCAATTATGACTCCATCTCCACTTACTTGGGCAATGATTCCGCCAACTTTGCCATCACCGATCACAATGTCATTCGGCCATTTAAGAGTCGGAGTAAATCCTGGATTAAGTTTTGTGAGTGCGAAGATCGCACTCAGTCCTGTGAGTAATGTGAGAAATGACCAATCAGATTTATCACGTTGTGGTTTTACATAGAGAGAGAACATGAGAGCAGATGAAGAAGCTGCATCAAATTTTCTATCGAGTCGACCACGTCCTGCACTTTGATATTCCGTTGCAATCACTTCGCCATGCTGCGCTTTTTCTTCTGCGGCCAATTGAGCAATATCGTCTTGTGTGGAACCCGTGACTTCAACCACGCTTACTCGCCAGTACCGCGAGATATTTTCTGAGATCACCGAACTATCAAGCGGTGGTCTTGGCGCAACTGTGCTCACGACTAGTACCTTATGTTCATGAGCCCTGATCTGCACACTACCGCGGGAAAAATCGAAGACCTCCGCGAAAGAATTGATGAAGCTGTCAACGCTGGTTCTGCCCGAGCAGAAGAGAAGCAGCATGCAAAGGGCAAGGGCACCGCTCGCGAACGTATCGAGATGCTTGTGGATCCTGATTCATTTACAGAAATCGATGAGTTTGCTCGCCACCGCGCACAGAACTTTGGCATGGAGAAGAACCGCCCCTATGGCGATGGAGTAATCATCGGAACTGCAACAGTAGATGGGCGACCAATTGCACTCTATTCACAAGACTTCACAGTCTTTGGTGGATCACTCGGTGAAGTACACGCAGAAAAGATTGTAAAGATTGCTGAGTTTGCGCTGAAGTCAGGAATTCCACTGATTGGAATTAACGATTCAGGTGGAGCTCGAATCCAAGAAGGCGTTGCCTCACTTAATGGTTACGGAAGAATCTTCCGCCTTAACACTCGTTCATCAGGTGTCATTCCTCAGATTTCACTCATCCTCGGTCCATGCGCAGGTGGATCTGCATATTCCCCAGCGCTGACTGACTTCACCGTTATGGTGAAGGAGACTTCAAACATGTTTATTACTGGTCCTGATGTGATCAAGACTGTTACGGGTGAAGATGTTGATATGGAAGAGCTCGGTGGAGCATTCACTCACAGCACCAAATCCGGAAATGCTCATTACATGGCAGATTCTGAAGCTGATGCCATCGACTACGTGAAAGCACTCTTGTCATATCTTCCATCAAATAATATGGATGGATCTCCGGTTCTTCCTCCTACTGAGACTCTCGATAAGAGCGCATCCGATACTGCCCTCAACACATTGATCCCTGATAGTCCTAACCAGCCTTATGACATGAAATCCCTGATCCAGGCCCTTGTTGATGAAGGTGAATTCCTAGAGGTACATGCGCTCTATG